>JAUNTK010000010.1:0-25556 GCA_030538735.1 Pseudomonadota bacterium
CCTCCTTACCACCGATACCTTCGATGCTTGGTTCCGTGGCCTGCGCGATGCCCGCGCCAAGGCCCGGATCCAGATGCGTATCGACCGGGCCGAAGCGGGCAACTTTGGCGATTGCCAGCCCGTGGGCGAAGGCGTTAGCGAGATGCGTATCGCCTATGGCCCCGGTTATCGCCTGTACTTTGTCCGTGCTGGCGCGGTGACTTACGTGCTTTTGTGCGGCGGCGATAAATCCACCCAGCCAGCGGATATCCGCACCGCGCACGCTTTGGCGCGGCAACTCAACATCACCGGGAGCTAACCCATGACCACCCTCAAAACCCGCCCTTGGGACAGCGCCGAACACCTCGACAGCGAGGAAGCCATCGCGCTGTATCTGGAGGCTTGCTTTGAAGAGGCCGGCGATGATGCCGCCTTTATCGCCCAAGCCTTGGGCAACATCGCTCGCGCCCGTGGCATGAGCCAACTGGCCCGCGATACCGGCTTGGGCCGCGAAAGCCTGTACAAGACGCTTTCCGGCGATGGCAACCCCAGCTTCGCCACGGTGCTTAAGGTGATGCACGCGCTGGGCTTTGATTTGCTGCCCCAGCCGCGCGCTGCGGTGGTTTAAGCCGGCACTGCCAGCGGCAACGCCTGCTGTGGGCGGGCTAGCAAACCCGGCGGCAGATGTAGACCCAGCGTTGGCCGCATAGGCACTCATACCCCACCCCCCACCATCTGCCCCGCGCCCACCACCAACAGCAATGCACCGGTGGTCAACAGCAGCAGCGCCAGCGCCCATGCCAGTTGCCGTAGCGTCTTCATGCCGCACCTTCCAGCACCCGGATGCGGTGCGCGATGGCGGTGGCTACGCTCGGTTGCAGGCTGCGGTAGCGGGCGGCCTCGCGCAGTTGGGCGATGTCATCGCAGCCGCGTACTTGTTGCAGGCGCTCTTCGGCGTTGAGCGCGTAGCTCATATAGCCGCCATCGTGTTGGCGGATGAACAAGTCGGGCAGGGTGATGGTGGGTGTGGTGGACATCAAGATCTCCAAATTTGGGCAAAAAGAACCCGCGCCGGCCAAAGAGAGGACATGCCGGCGGGGCTGCAATGAAACGGGGGTGCGCGCTGTGCGGGCGGGGTGGTTTAGCCGCTGGGCGATGCGCGCTGGCGGCAGTAGGCCAGCAGCTCGGCGGCGCTTAGGTGGTAGGTGCGGCGCTGGGCCGTGTCGTGGATGACCGCGATGCGGCCGGTGCTGGTGTCGATATCGATGTAGCCCTCGCCGGGGCGTGCGGCGCGGTCGCCGTAGACGCCAGCGGCCACGCGCCGGGCATCGCCGGCCGGGGCGGCGAAGGCGCTGACCAAATGCGCGGCGCAGCGGTCAATCAGGCGGTCGCAATCGCGTGCCAGGTGTTCGGCGTGATGCACGCCATACCAGCGGTCGGCGGCGGCGGTGAGTTCGGCATTCATGCGGCGTGCTCCAGGTCGAGAGGCAGTTGATCCATCGATTTCGGTGGCGGCAGATGCACATGCCGGCTCAGCGGTAGGGTGATATCGGGGTGCGGCCGCGCCGCTGGCGAGAGGGTGCGCAGGGCTTCCAGCCCACTGACCCAGATATGCCCGCACAGCAGGTTGCGGCACTGGTACGTCACCTCGCGGTAGGTGGCGCTGAGCTCCACACTGGTGCGCGCCGTGGCCGCCTTGCGGCAGTGCGGGCAGTGCATACCGGGGCCGCGACGGCTCATGCTTAAGCGGCCTTGGGCTGGTCATCGATCACACCGGCTTTCATGCCCAGCAAGACCGCCGCCTTGTGGGCGTGGCCACGCAGGCATTTCTTGTGGCCGGCCAATACCTGATACACCGTGCTGGCGGGCAGGTTGTGCTGGCGGGCGAATTCGGCCTGCGCGATGCCCCGGCGATCCAACTCGGCCCGCGCCTCATCGGCGGTCAGAAGTTTCTTACACTGTTTTCGGGTTGCACTCATGGGATCACTTCGGATAAGTTTGCTCGTGTTCGGCTAAGCATATTCAACATTAATGTTGAATGTCAACAGGGGAAGTGCAATTTGTCGATCGGAACCCGTTTAAGGGCGGCTAGGAAGGCCAAGAAGTTGAACCAGACCGAGTTCGCAGAGCGATGCGGTGTGGTGCTAAACACGCAAAGCCGATTCGAGAAGGATGAGAATCTGCCAGGCGGCGAATACCTGCTGGCGCTGGATGCCTTGGGCATCGATGCCGGCTACGTGCTGACCGGCAAGCCATCGTTGAGTGATCCCGCTGAGCTGGCGTTGATCACCGGCTTCCGTCGCGCCGATGAAATCGGTCAACAAATGGCGCTGCGGGCGGTGAATGTGCAGAGCGTTGGGCAGGGCGCAGCGGTGCCGGGGATCGCCATCCACGGCGGCAACCAAGCGCAGGTGATCCAAGGCGGCGTCAAGCTGAAAAACGCGCGTATCAGCGTGTACGGCGACAAGAAAAAAGATTAGGACACGCGGCCCTGCATATCGCAGGCAACGTGGTGATTGAGCACCTTGAAGTGCGCGTAACAGGGGGAATCTGATGGAGCACGAAGCGGCAAAGAAGAACAGTGGCTGCCTGAAAGCGGCGCTGATCGTGGGCGGTGGATTTATTGCGCTGGCGCTGCTTGGCGTGATGATGCTGGCGGTGCTGGGTGTGGTGTTGGGCGGCTCGGGGGAATCAAAAAAAGCCGATACAGATACCGCTTCCATTGCTGACGACTTAAACGATTCAATTGCGCCTGCGTCGATGCAGAACGCGGATCAAGCAAAAAGAAAGATGGATGCCGATCTGGTACTAACGCTGGAAGCGGTAATGCTGCCTAATCAATTGGTGCGCTTGGAAGGAGCAACCAACCTGCCGCCACAAACCAAATTGATGCTCTCTGTAACAGAGTCCATCAATGGTGGTTTTTCCGGGCAGTCTAGCGCCAGCGTTGGTAAAGACGGTCGATTTGCCAGTGAGGATATTGGCCCGGCCAATGGGCTGAAACCCGGTAAATATCTTGCTTCGGTCGTTATGCCGATTCCGCAAGTTCAGCCTGAAAGCGTGAGGCGCATTATTGGTGAAAATGGCGAACACCTAACCGGGGCGCTACTAACACGCGAAGATGGGTTGTTGAGTGCGGAGGTTGAAGCCGCCTTCATTGTGGGTGGTGCAGACGCGGTTGCCGCCCAGGCTGCACGGGACGCCTCGCAGGCATCTGAGCAAGCCGAGCAGTACGCAATGTGGGAAAAAAACATCGCGTCACTGCATGATCGTTTACAAGCGGCTCGAAGTTCAGGCGATCAGGCGAAGTGGGGTGATTTTGCGCGTAGCTTCACGCAGGAACATCGCAAATATCAAGATGAATTGATGGAAGTTCAGCCCATGCCGGCCCGTTTCGTGGTTGCTGAAACACTCGACGCTGTTAGAAGAATGTTTCATGCCACGGCATTCGATAACCCAAAGGATTTTTCCGAGGCTGCATCAGATTACAAGCGGCACCGCGCCGAGCTTAAGAAGCTGATATCCGCATCGAAACAACGCAAGTGATCAGGCGATCCATTCTGCCGTGGGCCTTACTGAAGGCAAGCAGTTTTGGTTTGAACGGTCAAGCGGCCTGCTCAACCTCCCAGCCCAGCATCGCCAGCGCCACGGTGCGCGGCACGGGCTTTTCGCCGCTGCGGTAGTAGGCCAGCATCCGGCGCGACAGGCCGAGTGCCTGGGCGGCGGCATCTAGCGTCAGGCCGTGTTGGTGCATCCAGTTCCAGATGGTTTCGTGCGATGCCTCGCCGGTTTGCTCGATGGCGCGGGCGCGCAGGTTATCGCTGGCCAGCTCAAGCATGTCATCGCCATTCCACATCACCGAGCGGCCACCGTTGGTGACTTCGATCCGCGCGAACAAGCCCCGATTGGCAAGTGGTGCCAACACAGGGTGGCGGCGGATGATCTCGGATAGGTCAACATTGAGCTGCTGGCCATCGGCGAAGGTCAGGGCCAGTTGCTGATCGCCAATGACCGATGCGGCGGTGAGGGTGAAGTGGTCGCGGTTCATGGGTTCAGTACCTTCCACGTGGTGTGCAGATGGGCTTGGTTGTCTACCGCCCATGCCATGGCGGTTTTTAGCTCGCGTGCCGGGATATTGCCTTTGAGAACGGTGAGGGTTGCGATGGCGATCAGCGCTTCGCGACCGTCGTTCAACTCGACATGGAAATGCGGTGGCGCATGATCGCCTGCGTACATGTAGAGGGTGCAGTCCGGCAGGCGCTTGATCGTTGGCATGGGTGAACTATAGTGCAATGGTTGCACCAAGTCAAGTGCATGGCACCACAGATGACACTACACCGCCGTCTCCATCTCCAACGCAGTGATGTATCCGCCGCTACCGGTGATGGTGTGGGTGACCTTCTTGATCAGCCATTTTGCGTTGTCGATCTCAGGCTTGAAGCCGGTGATCGTGATGCGTTGTTCGGGGTAGAGATCGGGCCGGCCAAGGGCTAGGGTGTAGTCGAATTTGGCGGCACCGCGCTTGATCCGGTTTTGCTCAGCGGTGGCGTGTTCGCGGGCTTCGGCTTCGTTGTTATAGGTGGTTTTCAGTTGCTTGGCATTTTTGGCGCTGCCCACGGTCACCACTTGGCGGCTGGCCCCGCTTTTGTCTGTCCAGCCGGCTTGCACGCCGCTGTAATCGCCATCGCGGTCGATGGCGCTATAGCGGTGTTGGTCGCCATCGGCGCGCACGATGCGGGCATCCGGCAGGATGATGCCGCTGGCAGTCACGCCATTCCCAATCGGCTTGAAAACCAGCGTTTTTGCCTTGACGGTGCCGACGGCATCGTAGCGCTCGGCGAGGCGGGTGATGATGTTGGCATCGCTTTCGCCGGTCTGGTCGAAATGCGAGATAGCGATGCCGGCCAGCGCGCCGTCGATGCTGGCTTTGAGGCCATGCTCGGCGGCGATATCACCCAAGATGGCGCCGACAGTGCTGCCGTGCCAGCTGCGTTCGCGGCGGCGGCGCATGGGCTGGGTGAGGTCAGCGGCGCGGGCGCGGATGGTGATGATGTCCGGGCTGCCGGAATACTCCACTTCATCCACAACGAAGATGCCCTTGTCGATCAAGCCCGAATCCTGCCAACCGATGGCCGCGTGGATCTCCACGCCGCGTGCGGGCAGGGCAATGCGGCCATCGTTGTCGTGGATGCGCAGGTCAAGCTGATCGGCCTCTTTGCCCCGCGCTTCGGTCAGGGTGAGGTCGATCAAGCGCGGGCGCATGCGCTCGGTTAAATCGCGCCCATCCATCACCACTTGCCACGCGGGAATGGGGTAGCCGATGCGGCGTTTCATTCGGTGGGTTCCTCGGCATCGGCATCGGTGCGTTTGAGTGACAGTGCGAACTCGATGCGGCGGGCCACGCCATCGGCAAAGAACAGCGTGCGGGTTTCGTTGAGGCTCTCGATCACGAACGCGCCGTGTACCACGCCGGTGCCGTCCACCAATGCCAGCGGCCGGCCTTCGTCGGCCAGCTCGCGCAGGGTATCCAGCGCGGCCGGTGTGCCGGTGATGCCGGGCGAGACGATGCCGGATAGCTCGATGCTGTCATCGCCGGGGCCAAGGTATTGGCTGGCCTCGCGCGCGCCGACGCGGGCCGTGCGCGAATGCCGCCAGTTGGTGTTGCGTTGCAACTGCTGGTAAGCCAGATCGGACAGCGAAAAAACGAACGTGCCCAGTGCCATCATCATCGTGCGTGCCCTCAGTCGTAATCGCCCAAGCGGGCGGTGCGGCGATGCGAGCTGCGCTCGCGCTCCAGCCGCTCGATTTCAGCGCGCACGGCTTGGCCGATATCCTGTGCCGCCGCACCACCACTTACATTCACGGTGATCTGGTACGTGTTGCCTGCCGCGCCACTGCCGGCACCGCCAGACCCCGCCAGCGGTGGCCGCGCATCGAGCGCGACAGCCGGGCCAGCCATGGCACCGGCCAATGCAATGCCGGCGCCAGCGGTGCGCATGTGTTGGCCAAGCGTGTTGATGCTGGCCAGCGGGTCGCCACCGGAGCGGTCAAGACCAAGGCGGAAGCCGGCCATCGTGTCATCGCCTAGTGCGGCAAATACACGGCTGGGGCTTTTGATGCCGAGGATCAATTTCAAGCCGGCGATGGCGCCCGTGCCTAGCCCGGCGATTGCCTCGCCAACACCGCCAAACTTGCTGCGGATGCCATCAATGAAGCCCTGCACCATATCCAGCCCGGCTTGCAGCATCTTGGCGGGCCAGCCGGCCAGGATGGTGTTGATCGCCGTCCACATGCCTTGCAGACCGCTGATCATTTTTTCGCGGTCGCCGCTGAACAGGCCGGTGAGGTAATCCCACGCACCGCCGGCATACGCCTTGATGCCATCCCAGAGCGTGGCGAGGTACGGGCCGATTGTGCTCCAGTTGCGGATGATGATGCCGAGCGGCGACCAGTTGAACGCGAACTTCAGCGCGCTCCAAAGCGCCGCGCCCGCGGCCTTGATGCCATCCCATATCGCACTGAGGTACGGGCTGATCGGCCCCCAGTTGCGGATGATGATGCCGAGTGGCGACCAGTTGAACGCGAACTTCAGCGCGCGGATCAGCACGCCCAGCACGCCGATGATGATGCGCAAGTTGGTGCCCATCACAGCCCCGATCGCTTGGCCCACCCGCAAGCCCCAACTGGCGGCGGTGGCCAGTTGCTCATTGGTGGCATCCATCGGCGTGAGAAATTCTTTGACCCAATTCACCACCGCGCCGAAGGCATTACCCAGCCAATCGAACACCGGGCGCAGCGGCTCGAACGCGCTGGCAAGCGCCACCTGCACAGGCTGCATGGCGACCATAAAGCCATCCCAGACGCCGATCAGGAATGCCTTGATCGGCTGCCAGTATTTCCAGATCAGCACGGCGGCGATCCCGATGGCGGCAATCGCTGCGACCACCGGGGCCGATACGCCCAGCACCGCCGGCAAGATCATGCGGAATACGTTAACCAACGGCATAAAGGCGCTGCTGATACCGTTGGCGATTGGTGCCCAATTCACGCCAGCGAGCCAGCCAAATACCTTGAGCGAATGCCCCGCCACTGACATGACTATCCCCAGCGGGATCAGGATGGCACCAAGTGCAGCGGCAAGAACGGCGAACCCGGCCGCGCCTTTCAACAAGCTGCTGGCCAACGCGGGGTTGCGCTCGATCCAGTTGCCCAGCTTGTCCAGCCACCGCCCTGCCGATTCCGACAGTTGGTTCAGGCTTGGGCCGAGCACATCGAACGCCTTGAGCTTTAGCTCTGTCAGGCGGATTTGTAGGCGCTGGGCTTGCATCTGCGCGGTATCCATGCGCGCCTTCCAGTCGGCATCCAGAACACCGTTGGCCCCGGCCGCACCTTGTTGGATGCTGTCCATATCTTCGGCATTCGCCAGCGCTGGGCGAATGAAAGCCATGGCTTGCTGATCGCGGAACAGATCACCCAAGGCGTAGGCCGAGGCGAGCTTTTCGAGTGCTGCCTGCCGTTCGGTATCGCCTTTCAATGCCATGGCCGTCCGTAACTGGCCCATGGCTTGCGGGCTTTTTTTGCCCATGTATTCCGTGATGAGCTGCAACGACCCTTGCAGTGGATTGACGCCCTTGGCTTGTAGTTCCATCAGGCGTTTTTTGAGGTTGATACCCGCTTTATCGAAACTTTTCAACGTGTCAGCGGACACGACTTTGGAGAGGAAGTTTTTCAAATTGTTGGCGGCTTCATCCGAACTGCCCGCGCCAAGCCTAGCGATTTGCAATGCCGAGCCCAGTTGGTCAACGGCATCGCGCCCGGTCACGCCGAGGCCAGCCATCATCGGAGCCAGTTGCGGGAACCACTTCGCCATATCGCGCAGCTCGAAGCTGCCCTGCTTGCCGGAATAGGCCAGTGCATCAAATGCACCTGCGATCTCATCCTTGCCCATGCCCAAGTTGCGCTGCAGGCTGACAATCAAGCTGCTCAGGTCTTCGATTTCAGCCCCGCTGGCGACGCTGGCCTTACCCAGGACGTTGGAGTAGTGCGCCAAATCTGCCTCGGCAGTGATGCCGTTGGCGACCAGCTCCTGCAACCCCAGCGCGATAGCATCAGAGGTTTGGTTGAAGCGAAGCGCATCGGCACGGATTTGGGCAGTGAGTGCAGCTTCTTGCTGGCGACTGAAATCACCCGTGATGGCGATGTCGCGCATTGTGGCTTGCAGGGCGATGCCGGGCTGCATCAGGGCTGATGTCTGCTGCATACCTGTGCGGCCTGCGGCATATGCGCCAACACCATGGGCGCTCATCAACATGCCGCCACGTGCCATGCTGTTGCCGGCGGCTTGCAGGCCTTTCGACAAATTCAATCGTGCCTGCTGTTTTTCTAGTGCTTTCGTGGCGCGCTGCGTGGATGCGGCAAGATCACGTTCGTGCTGGGCGAGCTTGCCGACGGCAATGCCGGTCTCGGCCAATTTGGCTTTGGATGCACCTAGGCGGCTGCGCAGATCCTTTTGGGCTTCGGCCAATTTCTTGACGCGCCCTAGCTGCCTGTCCATCGCGTTGGTGAGCGCTTTGGTGGGCTTCTCTGCCGCTGCATGGGCAGCGTGCATGGCCTGCAATTCTTTACGGGCCTTCAGCAGGGCGTTGCCATCACGCGATAGGCGTGATTCCAAGCCACGATGGGCGGCAATGGCACGTTGTTGCTCATCAAATTTGCGCAGGTGCTGGCGGGTGGCTTCCAGTGCTTTGCCGGTGCCCTTGCTTGCATCGAGCATCTTGCGCATGGGGCCGGTGGCTTTGTCGATGGCTGCCAGAACCACCTTGAGTTGCAGGGAGTTGCTCATTCAACGCCCCTGCGCACCGCCGCGATCAAGGCAAGCGGCGCGGCCCCGGGGTGTGCTTTTGCATGGCTTGCCTGATGGCGTGCTTGCGCTCGACTTTGCGCCACCATTCCTTGGTTGCATCGGCGTTTCTGCGTGCCTTTGAACTGCTGGCGCTGGCCATGTGGACAGATCGCCCCGCCACGGGATGCACCACGACGGATGCAGGCTGGATAGCCTGTGCGGACACTTCTTCGTGCGGTGTCGGCGGCGGGTAGAGGTAGTCCACCATCGGCCGGATAACGCTGTGCATCACCGAAAAAAGGCCGGCCAGCAAGAACACCACGACACCGATGATGAAAATAATCGTCATGGCCCAAGTATAGCCACGTTTGGATAACTTCGGCTTGACAGCCTGCCCGCGCCGGCGTAGCGTTGCCCATGCAGCGGCCCATGCCGTTGCCGGGTTTGACAGCCCATTGGAAAAGGCGCAGCAGCGCCGCACGGCGCTTTTTTGTTGCCCGCAATTCTTTGGTGGGCGGTGCGTGGGGGCTTCGGCCCGCCGGTGCCTTTTCCCGGTCTGTCAACCCGCACCGTCCGCCACCTTGTTTGACAGCGAGGCGGCGGATTCCATTACCTACGAAAAGGAGTCCACCATGCTGTACACCCCCGCTATCCCCGATGGCAGTGCCGCCCACGATTTGGGCATCACCGGCTTTATGCTCGAAGACAGCGATGAAGTGCGCCTGGAGCGCGCCTACCTGTGCGCCCGCCTGCTGGCCCGGTTTGATGCCAACACCGCCCAGCAAATGGCCGTGCAACCCGAAGAAATGGCCGCCGTCGCCGAAAACATCGAAACCCTCCTGGGCCAGATCATCGAGCAGATGACCTGGGTGCACGATGCCCAGCGCGTGGCCAAGGGCGCCGCCGACGCCGATTGATCGGCGCATGGGGTAGGTAGTGACAGGGCCGTTCGCGGCCCTGTTTTCGTTGTGGCGGGCGGTGGGCATGGGGGCATTCAATCAGGTGGCTTCGCTGCGTTCGCGGGCGCGTTCGCGCCACTCCATCAACTCTTCAAGCGGCATAGCGTCCATCGCCTGTGGCGGCCAGTGGAAGACCATGGCGATATCGGCATAGGCGTCTTCTACGCTTCGGCAGACACTGATGCGGCCGTCTCGGCCGGGGCGAAAAAACCGGCGATCTTGCCAGCGATTTCGACCAAGTCCGGCAGCGAGAGGTTGGCCACGTCGGCGCTGGTCAGGGTGGGCGTGGTGATGCGCGGCAGCAAGGTGGATATCTCATCGACATTCATCCGCAGCAAGTCGAACAGGGCGACGCCGCGCAGCTCGCCAGATCGCGGCTGGCGCAGGGTGATATCGCGGATGGTTTGCTCGCCGCGGGTAATCGGTTCGGCCAGCGCGATGAGGGCGGTTTTCGGCGCGGCCGGTGCGGTGGGGATGGTTTGCTTGGACATCGGGGTTTCCTGTGCAAATTGTGCAAATAGCGGTGCAAATGACGCCGGGGCAGGCCCGGCGTGACGTAGGGCGTGGCGGCGCGGATCAGATGCCGATGGCGCGGCGCTGCTCGGTGAGGCGGTCAACGCCGCCAGCGATTTCGACCATGTTGACCAGGTCAAATTCCAGCTCGACGGTGCCGTTGACGGTCAGCTTGTAGTAGCTGCACGCCAGCTTGCCGGTGAACTCGGTATCGTCCCCGGCCTTGGCGGTGCCCATGTCCAGCTCGCTCCAGCGGCCCCGGGCGGTGATCTCCACCGCATCCACCGCGCCGGTGTCATCGCGCTGGTAGGCACCGGCAAAGCGCAGCAATACCGCATCGTGCTTGCTGGCGGCATAGGTGCGGATGATGGGGAGCATCAGGCCGCCGAACTTGGCTTCCAACTCGATGGCTTCTTGGCCGTTGTCGATCTTGATCGGGCCGGACATGCCGCCGCCGCGATAATCCTCCATCGAGCGGGTGAGGGTGGGCAGGGTGACTTCGGTCGCCTGACCGATGAAGGATTCGCCATCGGCGAACACGTTGAAGTTTTTCAGCTTGCGGGGCAGGGCCATGGGGGTCTCCGATGGGATCAGGGGCGCGCCGGGCCATCACGCACCCGGCGCTGGGGGTCAGCCGTTGATGCGGGCCGCGAACTCGGCCAGATAACGGGTGGTGATGCGCTGGCGCAGGTTGAGGCATTCCAGCGGCGGTACCGGGGTGTAGTCGTAATCGATGAACAACTTGCCATCGGCCAGCGTGGTTTCGGTGTTGACGGTTTCGTCGTACCACGCCGTGCCATCGATGATGTAGCCCTGGGATTTCAGCTCGCGGAACTTGGCGTTGATCGTTTCCAGGATGTCCTTGATCAACGAGGGATGCATGGGCTTGTCGATCGCCCAGGCCATGCCATCGGCGATGGTGTCGGCCAGCACCTGCGCGGTGCGTGTTGCGCTCTCGAAGGCGAACAGCGGCTCATCACTGCAAGTGCGGCTGCCCCAGAAGCGGAAGCCGTTGAGGTTAATCAACGTGGTGACTTCGTTGGCGTTGAGGTGGCCGGCATCGGTGGCCGGGTTTTGCAGGTCGAAATGCACATCGCGGCTGATGCCCGTCACGCCGCTGACTGCGACGTTGGAAAGCGTCTTGTGCCAGCCCTGTTCCATGTCGATGCGGGCGCGCAGGCCCAATGCGCGGGCCACGCCGAACGCGGGCTGGATGGCGTCGGCCTTGGTGTCCCACGCCTGGAAATCCGGCCAGATGATCATCAGCTCGCGGTCGGCGAAGTTCTCGCGATATTGCACCGCGTCTTCCTTGGTCGCGCTGGTGCCGGCGCTGACATACGCCATGGCGCGCAGCTTGCGGGCGACGATGGCCAGCGCGGTAGCCACCGGCTGGGTATCAAGGCCGGGCGCGCCGAGGATTCGCGGGCGGATGCCGAGCTGCGATTGCGCGGCCAGCAGTGCCTGCATGCCGGTGTACTGGCCATTCTCGACGCTGCCGATGGTGTTGGAGGTGACGGTGCCGTCTTCGTCATCGTCGGCCACACGCACCACGACCACCATCGGGTCGCATTGATCGACGATGGCTTGCAGTGCCTTGCGCAGAGTGCCGGTGGTACCGGCTTTGTCGATGCGGCTGCGGACGTTGGTCAGCAGCACCGGTTTGTTGAGCGGGAACACGCTGGCATCGGCATCATCGGCGGTAGCCAACAAGCCGATGACGGCGGTGGAAATGGTGCGCAGCACGCGCACGCCTTCGTTGATTTCGATGACGCGCACGCCGTGGTGATAAGCATCGGACATGATGGGCTCCGGGGTCAGGTGATGGGTAGCGGGATGGATAGCCGCGTGGCGGCCGGGCGGTGGGTGATGTCGATGCGCTCACCCTCGATATCGACGTTGACTGCGCCGGGGGTGGCGGTGCGGGTGATGCCGAGGCGGGTCACACGCAGTCGCGGCTCCCAGCGCATCAGCGCGGTGGCGATAGCGCCATACAAGCGCACGCGGCTGGCGCCGGTGTCGGGGGTGTCGATCAGCTCGGGCAGCAGGCTGCCGTAGTCGCGGCGCATGATGCGGGTGCCGATGGGCGTGGTGAGGATGTCGGCGATGGATTGGGCAAGGTGATCGATGCCATCAAACGCGCGGCCGCTGCGGGCGTGCATGCCGATCATTTGGGCTTGCCTGTATCGGCCGGGCCACTGACCACATCACGATGCACGTGGTTGACAAGGCTGATGCCGGCGGCGATCACATCGACCTCGGCAATCACCGTCTCGCTGACGCGCACCATGCCATTGATCTGCACATCGCCGTTGATCGTGGTGCCGCCCAGTGCGGTGAGTGTGGCGGTGCCGCCATCGGGCAGCGTGGCGACCAGGCTGTGGGCCTCATCGTCATACTCAAACCACGCGCCATCCTTGTAGCGGTGGACGTGCTTGGATTCGGCGTTGGCCGGCGCGGGATAGGTGTTTGAGTAGATGCCGCGTAGTGCCACCGCGCCGGTGGTATCGCCGCTTGTCGATAGCAGCATCAGTTGTTCGCCCACCGAGGGCGCAGACCATTCGATGGTGTCGCCGGCACGCGGCACGAACCACGGGATCCAATCGGTGGTGATCTCGCCTGTCCGCACCCGGCACACGGCGCGGCCGTGATCGACGGCCATCACCGTGCCCACGCGCAGTGCGTGCTCGATGCGGCGGTGGTTTTCAGCGGCGGGTGTATCCATGCCGACATCCTGCGCAGGCGCTGGTGCATACGCGAGCGGCGCGCACTGTGCAATGCGGCATGACAGGGCCGCTAGGCGTTGCTGATGGCTGTGTATATCGGCAAGTAGAGATCACGTGGCGTGACGCGGAACTCGCCGACGCGCACGATGGGTGTGCCGCCAGCGGCGAATGCCCACGCAGTCAACTCGCTGCAAAACCATGCGTCGGCGGACTGCCAGCGGCGGCGCAGGCCGATGCCGATCACGCCCAGCCAATCGTATGGCTTGCCGATCTGGCTGCGCGCAGCAGCGATAACGGCAGCGGGATTGCGTGCAGGAATATCGATGATGGCGTGATGGCTGGCGCTGTCGATCAAGGCATGCAACGGTTGGCGGCGAACGCCCACGCCTGCAACCGCCTCGATCACCTCATCGCCGTCGATGATCGCGCAGTGCGACCAGCCCGACCAAAGAAATCCACGCAGCAAGATGCTGCCGATCCGGTGGTTGCGGGTGAAGATCACCCGCACCGTCGATGGTGTGCGCATCATGCTGGCGGGCGCTCGATCAGCTCAATATCGGCATCGAGGATTTCGCCAGCGCGGCCCTCGCCAAGCAAGCCAGCGGCCTCTAGTTGCTCAACGCCCGCCCGGGTATCGGCGCGGGCGAGGTCGATGAAATTGGCCGTGTCCACGGTTTTCATCATCACTCTGATGGCGGCGGCGGCTTGGCGCTCGGTCATTGTCGCGGCGGGGTTGTCCAGTCCAGCTATCTCAATCGCGATCAGCTCCGCTTGCGCAAAACGGGTGCGGAATGCCAAGCGAGTGATGCGTCGATCCTCGGGCGGCGGCTCGGCAGGCTCCACGGGATCACCCGGCTCCACCGGCCCAACCGGCGCGCCATCGGGCGGCGTGAATTCGTCTGCACCCGCATCGTAGCGCCAGCCGATGCCGGGGATCGGATCATGATCGGTGATGTCGATGCCGGTATGCCAATCGGCATCGGCGACGATCACATTGTCCACTTCGCCGTTTGCGATCAGGGCGTAAATACGTTCGGTCATGGTTATTCCTCCCAACTCACGATGCAGACGCCGCTGGCACCGGCGGTGGCCAGCCCAACGGATTGGATCGCGCCGCCGCCGCCGCCGCCCGATGTGGGGGCAGGCGGGGTTGCGGCGCGGGCATTGGTGCTGCCCGTCACACCACCAAGACCTCCGGCCCCACCGCCTAATCCCGCCTCGGGGTAACTCCCCGAACCCCCATTGCCCGCGCTGGCGCTCCCCCCGCAAAAGCCGCCGGGCCCGCCTGATGCGCCGCCGGGGTTGCCCGTGCCAGATGTGCGCGTTTGAGGGGCACCATATCCGCCCCCAGCGGTCAAAAATGCGCCGAATGATGTGCTGCCACCGCGTGATGCCATTGCCGCACCATCTGCCGGCCCGGCATTGCCACCTGCCCCGACGATGACTTCAACGGGGCCAGTTACACGGATGATGCGGGTGATGTCTGCGCCACTGCCACCGCCGCCGCCGTTGCCGTTTTGCCCGCCGCCACCGCCGCCGACGCAGCGCACGGTCACCGCGCCGCCCAGCGCGAGCAAAGCGTCAGACGGTGTGAACACGCCGGACGCGCTGAACACCTGCTCCTTTTTCACCAGATGCCGCTGTGTTGCATAGCGCCCCATCAGAGTGCCTCCTCGAAGCCATGCGCGCGAGCACTGACACCCGCCGCCGAGGCGCGAACGGTGATGATTTCGCCGGGGCTCATGGCCACGCCGGTTTGCCCTAGCACGCCATTAGGCGGGATAAGCGCGTCGTATTCGAGGTAGTGCGCACTGCCGAGCGCGCCACTGCGGATCGCGATGCGCGCCCGCACCGGGCTTTCGCTGCGGTTGCACAGATTGATGTTGGCCGTCGCCACGGTGCCGACGGGCACGGTGTAGAGATCGACATCGGTATTGGCTTGGAGATCGGCATTGCCGAAGCGTCCGGATGGCATAAGAGGTTCCTCGGTCAAATCTGGTTGCGGAAATAGCGATGCGGGCGGTCACGGCGGAAGGCGGCTTTGATGCGGGCCTCCACATCGACATCGCGCATCGCGATGGACAGCACCCATTGCCGGGTGGCGGTGACAAGATTCGGGTCGATGATGAGTGCCACGTCAGCATCGGGGCTGAACTCGACGCACATGCGCACCACGATTTCTTTGGTCGATCCCTGCTGGTAAATCGGCTTGTAGCTAGTGGGGTAATTGCCGTAGCCGATCAGCTCGCCCGCTTGATCGAATAGGCCAATCTCACGGATTTCCCAGCCGCCGACATGGGCGGGGATGACAAGCTCGGCGATGTACCACGAGGGGTTGTCCGGGTCTTGGTAGAGGGCGGACAAATCGCCGCGATAGGTCTCGCGCACAAGCGTGGTGCGATCGGAGCTCACCGCCACGTCATCGCCGCCGCCATCGCCGACTGCGATGGCGGCCAGCAGCATCGGGGTGTTGTTGGCGGCCGATCGCGCATGGGCAGCGGCACCGGTATCGGTGAGCACGGTCAGGTACTGGCTCAATGTGGACTCCCTGGGTAGACGGTAGTGATTTCGCCGGCCAGCGCAGCTGCGCGGCCCACCATCCGGGCATGCAGGCGGATGGCGCGCAGTTGATATGGGTAGACCGTGACCAGCTCGCCGCAGAGTGTGGCGCTGCCCACGGTGACGCGGGCGCGGGTTGATACCTGGGCACGCACGCCGATCAAGTGGGACCGGACGTTTTTGGTGGCTAACGCGATGCGGGTGACATCGTCGTAAGCGGTGTGGTCAAAGCCGTCGGCGCGCTCAAAATCCACGCTGAAGGTGCCAGGCTGGCCGGGCGGTGTGGCTTGATGCCACTCGCGGATGCGGGTGCTATAACCCTGCGCCGCCAACGCGGTGCGCACGGCATGCACGGTGCCTTTGGTTCGATGCACATCAAAGCTGGATGCGATCACCCGGCGCTTGCGATCCGTTGGCCACGCGGGATGCCAATCGTCCACCGACAGCGCCCACGCCAGCCATGGCAGGTGCGCGGCGGGGCAGTTTGCTGCCGACCACAAGTGGCGCACCGGCACCGGGGTATCGAGGATGCGGGCGTAGGCATCGGCCAATGCTTGTTCGCCGCTGGTCGCATTGGGCGGCAGGACGCGCATCATGCATCGACCCCGGAAAGGCTGAGTGTCTTGCTGATGCAGCGCGCCGATTGCAGCGGAGTGATGACAATATCGGCCGGTGGCGAGGTGAGTACCACGTTCTGCACGCCGGGCACGTGGATCGCCGCGTACAGCCCGCTGCGGGTGACATCGCGCCCGATGCGGCGGTGGCGCTCGATATAGGCATCCAGTTGCCGGTGTGCCTCGGCCAAGGCCACTTCGGCATCAGGGCCGGGGTACATCACGACCGCCGCATCGATGGTGTATTCGACGATCTCGGCCGGCTGCACGGTGACCCGATCAGTCAGCGGTCGCACGTGCTCGGCATTGAGCGCGCTGGCCACCGCATCGAGCACCGCTTGCGATGGCACACCATCAGGCCGGCGCGACAACACGCTGATCACGACATCCACCGGGGCGGGGCTGGTGGCGGAGGCATCAAGCACATCCGCGTGCGCGCCCAGCGCGTGGAACACATATGCGCCCTCGGGGCCGGCGGTGCTGATGGCCTCGAACGCCAGTTGTGCGCGCCGTCGCAGTTCGTCATCGGGTTCGAGCACAGGCGGCTCGGGCGGAAATGCGCTGGGGTTACCCGGTGAGATCACCCGCCTAGCCACGTTGAAATTGGCGGCTAGTTGGGTGAGGTCGTTGCCGCGTGCATTGGCCAGCGTGCAGGCCCGGGCGGCTTCGTTGATGCGGGCGCGCAGCTGCAGGGTGAAGTAGGCCAGCACCTCCAGCAGCTTGTAAGCCGGGTCGGATTCCAGCAGGGCGGAATACTCTGGCCAGCGTTGGCGTAGGTCGGCGACGGCGGCGGCAAGCTCGATCTCGAAATCCAGCGGCTCGACAATGTCGAGCGGCGGCAGGCGCGTCAAATCGATGGCGGAATAATCGAGCATGGTGGCCGGTGTGCGATGGCCGTTCGAGGATGCGTGGGCGTGCGGCTAGTTGCACCATGCGGCGCATGTGGCCGGCTTTGCCACACGGTGATTAGCCGATGGCGGCGCGGAAGTGCTGCAGCAGCAGGTCTTCGATCCGCTCCCGATCGGCACCACTGAAGCCCAGCAGTTCACGTTGGTCATAGCGTACGTCCGGGCCTTTGCGGCCGACTTTGTCGCGCAGGCCGTATTGGTGGACGCGGGCGATACGCGCAACACGGCCGGCGAACTCGACCGTGGCGGCGCTGGGGCTGGCCTGTACCCGCAGATGGCGGGCCTGCTTGATCTTGCCAAACATCTTGCCGCGCCGACGGATGGCACCGCGCTGGCTGCGTTTGGTGGGCGGTGCCTTGCGCGGGGCGAAGCCGCTGCCATCCGGGTTTTGCTGGGCGGTGATGCGCCGGGCTTGGCTGCGGCGCAGGTCTGTGGCGATCAGCCTGGCCAACTTGCTGCGGGCGGCGGGCTGCATCTGCTGCAGCAGTGGCGCGGCCCAGGTGGCGAGGCGATCAAAATCACTCATTCGCTGGCACGTCCCAGCCGCTTATCCATTCATCGCGCAGGTACACATCCCAACGCCCGGGGCGCATCGTTGTTTCGATGACGGGCTCGGGGTAATGCTCGATCGTCATGCCGCCGCCAGCGCGGGGATGCACGCCGACGCGCTCGGTCAACGGCAGGGTGATCTCGATATCCACCGCCGCGTTGCTGAGCACCTCGGCCTCGAAGCGGATGTTCTGCCGCAAGTCCGGGTTGGCGAATAGCTCGGGCTGGTGGCGCGATAGCCATTCCAGCACCGGCACCATCAACGCATCAGGCTCGCCGCTGTAATCGGTGACCAAGAGCGCCAGCGTGTAGCGGTACTCAAACGACAGGCCGGGCACGGCGGTGGCGATGAGCTGGCCATCGCGCATGAAGATGATCAGGCGGTCAGGGTCGCGGGCCAGATCCGGCAGGGCGGCGGTGAGGTGCTGGCGCAGGTCGGTGGGCTTGATCATCAGCGGGCCTCGGCAGCGGGCAGGCCGCGCAGATAATCCTGCAGGGCGATCAGTTGGGCGGCGGTGTGGTGGCAGATGGTGTAGTTGTCGCTGACGGTGGCGGCGACGGTAGAGAGTTCAACGCCGGGGGCGGGCGCATCAGGATCGCCGGTGGGCTGGGTGGCGGGCAGGTTTTGGGCGGCTTGGTTGTGCAGGCTGACAAAGCCAGCAGGCACAGTGCAATGGGCATCCGCTTGTTGGGTGACATAGACAGGTACTTCCTTGGTGATGGTGGCACCGCGTTCGCGGATGACCTGGACGCGATCAACGTATTCGGTGACCACGGTCTCTTTGAGTTCGGCATCGGCCAGTGCGCGGCTCAACACGGCCGCATTGCGATCCGCTTCATCGGCGCGCTGGTTGGCGGCATCCACGCGGCGGTGTTGGTGGTGGACATACGCGCCGACGCCGATCAACAGCAGCGCCAGCACGATGATCGAGGCGATGAGGCCTTGCATCAGCGCACCCCCAGCGCATGGGCGGCGATCCCGGTGCGGGTAACGCGGTCGGCATAGCCGTTGGGTGTGCGCGTGGTCTGCGTGGTGCCGAGGTTGACCCGGCGCGATACCGCCAGCACGTCATCTTGATCGGCCAGATGGTTCAGGCCGTTGTCGCGCCACCAGGTGCAGGCGATCAGGCTACCGGCCTCGGGTTGGGCGGCGATATCCGGTGTGGCCAACAGCGGCAGGCCGGTGGCGCGCTGCATGGCGCGGTAGTTGTCATGGCCGGTGAGCTGGATAGGCGAGCGGCCACGGTAGCGCCAACCATCGCCGCTGTGCTCGGGGCCATTGCCCATGCGGTTGGCATACACGCGGTTGGCAATCGCCGCTGGTTGCCGGGCATAGCGGGGTGCGGTGGCGGCGCTGAAATAGCGCGGGAACACCTCGACCAAGCGCTGGGCCGAATAGTTGAGATTCTCGGTGACTAGATGCAGGCCGGCGGATTCGTGGCCGATCTGGGCGAGGAAGTGCGCGAGGCGGCGCGGGGTGTTGATGCCACACGCGGCCATGTGCGTGCGCAAGTGGCTACCCCATGCCGCCGCACGGGCAAGCGGGCAGCGCAGGGCGGCGGCAAGTTGGCCGTCAGTGATCATTCGGGTGCTCGGGGTTGGGGCGTGCTGCCACGCTTGCGGATGCCGCTGACATAGCGCCACCACGGGCAGGGTGATTGCAGGGCGAGGAAGGCGGCCAGGGCGACGCGCATCAGCACTTCGTAATTGCTGGCGGTGAGCTGGGCCGGGGTGACCGGCACCAGCACCACCACGAAACTGCTGGCGACGATGACGATCAACGTGGCCGAGCGCAGCGAGTAACTCAGCAAACTACGCAACTCGCGGCGGATTTCCACCGGCACCGGCTGGCCTGCGCGCAGGTGGCGTGCAGCGCAAGAGAGCACGGCGCGGATATCACGCCGGTCGTGTTTGTTGATGTAGGTATCGCCGATCATGGAAAGCGCAGTGACGAATGCCACCACGGCCGCCAGCCAGCCAATCAGCATGATCATGGATCACCTCCGATGAGTTTGTGGGCGCGCTTCTTCAGCGCGTGTGTGACCTCGGGCAATAGCGCCTGCGCAAAGAAGCCGATCAACAGCGCAATCGGCGGCGTGACCGGCTTTAGCCAGGCAGTCATGGAAAATTCGGCCAGCACGGTGGCCAAGGCGGCGCTTGCCACGGTGAAGGAGAACGCCAAGCCAAACAGGCGGCCCCGGCCCACCGAGGGCGGGTTGATCATCAGGCCGGCCGCTACGCCCATCATCGCCATGAACAACACGGCGGTGGTGATGCCAAGGGCATCGAAGGGCGCATGAATGGCCACCGCCCACGATGTGCTACTGGCAAGGGCAACGCTGCCAAGTTGGCCGGCGGTGTGGCTCATTTCAATCCCAAAGCTGGATAAGGGCGCGGCGCGCCGGGGCGGATGAAGAGGGCTCGGCAAGATCGACGGCGGTGCCATGCGGCAGGACGGCCCCGAGATCGACAAGGTTCGGGTTTTTCTCCAGCGTGGCTTCGACCACGCCCGCGGTGCGGCCCAGATGCCGCCAGCACAGCGCGTCGAGGGTGTCGCCTTGGTGAGCAATGACACGCATCAGATCAGCGCCACGGTGGAGCGCGGCTTGCCAAGAAAATCACGGATCGCCCAGCGCAGATCGCGGCGGTATTCGTCGATGCTGGGCGTCAGGTCATCGGCGCGCTGGTTGCCGGCGCCGGTGGCGTCGTAGCTGCGGTAGCGTTCGGCGACCTCGGCCAAGAAGGCGCAGCCGACCGCCCGGCGATACAGGATGATCAGCCGCGATTCGTCATCAACACGATGCGCTGGCACATCGGCCAGAACGGCGTGGCCGACCGCTTCCATTTGATCGCGCCAGTGATCCAGCTCGGCATTCACCGCAACCACCGCGTGCGTCAGCGCGGCGCGGGCGCGATCACGCGATACCTCGCTGCCGATGCGGTAATCGCGCATCATCGCCGCCGGGTCGATGGCCGGCCAGAAGCCATCGCTGGCGATGCTGGCGTGCTGCGTGGGCTGGCCGTTGGCGATGAATCCACTCATGTGGTTACTCGGTAGGTGCCGGTGACCGGGGCGTCAGTGCGCGTGGAGTTGTCGCGACTTCAGCCCCGGGCCGGCAGGCGCTCGGGGAGCGTTGGGTTAGCCAGCTTTGGGGCTGGCCGATTTCTTCAGTTCGCGCTGGGCGCGTTCAAGGTCTTTTTTGCCGCCACAGGCCGGGTGCAGCTCGATGGCGCGTTTGAAGTGGGATACCGCATCGCCCAGCTGATCGCCGGTGGGCGGGCTGTCATTAATGCCCGCCAGCAGCGCCCGGCCAGCGGCCAGATGCAGCTTGGCGCGCACTTGGTCGGGCATGTCGTGGTTTTCGGTGAGGTCGGCAGTGTGGCTCAACAGAGCAAGGTCAAACGCATTGCCCAGGCGCTGTGCGGTGAGTGCGGCTTCGGCGATCTCTTCGGCCACCAGACAACCCGGTGTGCGGGCGAAGCGGTCGGGCATGGGCATGCTGTGGCCAAGCACGTAATCGGCGATTTGCAGGGCGCGCGGGTACTGGCCGATATCAAGATGCCAGATCAGCATTTCGGCGATGATCGGGTCTTCCGCGCCTTGTCCGGCTTCAAGCACGCCATCGACATACGGTTCATAAGCGGCGACCAGTTCGGTCTTCAGCGCCACCTTGCCCTCGGTCGATTGGATTTGCTTGAGCCGGGCGCGGTCTTGCGCCAGTTGCAGCATGAGCTGGCCAACGATGCCGGTTTCCGGCATCAGCTCGCCAAAGCCGGTGCCCGACGCCGCTTGCGCGGCGCGGACACGCTCCATATGGAGGCGGGCAGGCGAGAGCGCCATCAGACGATCTCGATGTTCTCGACCACCGCGCCCAGGCCGTAATCCTCGACCACGTAGGCATCGTTGGAGCTTTCAAAGTTCTCGATGCGGTTCTTGGCCGGGTTGTCACGCAGCAGGCGGCGGCGACCACCTGTCTGGTAGTACAGGCTTAGGTTATCCAGCGCGGTGACCATCAAGGTGTTGGCCGGGATGTACGGCACCTCGGCCACCGGCAGGCCGCCCAGGCGTTTGCTGGTCAGGATGACATCCGTCGCCAGCTTCTCGGTGGCGGGCTGGGCTTGGTTAACCAGCGGGAAATACTTGTCGTGGACAAGATCACGGCCAGCGATCACCACCAAGCCGGGGTTGGCGCGGTGCCACGGGTCAAGCATCTGGATCACGTCATAGACCAGTGCGTCGAGGGTTTTGTAGCCATCAGCCACGGCGACGCTATCGCCAATCTTGACCTTGCCGGAGCTGGCGGCGACTTCCTTCAGCACGCGGTCGGCGGCGTGCTGGCGGTACTGCTCAAGCCAGCCAATGTTCACATCCTGCAACAGCGGGTTGGTGCTGCGGTTGGTGGTGGCCGCGGCGCTGGTGCCGTGGAAGCCGATCATCAGGCGATCCAGTGCCTGCCGCTTGATGATGGCGTCGCGCAGTTTGGTTTGGAAATCCTTGAACTTGGCCCAGGAATCGATCAGGGCGTAGGGGATGGCGGTGTCGAAATCGGTTTTGAAGCATTCATAGCCGCGCTTGTCCATTGCGCTGACATCTTGCGGTTGGCGCTCGGCGCTGCCGGTGATTTCGGTGCGGCTGGCGATGGTGCCGCCGACGCCGATGCCGACCTTTTCGCCCTTCAATTCCTGCACGCCAATCACGTTGATGCGGCCAAAGAAGTCGCTGGATTCCTGGATGCGTTGCTCCAGCGTTTGCTGCACGCTGGGCTCGACGCTGAAGGAGGCAAAGGCCGAATCCACGCCGGATAGGGTGGCGATCTGCGCGGCCAAGGCGTTGAAGAGTTTGCGGGTGTCGTTACGCATGGGTGTGTGTTCCTGTGGGGCGGATGGCGGGGCGGATCAGCAATCGGTGAGGTCGGCGGCTTCGCTGCCGGTGGCGACGGGGCGGGCGGTGGTGCCGGTAGCGGGCTGGGCATCGAGCGATGCGCTCAAGGCGTTGAAGCGGGTAGTGAGATCGGCCATCTCGGCGCTGGTTTTGGCGTGGGCTTGCTTTGCCTCGGCCAAGGCTGCGTCTTGCGCGAACAGGTGCTCACGCAGGGCGTTGAACGCTTCGACGGTGCCGGTTGCTTCGGCTGTTGCTTCGACAACGGCGGCCGGCAGCGGCGCGGCTTGGCGGGAGAGTAAGGCATCGATCTTGCTGAACAGGGCTTCGAGCACGCCGGGCTTGTCTTCGATTTCCTCGAACTCGATCAGGGATTCAACCGCGGCGCTGAACAGGTTTTCCGGTGCTTGTTTGCGGGCGGCAAAGGGGTTCGCGTCCGGGTGCTGGGCGGCGAAGGCCAGCACTTCGGTACCAAGGCTTGCCGGGCTATCGGTGACGGCCAAGCCCATCAGGTAGGCCTTGCCGGTGTTGGCAAATTTCGGGTTGACCTCAATCGAGGTGAAGATCTTCTGCTTGAGATTGTTGGCCAGCGTGACTAGGTCATCGGTCGGCTCAAGCTGGGCGAACAGGGCTAGCCGCTTTTCGGTCTTGCCGTTGAGTTCGATATCGATTTCCTCGGCTTTGACTTCCAGCACGTCGCCATAGGCACGGAACGGGCCATCGGCAAACAGGCCGCGCATGTGCTCCAACCAAATGCGGGCACCGTAGGTGGCGCGGTTGTAGCTGGCGGCCATTTCTTCGATCCACTGGCGTTCAATCTGGCGGCCATCGGTGGTGGCACCTTCTACGGCAACGCGGAACCACTTAGAACGAAACTTTTTTCTTGCCTGACCGGACATGCTGCTGCCTCATTGCGGTGTGAGATGTGTCGCTGGGATACTCGGCATCGCAGGCGGTAGCCGTCCATGCGGTTTGGCTGTGGATGGCGTTTACACAGTTAAGCCCGGTGTGGTTTGCACGAGCGCAACGGCACCCTGTAGCGGGTGATCGAACCCGCTCAACTCATTCCCCACACCGATACCCGGCGCCAAGCCAAGTTCCTTTATTGGATGGGCTGGCGTGTGTGCGAGATCGCCGAGGCCACTGGCGAGAAAATCAAGACGCTGCATAGCTGGAAGGCGCGTGATGATTGGGATCGCGCCGACAACGTGGAGCGCATCGGCGGGGCGCTTGAGATGCGCCTCACCCAACTGATCTTGAAAGACGCCAAGACCGGCGGCGATTTCAAAGAGATCGACCTACTGCACCGGCAGCTGGAACGGCAAGCGCGGATCCAGCGATATCAAGGCGGCGGCACCGAAACCGACCTGAACCCTGAAATCGCCAAGCGCAACGCGGCCCCGAAAAAGAAGCCGCGCAAGAATGAGTTCAGTGAGGAACAGATCGAACAACTCACCGAGGCGTTCATCGATGGCTGTTTCGATTATCAGCGCGATTGGCACCGGGCAAGCAACCAGCGCACGCGCTTCATCCTGAAATCGCGCCAGATCGGTGCGACGTTTTACTTCGCCCGCGAGGCCTTCATCGATGCGCTGACCACGGGCCGCAACCAGATTTTTCTATCGGCATCAAAATCGCAGGCCTATCTGTTTCGTGGCTACATCACGGCGTTTGCCCGCGAGGTGTGCCAGGTCGAGTTGTCAGGCGACCCAATCGTGCTGGCCAACGGTGCCGAGATTTACTTCCTTGGCACCAATGCGCGGACGGCGCAGGGTTATCACGGCAACTTCTACTTCGATGAATGCTTTTGGACGTTCCGCTTCAATGAGCTGAACAAAGTCGCTAGCGGCATGGCCATGCAAAAACGCTGGCGCAAGACCTATTTTTCGACGCCATCAAGCATGGCGCATGAGGCTTATCAGTTCTGGACGGGCGAGTGGCGCAACAAGGGGCGGCCGGCTGACCAGCGCATCCGGTTGGATGTCAGCCACGGCGCGCTGGCGGCGGGGCGGCTGTGCGAGGACAAGGTGTGGCGGCAGATCGTCACCATCCGCGATGCCGAGCGGCGCGGCTGCGACTTGTTCGACATCGAAGACTTGGAACACGAATACAGCGCCGAGGCCTTCGCCAACTTGCTGATGTGTGAGTTTGTTGATGACCACGCCAGCATCTTCCCGTTGGCCATGCTGCAGCCGTGCATGGTGGATAGCTGGGTGGAGTGGGCCAGCGATTTCAAGCCGATCACCCTACGGCCCTTTGCCGACAAGGCTGTGTGGGTGGGGTATGACCCATCGGAAAGCGGCGACAGCGCGGGGTTGGTGGTGGTGGCACCGCCGGACAAGCCCGGCGGCAAATTCCGCGTATTGGAGCGGCATAAATTTCGCGGGATGGATTTTGCCGCGCAGGCCGAGTTTATCCGCCAGATCACCCTGCGCTATTGGGTGACCTATATCGGCATCGATGCCACCGGCATGGGTACCGGCGTTGCCCAATTGGTACGGCAGTTTTTCCCCAACCTGACCACGTTCGCGTATTCCATCGAAGTCAAGACGCGGCTTGTACTGAAGGCCTATGACGTGATCAAGAACGGCCGGCTGCAATTCGATGCCGGCTGGAGTGACTTTGCCCAATCGCTGATGGCGATCACCAAGACCGTAACCCCCAGCGGCCGCCAACTCACCTATAGCGCCGGCCGCAATGACGAAACCGGCCATGCCGACCTAGCCTGGGCCCTGTTTCACGCCTTGCAAAACGAGCCCCTTGAGGGCGCTACCCGCCGCAACAGCGGCTTTATGGAGATCTACTGATGAGCAGCGAAACCACCGCTACAAGCACGCCAGCCAAGCCGATGGCCTTTACGTTTGGCGAGCCCACGCCGGTACTCGATGCGCGTGGGATTTTGGATTATCTCAACTGCCCAATCAGTGGGCCATTTTATGAGCCGCCGATCCAGCTTGATGGCGTGGCCAAACTGACCCGCAGCAATGTGTATCTGCAATCAGGCCTGATCTTCAAGCGTAACCAGTTGGTC
>JAUNTK010000010.1:25566-35093 GCA_030538735.1 Pseudomonadota bacterium
AGCTACATCCCGCATCCGTTGCTTGGCCGTGACGCCTTCGAGCAATTCGCCACGGACTGGGTGACGTTTGGCATGGCCTATCTGGAACGCATCGACGCCAAGAGCGGCAAGGCGCTGGCGCTGAAACCGGCGCTGGCCAAATACATGCGGCGCGGGGTGGAGGATGGTCGCTTCTTCATGGTGCGTAATTGGCAAGAAGCGCATGAATTCAAGCGCGACAGCGTGTTCCAATTGCGCGAGGCGGATGTGGAGCAAGAGATTTACGGCATCCCGGAATGGATATCGGCCATGCACTCGGCACTGCTTAACGAGAGCGCCACACTTTTCCGCCGCAAGTATTACAACAACGGCTCGCACGCCGGCTTCATCCTCTACATGAGCGACCCGGCGCAGAGCGAGGAAGACGTGGATGCCATCCGCGAGGCGCTGAAGTCAGCCCGTGGTCCTGGCAACTTTCGCAACTTGTTCATGTACGCGCCGGGCGGGAAAAAGGACGGTATCCAGTTGATCCCGGTGAGCGAGGTGGCAGCCAAGGATGAGTTCGCCGGCATCAAGAACATCACCCGCGAGGACATCCTGGCGGTGCTGCGCATCCCGCCCCAGCTGCTGGGCATCGTGCCAAGTAATGCCGCTGGCTTTGGCTCGATCGCGGACGCATCAAGCGTATGGGCGCGCAACGAACTGGCACCACTGCAAGCGCGGATGCTGAAGGTGAATGACTGGCTGGGCCAAGAGGTGATCCGGTTCGCACCGCTGAATGCCTCAGGTTAAATATGATTGCAAATAGTGATTGCATTTTTGGCGCTTGCGTGAGATGATTGCAAGCATGAACAGCAAGCACCGCAAGACATTGAACGCCATCTTCAAGAAGCCAACACTGGCGACGGTTGCGTTCAGTGATCTTGAAGCGTTGCTTGTGGCGGCTGGCTGCACCATGACCGAGGGTAAGGGTTCTCGGGTGCGCTTCGACAAGGGCGGGTTGGCCTTCCTGGCACATCGACCGCATCCCGGCAACGAAGCCAAACGCTACCAGGTTGAACAGGCCCGCGAATTTCTCGCCGAATTGGAGATCACCCCATGAACAACATGATCCACAAGGGATACAGCGCCCGAGTCGAATACGATGACCGTGATGGCATCTTCGTTGGCCGGGTGTTGGGCATCAATGACATCATCGGCTTCCATGCCGACAACGTGGCTGAACTTAAAGCCGCATTCGCCGAGGCAGTGGATGATTACCTCGAAAGCTGTCAGCGGCGGGGTGTCGAACCGCAAACGGTGGCCAGCGGTCGTTTGATGCTGCGCGTATCACCGGATGTCCACCGCGCCAGCCTGATTGCTGCCCAGGCCCAAGGCAAGAGCCTGAACCAATGGGCCGAGGGCGTGCTGAGCGAAGCTGCGCACGCAGCCTGACCGGTTTACATCACTGTTGTCCCAAGCCGCCCACCGGGCGGCTTTTTTTGTGGGCGTCGAATTCAGCGCACTGTGCGGCCTTGTGTGGAGCTGCCTGCATAGGAGGGCGGGTGACTACGCGCGTCCGCCGTGAGCACCCTGCAAGCCCCTTGGGCAGCCGTGCAGCGGCGAGGGCGCGCCACGTTCCCCCCGCCACGCTTGCGGGCTTAACCCCTCGCTTTTTCTGCATGCCTGCATGGCCTGTAAAAGCACCTGGGGCAGCCGATGCCCGGTCTGCTACGGCCCATATAAGTTCTGCGGATTTCTGCACTCCCGGGGGCCGCGAAACGATAGGAGCCTAGGCGGAGCGCTGGTCAATATTTCTGGATGCCCATCGGAAACGGGTAATCGGGTAATCGGGCATCGTTAACACGCTACAACCCGCACGGCTATTGGGTTTTAGCCGTTACCTCAAAAGGTAACCAAAAGTAACGAGAAAGGTAATCAAGCCGCAAGTGATTGATTTGACTGGGGTTGGGAAAGTGCTCTGGTTACCTCTCAAAAAGGTAATCAGGTAACCTAAAAATTACCCTATTGTTACCTTTAAGATTTTGTCATAACCACATGATTTGCAGGGGTTTTTAATCTTTTTTATATGCAAATTACCTTTGTTACCTGTTTCCGATGGGGCTCCGAAAACTCGGAGAGCAGCCGCTTAATGTCGCTTCCTTCGCCCATCAGTGTTCATCACCCATGAGCTGTACGGCGCGGAGTAAAGATCGGAAGCCTCAAGGCCCGGCGGTATACCAAGGATCGGGGGGTATTCAATGCTTGCCGTGGGGACGCCACGGTATTCGACACCCGGAGCGCGCAAGCCTCCGGGTGTTTTCTTTGGTGATCATTCGGTTGCCGGGCTCACCCGATCAAAACCACAACCGCACACCCACCACCCAGCTGTGCTCACTCACCGCTTCGCCGTGGTGTTGGCGCATATCGGCGCTGCGGCCGTAGGCGCGTGAGTAACGCCAGCCGATGTAGGGGGCAAACTCGTGGGTAAATTCATGGCGCAGGCGCAGGCCGCCGTGTAGCTCGGAGAGGCCGCGGCCGTTGCCCATCGTTGCATCATCCTTGGCGTGCAGGCTGATGCCGAGATCGGGTTGCAGGATCAGGCGGTTGGTAAGCAACACGTTGTAGCTGGCCGAGGCATCCAGCATGGCGCGGCCAGCACTGCCGAGATAGGCGGTGGCATCGACATCAAATTTGTACAAGGCATGGCCGTGGACGCCGACACCAACCCAATCGCGTTGTTTGCCGCCGCTGAAATCGCGGCGCACGCCAATCATCCGGTCCCACCACGGGCCGGTGGCGTGGCCCCACATCAATTCGACATTGCCGTGGCTGCCGTGGTCGCCGCGCTCGCCGTGGCTTTTCAGCCATAGCCGGTTATGGGTTTTGCCTGTCCAGCCGTGCATTTCCCACGCACTGCCGCCGCCGCTTTTAAGGCTGTGTTCGAGCTGATCGACGCGCAGATGGGTGATCCACGGGTCTTCGACCATGTGATCGGACATATCCATGCCGTGCATATCGGGGAAGGCGGCGGCGATGTCTTCCGCCGTCGGGGCGGAGAGAAAATCGGGTAGTTCGGTGCGTGGTTTGGGCACATCGGCTGCCGTCGCTGGTTGCGGCGGATGTTGGTCGTGGCCGCTGTGCTGGGCGTGGGCGGGCAAGGCGATCAACAGCGCGCTGGCAATGAGTGCGGTTGAGTGCATCTTCATCCTTATGCCTCCACTCGCACTTCGCGGAACATGCCCATCTCCATATGCATCAGCATGTGGCAGTGGAAGGCCCAGCGGCCCAGCGCATCGGCGGTGACGCGAAAGCTGCGGATATGGCCGGGCGGCACGTTGATGGTGTGTTTACGCACCTGGAATTGGCCCTCGGCGTTTTCCAGATCGCTCCACATGCCGTGCAGATGGATCGGGTGTTCCATCATGGTGTCGTTGACCAGCACGATGCGCACGCGCTCGCCGTAATTAAGGCGGATCGGCGCGGCCATGGAAAACGGGATGCCATCGAAGCCCCAGATATAGCGTTCCATATTGCCGGTTAGATGCAGCTCGATGTCGCGGCCGGGCGTGCGCGGGTCGGGCAGGGGGAAGGCGGATTTGAGATCGGCATAGGTCAGCACGCGGCGGCCGTTGTCGCGCAGGCCGATGCCCGGGTCGTCGATGGCACGCGAGGGCGTCATCGTTTGCATATCGACATCAGGGTTGTTCGATTCGCTGGCCGGGTGGTTGATCATCGCCATGCCCGCGTGGCCGGTGTGCGCATCCTCGGCCGCTGCCTGCATCGCGGCACCGCACTGGCCGGCGCCGCATTTCATTTCCGGCACGGGTTTGGGCTTGGCCGTCGCCGCGCCGCATTGCCCAGCACCGCACTTCATTTCGCCGTGACCCATCGCGCCGTGGTCATGACCCATATCGGCCATGGTCAGCAGGGCGCGTTTATCCATCGCTGGGACGGGCGCTTCAAGCCCGACTGCGGGTGAGAGTGTGGCGCGGGCATAACCGCCGCGATTCATCGCCTGGGCGAAGAGGGTGTAGGGCTGTTCGGCCGGCTCCACCAATACGTCATAGGTCTCGGCGACGCCGATGCGAAATTCATCGACGCTTACCGGCTCGACGCGCAGGCCATCGGCCGCGATCACGGTCATTTTCAGGCCGGGAATCCGCACATCGAAAAAGGTCATCGCCGAGGCATTGACGAAGCGCAGGCGCACTTTTTCACCACGTTTGAACAGCGCCGTCCAGTTGCCGGCCGGGGTGCTGCCGTTGGCAAGATAGGTATACGTCAGTGCGGTGACATCGGCCAGATCGGTCGGGCTCATCCGCATCCGGCCCCATTCGCCGCGTTCTTTCAAGGTTGGGCGCAGGCCCTTGTTTTTGGCATCGCGCAGAAAATCGCCCACTGTACGCAGGTTGCGGTTGTAGTAATGGCCCATGATTTTCAGCTTGCGCTGGATCGCGTGCGGGTCTTCATCGCTCCAATCCGAGAGGATGATGAGGTGATCGCGGTCGGCATTGATGCCATCGCCCTCACGCGGCTCAATGACGATGCCGCCATACACGCCAATCGCTTCCTGCATCGAAGAATGCGCGTGATACCAATAGGTGCCGCGTTGGTTGAGGGTGAAGCGGTACAGATACGATTCGCCCGGCCCGATACCGTGGAAACTAAACCCCGGCACGCCATCCATATTGGCCGGCAGGATGATGCCGTGCCAGTGGATCGAGGTGTCTTCGCGCAGGGTGTTGGATACGCGCAATTCCACCGTATCGCCTTCGCGCCAATACAGGGTAGGCGCGGGCAGGCTGCCATTGATCAGATTGGCGCGGGCTGGCTTGCCGGTGAGATTGACTTGGGCTTCGCCAATCGAGAGCTCAAAGCGGTCACCGCTAAGCGATGTCATTTGCTGCGTATGCACGTGCGCATCGCGGCGGGCGCGGCCCCAGCCGTAGGCGGGCAGGGCAGTGGCGGCACCGAGCGCCAAGGTGCCGGCGACAAACTGGCGGCGTTGCAAATCCAAACCGTGACTCATCGTTGATGTGATCCTTTAATTCGGCAGGCGCGCCCGCGATAAGCGCAGCGCATTGGTGACGACGCAGAACGAGCTCAAGCTCATCGCGGCGGCAGCAGTCATCGGGTTGAGCAGCAGGCCGTTGATCGGGTAGAGCAGGCCGGCGGCAATCGGCACGCCCAGCGCGTTGTAGGCGAATGCGAAGCCGAGATTCTGCCGCATATTGCGCACGGTGGCCTCGGATAAGGCGCGGGCGCGGGCGATGCCAAGCAGATCGCCCTTGACCAAGGTGAGCTGGGCGCTGGACATCGCCACATCGGTGCCGGTGCCCATTGCGATGCCCACATCAGCACGCGCCAACGCCGGAGCATCGTTGATGCCATCGCCCGCCATCGCCACCGTGTGGCCGTGTTCTTGCAGCGTGCAGACCAGCTGCAACTTGGCTTCGGGGCGCATATCGCCATGCACCTCATCGATGCCGAGCTGCGTGGCAATGGCGCGTGCGGTGGCGGGGTTATCGCCACTGGCCATCACGATGCGTGCGCCTTTGGCTTGCAAATCCGCCAGCGCGGCGCGGGTGGTGGGCTTCAGTGGATCAGCCAGCGCGATAAAGCCAAGCACGGCTGCGTCATCAGCCAGCCAGACGATGCTGGCGGCGTGCGCGTGCAAGGCATCGGCCTCAGCACGCAGCGCGCTGATATCGATGCCGGCCTCGCTCAACCAGCGGCCGTTGCCCAGCTTCAACGCCCGGCCATCGACGTTGCCAAGCACGCCGCTGCCGGTCACCGAATCGAAGCCGTCCACCTTCGACAAGACAAGCTGTTTTTCTTGCGCGGCGCGGACGATGGCGGCCGCCAACGGGTGCTCGCTCAAGGCATCGAGGCTGGCGGCCAAGCGCAACAGTTGATCGGCATTGATGCCGGGCATCGGCGTGACCGCAGTGACGGCTGGGCGGCCTTCGGTCAGGGTGCCGGTTTTATCCACCACCAACGTATCCACTTCGCGCAGGCGCTCGATGGCGGCGGCATCGCGGAACAACACGCCAGCCTGTGCCGCCCGGCCGGTGGCGACCATGATCGACATCGGTGTAGCCAAACCCAGCGCACATGGGCAGGCGATGATCAACACCGATACCGCATTGACCAAACCATACACCCACGAGGGTTCTGGCCCAAATACGCCCCAAGCGACGAACGTCAGCACGGCGATGGTGACCACCGCCAGCACAAACCAAAACGAAACCCGGTCGGCCAATGTCTGCATCGGTGCGCGCGAACGTTGCGCTTCAGCCACCAATTGCACGATCTGCGAAAGCACGCCATTGGCGCCGGTTTTCTCGGCCCGCATCAACAGGCTGCCGGTGCCGTTGATGGTGGCACCGATCAAGCTGGCACCGGCAGTTTTTTCCACTGGCACGGATTCGCCGGTCAGCATCGATTCGTCGATATGGCTGCGGCCATCGATCACCACGCCATCGACCGGCACTTTCTCGCCCGGCCGCACCCGCAGCTGCCAGCCGGGATGAATCGCCTCAATCGCGATGTATTCTTCGCGGCCATCCTCGAATACCCGGGTCGCGGTCTTCGGTGCCAACCCCAGCAACGCCTTCATCGCCGCCGATGTCTTGCCGCGTGCGCGCAGCTCCAGCAATTGGCCGAGCAGGGTGAGCGAGATGATCGCCGCGGCCGCCTCGAAATAGACATGCACGCGGCCGTGCATCTGGAAGGAATCCGGGAATACCTGCGGCGCGATGGTCGCCACCGCGCTGAAGGCGAACGCCGCGCTGACGCCGATGCCGATCAACGTCCACATATTCGGGTGGCCGGTGCGGATCGACACCCAGCAGCGTTGCAAGAACGGCCAGCCGGCCCAGAACACGATGGGGAGGGTGAGCACCAGCTCCAGCCATGTGCGCGCCGCGGCTGACAAGCCGGGCAGGTGATGGCCCCACATCGCCAGCACCACCACGGCAAGCGTCAAGGGCAGGGTGAAGCAAAAGCGCCGACGGAAATCGGTTAGCTCGGGGTTTTCCTCATCGGCCAGCGTCGGCAGCTCCGGCTCCAACGCCATCCCGCAGATTGGGCAGGTGCCGGGGCCAAGCTGGCGGATCTCGGGATCCATCGGGCAGATGTACCACGCACCGGGCATGGCCTCGGGCGCAGGGGCGGGCGGCTTTTCACCGATGTACTGGCCGGGGTCGGCATCGAATTTGGCCTTGCAACGCGGGTTGCAAAAATACCAATCGTGATCTTGGTGATGGCTATGGTGTTTGGCTGTGGCCGGGTCAACCTGCATGCCGCAGACCGGGTCGGTCACCTTGCCGGGCGCGGCCGCCGGTTTCGGCTGACCGTGGCCGCCGCAGCAGTCTGGGGTTTGTTGGCTCATGGTCTGGCCGCCTTATCGGTGGGGGGATGGGAAAGCGCATCAAGGATCGGGCAATCATCCAGATCGCCTTGGCCGGGGCAGGCTGCGACCAGCGCCTTCAGGCCGTCACGGATGGCGATCAATTCGGCCAATTTGCGTTCGACATCATCCAGTTTTTCGCGCGCGGCATCGCGTACCCGCGCCATATCATCGCCCTGCGACAAGGCCAGCAACTCACGGATCTCGCGCAGGGTGAAGCCAAGCGTCTTGGCCCGGCGCACGAAATTGAGCCGCTCGATGTCGGCTTCGTCATACAGCCGATAGCCGGATGAGAGCTGCCGATCCGGGCGCGGCAGGACGCCATTGGATTCGTAATAACGAATGGTATCGATGGGCGTGTCGGTGGCGAGGGCGAGCTGGCCGATCTTCATCGTGGCCTCCGATTTCGGGGATACGGCATTATCAACCCTGGAGTTAACTCTAGGGTCAAGCACCTTACGATGCGCGATTGTGGTCAGCGCAAGCGCCGCGCCTGCCACGCCACACGGCCATCGACCAAGCCGCTGATCTCATCGCCATCGATATCACCGACATACTGACGCTGACCCAGCGTGAAGCTGATCTGCCGGCCATCGACCCGCGCCGCACTGATCGGCTGATCGCCCAAGTGGCCCTGCAATAGCTGAAAATCCTGCTGCAGCCGCAAATGACGGCCATCAAGCGCCCAAAGGCCAGCCACCTTGGTCGGCACCACCCACAAATACGCGATGCAGTAATGCGAATCGGCGGCGCAATCCTCACTGCCATGCACGCTCTGATCGGGCAGCCAATCGCCCATATCGAAGGTGTTTGATACCACCCGCGTGCCCGGCTTCATCGCCAACAGGGCCGGACGCAGCTTGAGATTAAGCTCTGGCAGCAGGAATAAAGTCACCACATTGGCATCGGAAAAATCACTCTTGAAGATGTCGCCCTCGACAAACCGGGCGCGCTCGGCCACACCCGCGGCCTCGGCATTGCGCCGCGACACGGCCACCAAATCCGGGTTGAACTCGATGCCCAGCGCATCCGCACCGCGCCGGGCCGCCATGATCACCGTGATGCCATCGCCAGAGCCCAAATCGACCAAACGCTCGCCCGGTGACACATCGGCCATATCCAGCATTTTCTCGACCAAGGCCGAATGGGTCGGCACCCACATCACATCCTTGCCGTCTTGGCCGACCTTGGGGATGTAGACCGGGCTGGCCTCGCGGGTTGGCGGTGCATGTTGAGCGCTGGATACCGCGCCGCCTTCATCCGCCGCGCAGGCCGCCACCATCAACACGAATGCCGTGACGATGGCGAGGCGAATCAAGCGGCTTGCAGTTGCCGGGCGGTGTTTGGATGGCATGGGCGGTAGATTGGCGCTGGGGCGTATGCACTTTACGCGTTGTGTCATCGGACTCTATATCTCCATGGATGCTCCATCGTCGGTGTCGGTGTTCCGGTAAGAAGGATGGGATCAGGTTCACTGATCCACCGGAATTGTGTGGCGATAGATTGTTGGTGGGGGGATTACCCGGGCGTCGGCATGAGGGTTGTGAGTGTCAACTCAACCGTGCGAATTCCATCCTGCGCTCCAATAGTCAATTCCATACTGTTCCGCACTCAGATTTCCTCTATTGACAGCCTCTTACGTCCCAGTTATCAAGGGGCGTGCCAACAATTGGCACACCCGCAGGCGGGGGAGCGTCTGATTAAGGAGTTTCAGTATGAACAAAAACAGCATGAAGATTGAAGAACTGGATTCCCGTTTCGAGATGGAGATGTTGACTATTTCCATGATGGCGGCCGACATGACGGGTGTATCTGCTGATCAAGCCGCAGAGGCATCCTGCTGCGAAAACTACACTTGCACGTTCTCACCTCAGCTTTAATACATACGGGGCACCTGACAACTCAGGTGCCCCTATTTCTAGAAATATGATGACTAGCTACCTGAGGGACGATTTGGAAGTTTATCCTTCCAGTTTTTCCACTCCCGGTAATGAGTACGTCGTTCGGGCCGGCGAGCGATACTTCGCCGTAAATCAGACTACGTTCGAGACCATAAATATTCTGCGAGAAGCTGCGTCTGACGATCTTTGCATTGCCGCCATCAGAGAGCTTCACGGCGACGAAATTAACAGTATCAGCTGCTTCGTAAAAGACA
>JAUNTK010000147.1 GCA_030538735.1 Pseudomonadota bacterium
TGAAAGGCGGCATCCAGCCCGATCAAATGTGCATACAGGCGCTGACGCAGATCGGCGACGACGCGCTCGCCAAGCAGGCTGACGAAGAAGAAGCGCGCGGCCGTCGCCAGCGCCAGCACGATGACCACGATGAACACCAAGCTGAAGGTGCGGTCGATATTGCTGCCGCTGGAAAAGCCGTGATCGATCATTTGCCGGAACGCCACCGGCAAGGTCAAAGTTGCCGCCGACGAGCACACCAAGGCCAGCAACCAGGCGACGAACAGGCCGCGTTGGCGCATCACATAGGGCCACAGGGCGCGCAAAGTGCCGACCGCAGCCTTGCCGGATGATGTGGATTTGGCGCTGTCGCCGGAGGGGGAGAATTGGCTCATCGGGATGAGATGGTGCCATAGCCGGGGTTAGGCAAGGCGTGGGGACGCTGCAGCGCGGAGATCCTGACTTCGATCCGGCCGTTCGCGCTTTTTGGTACGGCGCGAAACTCCGGGACGACGGCATCTTCCACCATTCGGGCTCGGTCGTCGTATGGGGAATATCCCGACTTAATGGCTTCGATCCAGATCGGAAATGCCCCCTGTCGCCGCCGCTCAGGCTGAGTTCCTGCTTCGATTCGCGGCCGCGCGCTATTCATGGCGCGCTCGCCGGCAGGGCGGCATTCCCGAGCCTCGCGTAGTCGATTTGGATGGGCGCTTGCTATGGATAAGAAAGAATCAGATTCAAATGCTGGTCTGCGTATCGTTGGCGATGCGTCAAGCCCCTCTCATGGCGTGCCAGTTACCAGTAAAGGCTTCAGATCAGCCGGGATTTCGGCTTTCGGGTGGCGCTGGCTGAATTCCTTGAGGCTTGAGCGTGCCTCGTCCACCTCGCCTGCGCTCTTCAAGCCACGGATGCGCTCCAGCCATGCCTTTTGCACATCGCTATCGGCGGTGGTGGCGGGCGGGCGCTCATCAAACTCGATGATGTCGTGGCTGTCGGCGCGTTGTGCGCTCATCGGTACGGGGGCTGAGGCAGGCGGCGCGGCGGCTGGCGCGGGCGCGATGGCGGCGCGCGGGGGCGGTGAGTGCATACGGCTGCCTAGCGTGTCGCTGGCGGCCGCTGACGCGCTGGGGCTGCGCTCGGCGCTCGGCGGCGAGGGGGCGGCGGCTTCCACATTGGTGCTGGCGCTGGCCTTGTTGCGCATCGGGCTGGCGGCCTTGCGTGCGTTATCGGCCGGCCACGGCGCAGGTGCGGCTTCGATGTTGGCAGCGGGCTCCGGTGCACCGGCGATATCGGCGCTGATCGGCACGGTTTGCGCGGGCTTGATCGGTGCGGCAGCACGGGTCCGCGCGGTGGCGGCCGCTGTATCCGCGGGTTCCAGGTTATCGGCCACGGTCGATGCCAGCGCCGGTGCGCTGGCGGCTTCGGACGTGCTGCGTGCAGTACGGGCGGGCGGCAGCGGGGGCGGTGGCTCGGTGGGTGGCGCGATGGCGGCCGCCGGTTCGACATAACGAATCGGCTGACGCTCGCCATCATCGGCGGCGGCGTGATCGGCGGCGTCGTGATCGGCGCTGGAGATCGCCACCGGCGCGATGCGCTCATTGCGTGGACTCAGGATTGGATGCACCTGCCAGATCAACCCGGCCACGGCCGTCAGCGAGGCGGCCACGCCAAGCCATGCCGGCCAGCGCGGGCGACGGCGGCGTGCCGGTGCTGATGCCGCGTGGTGACCCGCGATACCGCGCTCGGCCATCGCCAGAATGCGTGCATCGAGTTGCGCCGAGGGTTCGCCACGCGGCGCGATGCGCGACAACTGGGCGGCCAGCTGCCGTTCTTCCGCATCAAGTGGTGGGCGCTCGTGCATACTCATTCGTTCAACCTTGTGCGCAGTTTGTCCATCGCATAGCGCAATCGTGATTTGACCGTTTCCCGGCCAACGCCGGTGATCTCGCCGATTTCCTCCAATGTCAGTTCTTGCTCCAGACGCAGCAGCACGACGCTGCGTTGGTCATCCGGCAATTCATCCAATGCCAGTTGCAGGCGTCGGCGTTGCTCGAATTCCGACAGGCTGCGCTCGGGCGTGGCGTGATCGGCGATGCGGGCGATACGCTCATCGGCATCACCCGGGGCGATGGGCCGATGCTTCTGTGCGCGCCAATGGTCGTTCAGCCGGTTGTGGGCGATGCGATACAGCCACGCGCCGAAGGGGGCATCGGGCTTCCAATCGGTGCGTGCGGCGATCACCCGCTGCCAGACATCTTGAAAGAACTCATCGGCCAGCGCGCTGTTTTTTACCTGGCGCAGCAAGAACCGATACAACGGCGTGCGATGGCGGGCGTACAACTCGGAAAACGCCTGCATGTCGCCGCCGGCGTAGGCCAGCATCAAGCTCTGGTCGCCGGGTTCCTCGCTGCCAGCTGGCCGGGGCTTCTCCATGGGCAAGAGACTACGTGGTGCAGCGCGGCAAGGGAAGTCGGCAGGGGCAAATTGGGCGTTCACCGTCTGGCAAACGCCCGGCGCGGGCCAGTGGGGTTGGCAGCCGGGGCAACATTCAGCCGCGAATCACCAACAAGCGCGGCTCGCACATGTCTTGAATCGCCCAACGCACGCCCTCGCGGCCAAGGCCGGAATCCTTGATGCCGCCGTAGGGCATGGCATCGATGCGGATGCTGGGCACATCGCCAACGATCACCCCGCCGACTTCAAGCTTGTCCCAGGCCAGCAACGTGTGATCGAGGCGGGCGGTGAAGACGCCGGCTTGCAGGCCAAAATCGCTGTCGTTGACCTGTGTCAATGCGGCGGAAAAATCATCGAAGGGCTCGATGCAGGCGACCGGGCCAAAGACTTCTTTGCGATACAGGTCGCTGTCATGCGGGACGTTTTCCAAGAGATGCGCGGGCAGCAGATTGCCCTTGCGTTTGCCCCCGGCCAATACCTTGGCCCCGCCTTTTTTCGCCTGCTTGATCCAATCTTCGATGCGTTTGGCGGCGGCCTCGTCGATCACCGGGCCGATGAAGGTCTTTTCGTCATGCGGGTCGCCGCTGATGAGCTTTTCGACCCGTGCCTGTAGGCGTTTTTTAAGCTTTGGATATAGATCGCGGTGGATCAACACCCGCTGCACGCTGATGCAGCTTTGCCCGCTTTGGTAATAGGCACCAAACACGATGCGCTCGGCGATGTGGTCAAGCGATGCACCCGGCTCGGCATCGACGATGCAGGCGGCGTTGCCGCCCAGTTCCAGCGTGACCTTCTTCTTGCCGGCCTTGGCTTTCAGATCCCAGCCGACCAAGCCGCCGGTGAAGCTCAACAGGGCGATGCGCGGGTCTTCGACCAGCAGCGCGGCGTCTTCGTTGCTGCAATTGAGGATCGAGAACGCGCCCTTGGGCAGATCGGTTTCGGCTAATACTTCGCCGATGATCAGCGCGCCGATCGGCGTTTTCAGCGCCGGCTTGAGCACGAACGGGCAGCCGGCGGCGATGGCTGGGGCCACCTTGTGCGCGACCAGATTGAGTGGGAAATTGAACGGCGTAATAAAGCTGCACACGCCAATCGGCACCTGCTTGATTAGCCCGCGATGGCCGCGCGTGGCCTCGGAGATCGATAGGTTCATTACCTCGCCGGGCGGGCGCGTGGCTTCGCCAGCGGCGACGCGAAAGGTATTGATCAGGCGGCTGACTTCGCCGCGTGCATCATGGATTGGCTTGCCTGCTTCCACACACAGGGCATGGGCCAGTTCTTCGCGGCGTTCTTCAAAGCGGCGCACGCAATGCTCCAACACATCGCGCCGTGCATCCGGCGCAAACGCGGCCATCGCTTCGCGTGCATTGAAGGCGGCGGCAATCGCCTTGTCGATTTCTTTGGCCCCGACCAGCGGCACTTCGGTCGCTGGCTGGCCGCTGTATTTATCCAGCACCTCGACATGGGCCTTGCCCTTGACCGGGCGATTGGCCAGATACCACGGGTATTGCGCGGGCAATGTGGCGGGTTTGTTGGATGTGCGCGTGGCCTTGGTCATCGTGTTTCTCCTTACGCTTATTGCACGGCAGCGGCGGCGGCCGGGATCGCCTCGTTGAGTAGATGGTTGTCATCGCGGTAATCGATCGGCACTTCCACCACGTGTACGCCGGGCGCATCCAGCACCTCGCGCAAGAGGGTGGTGAAGCCGTGCAGCGATTGCACGCGATGCCCATGCGCGCCGTAACTTTCGGCGTATTTGACGAAATCCGGGTTACCGGTTTGCATACCGAAATCGGCGAAGCCTTCGTGCTCCTGCTTCCAGCGGATCATGCCGAAGGCGTCATCGCGCAATACCAGCACCACCAGCCGTTGCTTGAGGCGCACGGCGGTTTCCAGCTCTTGCGAGTTCATCATGAAGCCGCCATCGCCGCAGACGGCGATCACCCGATGCTCGGGGTCGTGGATGCGCGTGGCAATCGCCGAGGGTAGGCCCGCACCCATCGTCGCCAGCGCGTTATCCAGCAGCAAGGTATTGGGATGGCGGCAGCGGTAGCCGCGGGCAAACCACAGTTTGTACAGGCCGTTATCCAAACACAGGCGGTCGCGCTCGCCCAGCAAGGCTTGCAGGTCGGCGACCAAGCGCGGCAGATGCATCGGGAAGCGGTCATCGTCGGCGGTGGCATCGATATGCGCACGCAGCGCGCTGGCGGTGCGCTGGAAGAAGCTGAAATCCCAATGCGGCTGGGCCTCCAGCGCCTCGGTGATTTGCCATAGCGCATTGCCGATATCGCCGATGACCTCGATCTGCGGGAAATACACCGCATCGACTTCGGCGCTGTTGTAGTTGACATGGATCACCGTGCGCCGGCCCTCGCGCATCACGAAGGGCGGTTTTTCGATCACGTCATGGCCGATATTGATGATGCAATCGGCGGCATCGATGGCGCGGTGGACAAAATCATCCTGCGACATCGCCGCGCAGCCCAGCCACAGTGGGTCGTTTTCATCGGCC
>JAUNTK010000011.1:0-5530 GCA_030538735.1 Pseudomonadota bacterium
TATACCTACGTCGTACTCGTCATCCGCGATGAGGCACCCGGCAGCGCATTTAAGACCCCTCATGCCCCGGTATGCGCACAGCCCTGGATCGGCGAAGTCGAGTATCGAGCGTTCATTCTGGGTGAGCAGGTGCTGGACGATTTGGTCGGCGGCGGCCTGCGCGGAGGCGCTAGACAGTGTTTTCAACGTAATCATTTACGTGTTCTCCGTATCGGTGTGACGGTGCTTTCAGCAGGGGGTTCGGGCGGTGCGTAGTGTTCGGGGGCTTGCCACTCGACCAGCAGCCCTCGCGGGCGGTCTTTCGCGCCCGGTACGCGGTGCTGTTTGCCGATGTCGAGGCCGAGCGATTTGTAGTGACGCCGCCGCCATGTGGTGCTGTCTTGGAAGAAGCGCGGGTCGGGGATCAGCGTGCGGAACAAGACGAACAGGTCACTGTCTTCCACCACCATCGGGGTGCCGGTAGACGCCATAGCGGCGTAGGTGGCGAGCTTTTCTTTGTAGAGGCCGATCGTGGCGAAACGGCCGTTGAAGTCGGCTGCGGCTTCGACATCCGACGGCATACGGTCGATGAAGAACTGCAGGTCGCCTTGCGTCACGGCGTCTGCGATCTGCTGGTTGATCGTGGTTGTGGCTTCATGTGCGTCGCGCTTGGCCTGCGTGTCGATCACCATCGCAGCGGCGTACTCGTCTACCGGCCACCGTTGCAGGGTGTCGGCGAACTGCTCCAGCTCCACGCCTTGGAACATCAAGTTAAGTTCGTTCGGCGTGGGGTACCAGCGTTTGGTCTGGCGCTCGCCAAAGTTGAAACGACGATCGGTGCCCGAAACCAGCACCGGGGCTTGTTTGTTGGTGTTAAAGATGAAGTTGCAGTACGTTTTGGCGTCGTAGACGTCCGTGCGCATCTTGCGGATCGGCAGGATTTCTTCTGTGACCCACAGAAACACCTTCGCCATCACTTCCTCGACGTTGTCGGCGGCTTTGGTATCCGCTTCTTCGACAACGACGAACAGTGCGCGCTCAAGGAACTCGTTGTATTCCTTTCGGAGCTGGGTGTACTGGACAACGGCGATGTGTTCTGGGCCGAAGACAGGCGCTAGGTAGTGTTTGATGAAGGTGCCTTTACCGGAGCCTTCAACACCGTTGAGCACCCACGCCGTGCCGGTCTTTTTTCGGAACTGGAACACGTAGGCCAGCCAGTTAACGAAGTGTTGGATGACGGTCTCGTCTTCAGGGTCGCCGAGGATTGAGCGGATGATTTTGTTCGCCAGCGGCGGCATGTCGTTCAGCGTGCTGGGCGCGCCGGTACTTTTCTTCTGGGCCATGTAGTCCGTCGTGCGGAAAGTGTTGATCGTGGTCATGCCCGGCATGAACTGAACATCGTTCTGCGGGTTGAACTCCAAGTGGTAGTGCGGCAGAAACTCTTTCTGGAAGAGGCCGTACTCCGCGCGCCATGCGCGTGCTGCGGTTTCGCTTGCGCTGTGCAGCTCGATGCGGCGATCGACTGGATCGTGCAGGCCGATCTTGATCGCCGAGCTTTGGTTCGTGGCGTAGAACGCCAGCACTTCGGTGCCGTCGTTGAGCGGCGGCTTGGTGCAGATCGAAGGGGCGGATCGCTTGAGCGACTTGTACAGCGTCTCGTCGACCTGCTTGGTGAGCATGAACGGTTCGCCCTTGAAGTTCTTAATGATTTCGGGGTTCCGCATGTCTATGAAGTAGGCGTAGCTGTCACCGCCGTTGAGGTTGAAACGGAGGTAGTGGTCGCCCGAGGTTTTGACACCTTGGATCGCGCTTGGCTGTGCGTTACGCAGTAGTTCGTGACCTTCAAACGTCGTCAGCTCGTAGCCGACTTCGGCCTCTCCGACCGCGCGCCGCAGTTCGTTGATCTTTTGCCGGATCGTGTAGGTGTCAATCGGGTTGAACGCCGGGATCGTGAGCTTTGGCTGCTTTTTCTTCACCAGCGTGATGTGGTGTTTGGTGTCGGCTTCAAAACCGACGCAGCGAGGCGGGGCGATGTAGATCAGCTTGCTGTCATAGGCGACGGTGCGATCCAGCGGCCAGCGCAGAGCTTCGAGCGAGTCGGAGAGCGTCATCGCATCGGCTAGTGCTGGTACGCTGAAGTTCAAATACTCGAACCACTGCTTTAGGCGCGTCTGCTCGATCGGTTTGCCAAGCAGCATGAACAGGTGCCCTGACCACGTCGTGTTGTCGGGCCGGTACATCGAGCTGGAGAGCTGCGCGATGTAGCTGACGTTGTGACATTCTTTCGGCAGGTAGGTGCGGATAACGTCTTCGGCGTTGGTACCGGGAACTTTGTCGAAGTCGAACACCACCCACTCGCGCGCGCCGGGCCTGGTGTGCCCGGCACGTGACTCGTTCTGGAGGGGGCGATCGAGGTGCCCGTTGAACAGGCAGTGGTTCTTGTCAGCGTGTGTTTCGAGCAGGTCTTTGAACCCTGCTAAGTCTTTGACCTCGGCATGGTGCGAGGTCACTTTCGATACGTGGGGGTACGGCGCGGCGGTCAAACGGCCAGCGTCCATGACAAACGTCTTGGTCAGCGGCAGCCGCGCGCTCAACATGGTGATGTGCATCCTCGTCCCAACAGGTGTGGGTGGCAGGGATACGCACGAGATAGATCAATGGCTTACAGCGCGACAGCTTAGGTTGAGGGATTGAAAATCCCCGTGTCGGGGGTTCGATTCCCTCCCCGGCCACCACGTTCGAGTAGTGAGATAGAGAAAGCCCGCGAAATGCGGGCTTTTTTCATATTCAAGGCTAGTGCGCGCATCAAGCCTGCGGGCCCGCTTCGCTTTTTGGCACATAGCCAGCCGGTTTTTCCGCGCCGTCGCCGAACAGGAATTTTTCCATTTCTTTTTCCAGCCAGGCGCGGTGTTCTGGGTTCATGGGCGATAGGCGGTTTTCGTTGATCAGCATGGTTTGGTGTGCCAGCCATGCGCTCCATGCGGGTTTGCCGATGTGGGCGAATACGCGCTTGCCCATTTCGCCGGGCCACGGTACGAAATCCAGACCTTCGCGGTCTTGTTGGTCGCGTTGGCAAAATACGGTTCGGCTCATTGGGGTTCCTCTTCTATCAGTTTGCGCACCGGGGCGGGGATGCCTAGCGATGCCAGTTCGCGTTGGCTGGCCCAGCGCAGGCCATCATTCTCGCCGACCTTGCTGCGTGCCGCGACGGCATCGATCAGACGCGGTTGGATGCGTAGGCGGAAGTGGCTGAAGACGTGGTCGATGGCGGACAGTTCGGTGATGGCGATGTCGGTTTCGATGCGGGCGTGGCGTCGGGCAATCGTGCGGATTTGTTCATCGTCATCGGCCTCGGGCAATGACCATAGCGATGACCAGATGCCGCTGGCGGGGCGTCGTTGCAGCAGGGTACGGCCGGCGTTGTCGCGCAGCCAAAGCATGTGGGTTTCGCGTTGCGGCAGGGTTTTCTTCGGGCGCGAGGCGGGTAGTTGTTGGGTGCGGCCGTCGCGGTTGGCGATGCAGTCATCGGCCAGTGGGCACTGTTCGCAGCGCGGCCGGCTGCGGGTGCAAACGGTGGCGCCGAGATCCATCTGCGCTTGGGTGTAATCGGCCATGCGGCTGGCGTCGCGCGGCAGTTGCCGTTCGGCGATCTGCCAAAGTTGTTTTTCCACCGCCGGCAACCCGGGCCAGCCTGCGATGCCGTGCACGCGGGCCAGCACACGTTTGACGTTGCCATCGAGGATGGCGAAGCGTTGGTTCCAGGCTTGGGCAAGGATGGCGGCGGCGGTGCTGCGGCCGATGCCGGGCAGGGCGATCAACGCATCGAAATCACGCGGTAGATCGCCATCGTGCAATTCCATGCAACGTTTTGCGCTGGCGTGCAGATTGCGCGCGCGGCTGTAGTAGCCAAGCCCCGACCACAGCGCCAAGACTTGATCCTGCGGCGCTTGGGCGAGTGCGGGCAAATCGGGCAGGGCATCGATGAAGCGCAGGAAATACGGGATCACCGTCGCCACCTGGGTTTGCTGCAGCATGATCTCGGATAGCCAAACGCGGTACGGGCTGCGCGGGTGCATCCACGGCAGATCGTGGCGGCCGTGGTGGTCGAACCATGCCAGCAGGCGTTCGGCGAAGCGCGATTCAAGCGCGGTTGGCGTGTTGTTCATTGGATCGGTGCGTCGTCCGGTACGGTCGGGTCATCGATTTCGATTTCCACGCCTTCCAGCAGTACCCCGCTGATTTCCAGCCGTGGCGATGTCAGCCGGCCATCCAGCGGCGGCAGTGGTGCGCCAGTGGCAGGTGCATCGATCCAGCCGATCACCTCGTTGAGCCGGAAGCGGCCATCGAAGCGGGTGGCATCGCGTTGCAGGTGCAAATCAAGCGGGTCGGTGAAATCCAGTGCGCCGCGATAGCGTGCGGTGAATGGCAGCGGCGAGCGCGATTGTGCAAGCGGTGCCGGTAGTGCGGGCCATTGCCTGCGCCATTCGGCAAGTTGGCCGACAAGCGCGAAATCCAGTTGCTCGCCGACGGCGAGGCGGCCTGCGCCATCCAGATCCGGCGCGATATCTTGGCCGCGCAGCGCCAGCGCCAGCTGCGGCCAATCAAGACCACTGGCGGCGATGCGCGCCGGCCCATAGGCACCGAAGGCGAAGGCAATCGGTGTACTGCCATCGCCCGCCAGATAGCGTGCCGATGCGCCCAGCCGCGCCGGCTGCAAATTGAGCGCGCCATCATCGAAATGGATCGGCGCACGCAGGCGCAGGCGGATCGGCATGCGCCAATCGCGGGCGGTTGGGGTCAACTGGCCGGAGAGGCCAAGCCCGGCATCGCTGGCGGCCTGGCTCAACGCCAGCGAGAGATCGAAGGGCAGACTGAGTGCATCGGCTTGATAGCGGCCGGATAGGTGCGCGGCCAGTGGTTCGCCGGCCTCGAAATGGGCGATATCGATGCCGATGCGGTCGATCTTCCAGCCTGCGCCGATCACCTCGCCACGCACCAGTTTTAGCCCGCGTTGCAAGACGGGTAGCTGGGTTTCGCCACTGGCGGGGCGGGTTTTCTGCCAAGCCTCCAATGCGGCCAGATCAAGCACCGGCGCATCCAGTTCGATGCGTTCGATATCCAGCACGCGGCCTTGGGTTTTCAGTGTTTCCCACGGCAGCGATAGATAGACACGCTCGGCGCGGAACAACTCACGGCTGGTGCCGGGTTGGCGGGCGCTCAGACCACGCAGCACCACGCGCGGGGTGCCGCTGATGTCGTATTCCGAAGCGCCGCTGGCGGTGATTTCCAAGCCCAGTGCGCGGCCGGCTTCGTGCAGGATCACGCTGGTGGCGAACTGCGGGCGCAGGGCGAAACGCAAGGCCAGCACCAACAACACCAGCGCGATCAGGGCGATGATCGCCAACCGGCGCAGCCAGCGGCGCTTCTGGGGCGGTGGCGTTGGGTCTGCGGCGGGCGTCGCCGTTTCGCTCACTGGCCGAGCGTCGCCGGCAGCAGGGCATCAACGAATGCCTCGGCATCAAACACGCGCAAGTCTTCCGGCCGCTCGCCG
>JAUNTK010000011.1:5540-35083 GCA_030538735.1 Pseudomonadota bacterium
CGGCATAGCGGATCGGGATGGCAAATTCTTGCGCCAGCGCAAATAGCACGCCGCCCTTGGCGGTGCCATCGAGCTTGGTCACCACCAGCCCGCTGACCGGCACTTTGGCGCTGAACGCACGCAACTGCGAGATCGCGTTCTGGCCGGTGGTGCCATCAATCACCATCAGGATTTCATGCGGGATGCCTTCGCCATGCTTGCCCAGCACGCGCACGATCTTGCCCAGCTCATCCATCAAGCCGCCTTGGGTGTGCAGGCGGCCGGCGGTATCGGCGATCAAAATATCGCTGCCGCGCGATTTGGCTGCGGAATAGGCATCGAAGGCGACCGCGGCGGCATCAGCGTTCTGGCCTTGGCCAACCACATGCACGCCATTTTTTTCGCCCCATGCTTGCAATTGGGCGACGGCGGCGGCGCGGAAGGTGTCGCCTGCGGCCAGCATCAGGCTATGCCCTTCATCGCGAAATTTGCGCGCCAGTTTGCCGATGGTGGTGGTCTTGCCGACGCCATTGACGCCGATGGTGACGATCACAAACGGCTTGATGCCGCGATCAATCTGTAGCGGTTTGGCCACCGGGGCCAACATCGCCACCAAGTCGGCGCGCAGGGCGGCGAGCAGGGCGTGGGCATCGGCAAACTCGCGCCGGTTCATCCGCGTGCGCAGGTCATCGACCAGCACGGTGGTGGCTTTGATGCCGACATCGGCGGTGAGTAGAGCGGTTTCGATTTCTTCCAGCAGTTCTTCGTCAAGCTTGGGATTGCGCGAGAACAGGCCGCCCAAGCTGCGGGCAAAGCCGCTGCCTTTCAGGCGCTCGCGCCAGCCGGTTTTGCCGGGCGTGGCGGCGGGGGCGGCATTGGCGAATTCGTCATCGCTGCGTGCGGGCTCGGCTGGTGACGCATCGGTGGGCGGCGCATCAGGTGCCACAACGGGTGCGACATCAGGCGCTACATACGGTGTGTCCGGAATCGCCGGTTCCGCGCTGACCGGTGGCGGCAACGGGCTAGGCCCGGCCTCTGCATCTTTGGTGAGGGGCGCTTGCTCAAGGGCTTGTTCGCTCTCGGCGGGCTTTTTGCGCCAGAACCAGTTAACCATGCGGGGGAAGATGTTGGAGAATGCCGTCATGGTAGCACCGGGCAGCAAGGCGTCATGAGCAAAAATCGGCGACCCGCGCAGGCGGCGGGATCGGTGCGCATCGTCGGTGGGCATTGGCGTGGCACGCGCTTGGCGGTGGCCGATGCCGAGGGTTTGCGGCCAACGTCTGACCGGGTGCGCGAGACGTTGTTCAACTGGCTGATGCCGCAGTTGCCAGCGGCCACGGTGCTGGATGTATTTGCCGGCAGCGGCGCGCTGGGGCTGGAGGCCGTCTCGCGTGGGGCGGCCAGTGCGACTTTGATCGAACGCGATGCCGGCCTGATGCGCAATCTGCGCGAGACGGTGGCGCGGCTATCGGCCGGCGACAAGATCGAACTGCTGCATGAAGATGCGCTGGTGGCGATGGCGCGCTTGGCCGCCAGTGGCCGCCGCTTCGATATCGCTTTTCTCGACCCGCCATTTGCCGCTGATCTGTGGGACAAATCCTTGCAGGCGGTATTGCCATTGCTGGCGGATCAGGCTGCGCTGTACGTCGAGGCCCCGGCGGATCGGCCGCCGCAGCCGCTGCCGCCGGGCTGGCGGTTGCATCGCGAGGGCGCAACGCGCGATGTCGCCTATCGCCTGTACCGCCGCGATTGAAGCCTGCACTGCTACACTCGCAGGACTTTCCCACTGCCCGCACCCATGACGATACCCCACCAGCGGATCGCCATTTATCCCGGCACCTTTGATCCGATCACCAATGGCCATGTCGATTTGGTCTATCGGGCTGCGCCGTTGTTTGAGCGCCTGATCGTCGGCGTGGCGCGCAGCTCGGGCAAAAGCCCCGCGTTTTCGATGGAGCGACGGGTCGAGCTGGCGCGCGAGGCGCTGGTTGATCTGCCCAATGTCGAAGTGCATGGCTTTGCCACGTTGCTGGCCCACTTCGTGCGCGAGATGGGCGGTGGCGTGCTGATCCGTGGCTTGCGCGCGGTATCGGATTTTGAATACGAGTTCCAACTTGCCAGCATGAACCGGCGGCTGATCCCGGAAGTGGAGACGCTGTTCCTGACGCCGGCAGAAAAATACGGTTTCATATCTTCTTCGCTGGTACGCGAGGTATCGCGTCTGGGTGGTGATGTCACCACCTTTGTACCGCCAGCAGTGGCCGCCGCGTTGCAGGCCGAATGGCAGCGCACATCATCTACATAACGACGGGGAATCTCATGAAAAACACCAACCGCCTATTGCTGGCTGCTTGCCTCGCCGCACTGTCCTTGACCGCCTGCAAGCAGGAAGAGGCCGCAACGGTCGCGGTGGCCGCGGCGCCGGTCGCGGTGCCGGCCAGCGAAGACCGCCTTGAATGGCAGGCGTATCTGGGCTCGGTGGCCGAGGCCAATATGGATGGCGTCACCAATGCGCCGTATGCCTATTTCTTGCCATCGGCCAGCAGCGAGGATTTCAAGGGCGAATACGACCGCCTGCTGGAGCGCGTGCAGATGGATCTGGCGCGCGGCATCATCGGCGGCAATATGCTGATGTTTGGCTCGCCGGCATCATCCACCACCCAACTGGGTGATCTGGTGGTCGAGGGCTTCAAAGAAGTCAAACCCAACACCATGAAGGACGTGAAGTTGATCTATGTCGGTGCGCCGGCCGATCAAGAGCGCGTCAAGGCGGCGGTCGAGCCGGGCGCGGTCAACTTCGTGTTTGTGCCGACCAGCAAGTAATCCATCGTTCAACCCACACTTGCGCCCGCCTGATGGCGGGCGCATTGTTTGCATCATGGCGCTGAAAATCCTCGAAACCTGCATCAACTGCGATGTCTGCGAGCCGGTCTGCCCCAATCAGGCGATCACCCAAGGCGAGGACATCTATCTGATCGACCCGGCCCTGTGCACCGAATGCGTCGGCCACCACGATGAGCCGCAATGCGTGGTGGTGTGCCCGGTCGAATGTATCGAAAACGACCCCGAACACGTCGAGAGCGAGCAACAATTGCTGGCCAAATTGCATCGATTGGAGAACGCTGCGTGAGTGCATCGCCCCGTTTGTTGCGCCGCGCATGGTTTGCGCTGACGCTGGTTTTTGTATTTGTCGGTGCCCAAGCGCGCGAGGCCCCGGCCGCGCACAAACCGCAGGGCGCGGCGATTGCCTCGGCGCACGCCTTGGCCACCGATGCTGGCTTCGAGATATTGGCCAAGGGCGGCAATGCCTTTGATGCGGCGGTGGCGGTATCGGCCACCTTATCGGTGGTGGAGCCGATCAGTTCCGGCATCGGCGGTGGTGGGTTTTTCTTGCTGCACGATGCCAAGACCGGCCGCGATGTGTTTATCGATGCGCGCGAGACCGCGCCGGCTGCTGCGACGCCCGAGGCCTATCTGGACAAGGATGGCCAGCTTGATCGCGACCGCGCCGTCAACGGTCCGTGGGCGGCTGGCATCCCCGGCTTGCCGGCGGCGCTGGTGCATATGGCGGAAAACTACGGCAATTTGCCGCTGAAAGAATCGCTGCAGCCGGCGATCCGTGTCGCCCGCGATGGCTTCCCGGTGTATGCGCGGCTGGTGCGTGGCTATGGCGAGCGGCGCGCGGTGATGGAGCGTTACCCCGGCACCCGTGCGGTGTTTTTGAAAAATGGCAAGCCGCTGGCCGAGGGCGATATCCTGCGTCAGGCCGATTTGGCGCGCACGCTGCAATTACTGGCCGACAAGGGCTTCGATGGGTTTTATCGCGGTGCCACTGCCAAGCGCATCCTTGATGCGGTGAAGAAAGAAGGCGGCCAGTGGACGGCACAGGAATTGGCTGGCTATCGCATCGTCGAGCGCGAGCCGATCCGCTTTGATTGGCGTGGCTGGCGCATCACCACCGCGCCGCCGCCTTCATCCGGTGGCATCGCGCTGGCTGAAATGCTGCAAATTCTTGCGCCGTGGGATCTGCGCACGATGGATGAAGTGCCGCGCACGCATCTGATCGTCGAATCGATGCGCCGCGCCTACCGCGACCGCACTTTCTATCTTGGCGATCCGGATTTTGTTGTGATCCCGCAGCAGACGTTGCTCTCACCGTATTACGCCGCGGGCTTGCGCAGCACCATCAACCCGCTGAAGGCCACGCCCAGCGATTCGATGCCGGGCTCGCCGACGCCATTTGATGAGCACCCGGAGACCACCCACTTCTCGATCATCGATGGCGAAGGCAACCGCGTTGGTGGCACGCAGACGGTCAATCTGCTGTTTGGCTCTGGCCTGATCCCGCCCGGCACCGGCGTGCTGCTCAACAACGAGATGGATGATTTCGCGCTGAAGCCCGGTACCCCGAACGCATTTGGCGTGCTGGGTTATTCGGCCAATGCGCCCGAAGCTGGCAAGCGCATGCTGAGCTCGATGACACCGACCTTCATGGAATCCAGCGACAAGGTGGCCGTGCTTGGCACGCCGGGCGGCAGCCGCATCATCACCATGGTGTTGATCGGCATCCTCGGCTTTGATGCCGGTTTGAGCGCGCAGCAGGTATCGGCATTGCCACGCTTCCATCATCAATGGATGCCGGATTCGCTGGGCATCGAAAAGAACGCGCTAAGCGCCGACACCATCGCCAAACTGCGCGCGATGGGGCATACCGTTGTGGTGCCGGGTGAAGTGGTTGGCCAGCGTTCCAGCGATGCCTGGGGCAATCTGCAAGCGGTTGAATACGACAAGCGTGATGGCAGCCTGCAAGCCGGCAGTGACCCGCGCAACCCGGTCGGCAAGGGCGAGGTCAAGCTGCGTTGAGCCGGGGTTGTTTGGCGTGGGCGGTCAGCATCAGGATGGCGTTGTTCGGCCCCGCGTTGTAATCAAGGCCGCATCAGCACATCTACCCAAACCAGATGATGGTCGCTGCCATCGCTGAAGCGTGCTTCCGCGCTATCCGGGGCCGGCCAGAATACGGCCGCATCGCGCACCACAAGATTGCGCGAGGGCAGCACGTAATCGATACGCAAGGTGCCGGATTTCGGGCCGAAATCGCCGGTGTGAGTGGCCGTATCGCCCGTGCGTGGCAGGCCGTAGCGTGCGGCTTGTGCGGCAGCACCGGCACTGCGCGGGGCGGGGTAATTCAATACGCGCGGGTGATCGAGCAATTGCGCCATCGCGCCGGGCACGCTATCGCCATCGATGGGGTCGGCATTGAGATCGCCGGCAATCACGAAGGCGGCATTGGCATCCAGCCCGCCGCAGCGGTTTTGGTCATCGCATAGCCATGGCGCGAACAGCCAAGCGGTTCCCTTGCCGCGTGGCACATGCTGGGCGGTGTTGGAGAGATACTCCGCCCACAAGCGGATCTCGTCGTGATTGCGTGCGCCATTGCGGTCTTCCGGGCCATCGAATACCGGCGGGGTTGGGTGGCTGGCCAGCAAATGGATTTCGCCCTGCGGGGTCAGGATCGGCACATCCCAATGCGATTTGGATGACAGGCGCAATTGTTTCCAGATCGCTTCGGGATACCACGGTTTGCCGCTGGCCGGGTCGATCGGTTGCCGCGCGCCCGGCAGGTCTGACCATTTGAACTTCTGCAAGCTGCGCACGCGGGCGAAATCGATCGGGTACATCGATAGCACCAGCATGCCGTATTGGCCGGGATGCAGGCCATAGCCCCAGGCATCGTTGCCACGGGCGCGCCCTTGGCCGCCGATTTGGCCATCGCCATCCAGATCAAGCCCGCTTGCGACGCCGGTATTGACCGGGCCGATATAGCGGTAGGGGTAGTGGATCGGCGTGCCGCCAAATTGCGCGCTTTCCAGATAGCGCCGCTGGAACAGATCCGCTGCGCGCCCGGCCTGGTCGTAATCGAACTCATTGATCAGCACCACATCCGGGCGCACCCGCTGCAGCACGGCGGCGATTTTGCTTGCGCCCTCGTCATCGTTTTGCAGGCGTTTGATCAGGCCGCCCGCTTCATCGCTATAGAGCGAGCTGTTGTAGGTGGCGAAGCGTACCGGCGGCAGTGAATCGCGGATCACCCGCGCCATTTGGTCGGGCAGGCGCTCCAGTGCTTGGGGGTCGGGCGTGCCTTGCACATTGATGCGTAGGCAGGCGGCCAAGGCGGCCACGCCGATCAAGAGCAGGGCGAATTTGAGCACGCGATTCATCATGATTATCCGGGCAGGTATTCAAGTGGATGCCAGCGTTGGCCATCGTAGCCATCCAGTGGGCGATAGCGGCGTTTGTAATCCATTTTGGGGTGGCCGACGATCCAGAAGCCCAAGTAAAGGTGGGTGCGATTATCGCGTCGCGCCCATTCGATTTGTTGCAGCACGCCGTACACGCCCAAGCCGCGCGCGGCCTCGGCCGGGTCGTAGAAGGTGTACACCGCTGAGAGGGCATCCGGTAGCCGGTCGGTGACGGCGACTGCCAAGAGTTCGCCGCTGCCATGCACTTGTGCGCGGCGGATTTCGAGAAAGCGGGTATCCGACCAACTACCGGTCAAGAATTGGTCGAACTGGGTGCCGCCGTGGTCATCCATGCCGCCGCCGACATGGCGGTTTTGCAGATAGCGTTGATAAAGCTTTAGGTGTTCTTCGCGGCGGATCGCCGGCAATACCCGGGTGACTAGATCGGCATTGCGTTGCAGGTTGCGGCGCTGGCTGCGATCCGGGCGAAAGTGGTTGACCGGCACCCGCACCGGCACGCACAGCCGGCAGCCGTGGCAATTGGGCCGGTAGATCAAATCGCCGGTGCGGCGGAAGCCAAGCGCCAGCGCACGCGGATAGACATCCGCCAGGCGCGGGTCGTTGGGCTCCAGCACCAGATCGCGGGCCGGGCGGTCATGCCAATAGCCGCAGGTGTGCTCGCCGGTCTGGAACAGGCGGATCTCGTCATCGTGGGTGTGGGCATCGTGCATGGGGCGAGGATAGCTGGGCTGGGTCGCAGCGCCCGCGACTGGCTGCGAGATGAATGGATTGATCGGGGCGTCAACGCTGCGGGCGTGGGGTGCGTTGGCTGCCATGTCAATCAATTTTGCTGGAGCACGACCCATGAATGTACGCACGATTTCCCTGATTCTCGCCGCCGGTGTGGTGGCCGCTTCTGGCATCGCCATTGCCGCACCGCAGGCGGCGGGCAGCAAGGCCGATGCGCCGCGCCAAGAGCGCAAGGCCAAGCTCGATACCAATAACGATGGCTTTGTGGATCGTGCCGAAGCCGCCAAGCACCCGCGTCTGGCCGAGCGTTTCGAGCAGTTGGATAGCAACAAAGACGGCAAGTTGTCGATGGACGAGTTGCGCGCCGGGCGTGCGATGCACGGCGGCAAGCGCGGCCAGCGTGGTGGCATGCATGGCATGCGCGCACTCGACAGCGATGGCGATGGCCGGATCAGCCGCGCCGAAGCGGCCGCCAAGCCGGAATTTGCCGCACGCTTTGACCAGCTTGATGTCAACAAGGATGGCTATATCGACCGCGCCGATCATCAGGCGCGCATGGGCGAGCGCCGCGATGCGTGGTTCAAGGCCGCCGATAGCAATAACGATGGGCAGATTTCGCGCGCCGAGTTCGATGCTCACCATGCCAAGCGCATGGCCGAGCGCGAAACCCGCCGCGCTGATCGTGATACGGCAGCGCAGCGCCCGCGCTAACCACTTGGTGGGGGGCGGAGCCACTGGTGACGGTGGCTCCGCTTTTTTTGTTTCAGGGGCGCTGCTGGGGGGCATCAAGGCTCTGCGTTGACGCTAGGCGAGCATTAGTTTGCGACGGGGTATCGATGTTTGTGCCAGCATCGCTCGCGCCCATCGTGGGCTTCTGGGCTGGCGTGGGCGGGGGCCGCGACGGCGGGTCAACCAACGCGCCTCAGCGCCCGGCCACGATCCGCCACTCAAACCCTTCGCGCTGCACATCAAAGCGTGCGTCGGCCTGCGCGCCATCTTGCTGCCAGCGCACCGCAACGGTGCCGCTGCCCGAGCCATCGGTGCGGTAATCGTGCACGTCGATCAAGTCAGCGCCTTCATCGCAGGGGATCACGCTGGGCGCGTTGGCGCTGAGATCATCCAGCGGCGCACCATCGCGCAGCAGGCAGGCGTGGCTGATGGCGTGCGTACTGGCGATCTCGATAATCATCGTTTCGGCCAATGCGCGCGGTACTTCAACCCGATAGACGGTTTCGGCGGGTGCGCTGCGCGCATCGCTTGCGGCTGCGGTTGCCGGGCTGGATGGTAGTGCCACTGCCGGCGTGTCACTGCGATTGAGCCCGGATTGCCACCATGCGGTCATGCCGATCACGGCGGCGATGCCGACCATCAATACCGCGCGCAGCCGGCTGGGGGTGAGCAAGCCGCTGCGCTTCGGGCGATCTTCTGCATCGGCGGCATAACCGCCGGAAACGAAGCTGCCGCGGGTTTCGTGCCGGGTGCTATCGATCAAGCCGGCTTCGCGCAAAAGTTGGCGGGCCTTGGGCTGGTCATCAGAATGGATCACCCAAAGCGAGGCCTGCTGCGGCGATGCGCTGCGATAGCTGAAGCTGCGGCGGAAATCGCCTTTATACGAGCGCCCGTTGCGGATGCGGGTGGCGATGCCGTGCTCGTTGAGCAGTTTGGCTACGCCTTCGACGGTTTCTAAGCGTGCGCTACTGAAGATCTGACGCATATATCAGCCGGTGCCGCCGGCCGGGTTCAGCACCCGCACCATGCCTTCTTGCGAGGTGCTGGCAACCAGCCGGCCCTCGACATCGAAAATTTGCCCGCGAGCCAAACCGCGCGAGTTCTGCGCGCTGGGGCTGTCGATTGAATACAGCAGCCATTCGTCGGCGCGGAACGGGCGGTGGAACCACAGCGCATGATCAAGCGATGCCATCTGCACATCGGGATGGTAGTAGCTGATGCCGTGCGGGAAATTGGCGGTGCCGAGCAAATGAAAATCGCTGGCGTAGGCGAGCAGGGCGCGGTGCAGGGCGGGCGCATCGCCTACCCGCTCGGCCAGACGGAACCAGACTTGCTGGAACGGCGGGCGCTTGGGCGGGTTGAGCTCATCGCGCGGGTAGACATGGCGGAATTCAAACGGGCCTGAGCGGTCCAGCCAGCGTTGGATCTTGATCGGCAGGGTCGCCAGCACTTCCGGGCTGACCGTGGGGTTGGGCTCGATATCATCCGGGCGTGGTACTTCCGGCATCGACAACTGATGGTTGGCACCATCCTCATGGGCGTGGAACGAGGCGGCGCAAAAGAAGATCACCTTGCCGTGCTGGATCGCTGTCACCCGGCGCACCGAGAAACTGCCGCCATCGCGGGTGCGATCAACGTCGTAGATGATCGGCGCGTTGATATCGCCGGCGCGTAAAAAATAGGCGTGCAGCGAGTGCGCATCGCGCGGGCTATGGCCATCCATCGTCGCCAAACACGTATTTGGTGCCGATATCACGGCTCTGACCACGGAACAAATTGTCTTCAAGTCGTTCCAGCGTCAGCAGATCGATCAATTCGGAAACAGGCGGGGACATGGATGCAATACGCAGATGGCAGGGCCGGCAGTATAGCGATGACGGCTGGCTGGGCGGCGGGCCTTGCCCAGCGCCATCGGCCTGTTCGCGTTGCAGGGTGGAGCGCCATTGCTTCTGCCGATAGCGGCGAGGCCCGCTTCGACGGTTAAGGTGTTGGCTTGGCTGTGTTCTCGGCGTTGCCGCGGGCGGCCATTGCAGCGTTTATTGTGGCGGAACTTGCAGGCGCGCCAATCGGCAGCCAGCCAGTACCCGCGGCCAGGGGAATTGCGGGCCGGGGTCGCGCTTGCGTGCCACCACAAGCTGCGGGTTGTCACTGGCGGCGACGTGTTCGGTATCCAGATCTTCATGCCCGGCGATATTGCGCAGATGATCGAGGCGGTGGTGCAGATCGTTGAGCAAGGCGATCAGCGTCGCGATCTGCGCATCGGGATAGGCTTCATCCATCGCTTGGTGGCGTGAATCCAGCCAATCCGGCCAGCGCCCGCGGTTGACCAATTCGATCCCGATCGAATGCGCATTGAGGCCGCGCACATGGTGGGCGATGCGGCGTTCATCCACCCAGCGCTCGCAGCGGCCATCGCGGTCGATATACCAATGGCCGCTGTTGCCGGTCGCGCTCTGCGGGTAGTGCAGGCGTTCGCCAAATGTGCGGGCGGTGGCCAGATCGGGTAATTCGGTGCAATGGATCACCACCAGATTGATATCGCTGGCGGCGCGTGTGCCGAGGCTATCGACATACGGCAGTGGGCGGTCCAGATAGGGGATGGCAGGTTCACGCATGGGGCGATGCTAGCAGGGCGGCGCGGTACCATATCGCGATGATAGGTCATTGCATTCTCTCTCACGGCTTTGAAAGCGGCCCCGATGCCACCAAGGTCTCCGCGCTGGCCGAAGCCGCCGACGCGCTTGGCTGGAGCCACGAACGCCCCGATTACACCGATCTGGATGCCCAGCGCGAAATCAGCGAATTGGGCAATGTGCCGGCCCGCCTTGAACGCTTGTTGCAGCGGGCGAAATCCGCTGCGGCGCGTGGCCCGGTGGTGCTGGCCGGTTCCAGCTTGGGCGCGTATATCTCCGGCTTGGTCTCGTTGCAGGTGCCGGTTGCCGGCTTGTTTTTGATGGCGCCGCCGATCCGCATGGGCAAGGCCAACCCGCTGGATGCCGCGCCGGTGCCGACCTCGATCATCCACGGTTGGCGCGATGAATTGATCCCCGCCGATGAAGTGGTGATGTGGGCGCAGGCGCGCCGTGATCGGCTGCTGCTGGTCGATGATTCGCATCGCCTTGCCGAGCATGTTGAATCGAGCAAGCTGGCGTTCGCCGCGTTGCTGGCTTCTTGCTGAGTGGGCGGCATGGCATGGCATCCTTTCTTCGCCAGCTGCGGCAAAGGCCTTGAATATCTGCTGGCCGATGAACTAAGTGCGCTTGGTGCGGCCAAGGCCACCGCCACCACCGCCGGGGTCAATGTCGAAGGCACCTTGATCGATGCCCAGCGCGCAGTGCTGTGGTCGCGGCTGGCCAGCCGGGTGCTATGGCCGGTGGCCGAGTTTGCCTGCGAAAACGAGGCCCAGTTGTACGATGCCGCGCGCGCCATCGATTGGCGAGAGCACCTTGATGCCGCGATGACCTTGGCGGTGGATGCGCATGTCTCCGGCAGCGGCATCACCCATGCCCGCTTCGCCGCGCAACGGCTGAAGGATGCCGTAGTTGATGGTCTGCGTGAGGCCACCGGCGAGCGGCCTTCGGTGGATGCCGAATCGCCGGATTTGCGCCTGAATCTGGTGGTGAAGAAAGGCCGGGCGATTATCTCGGTTGATCTCTCCGGCGGCCCGATGCACCGCCGTGGCTGGCGTGGCGAGGCGCACGAAGCACCGCTGAAGGAAAACGTCGCTGCCGCTGTGCTGCTGCGTGGCGGCTGGCCGGCGCGCTATCACGCCGGTGGCGCGCTGCTTGACCCGATGTGCGGCAGCGGCACGTTGTTGATCGAAGGCGCGTTGATGGCCGCCGATGTCGCCCCCGGCCTGCAACGGCATGGCCTTGCGTTGCCAAGCAATTGGCGCGGCTTTAACCGCGAAGGCTGGCATGCGCTGCACACCGAGGCCGAGGCCCGCGCCAAGGTGGGCCTTGCCAAGCTGCGCCCGGTGTTTTTTGGCAGCGATATCGACCCGCGGGCGATTGCTTCGGCGCGCCGCAATGCCGAGGCTGCCGGCGTGCTGGAGGCCTGCGAATGGCGGGCCAGTGATATCGCCTTGCTCACCACGCCGGAATTGCCCGCCGCCACTGAAACCGAGCCAGCCCAGACCACATCCGGTCTGGTCGTCTGCAACCCGCCCTACGATGCGCGCCTGGCTGCCGATGCCGCGTTGTATCGCGATCTGGGCGATGCCCTGAAGCGCGCGGTGCCGAATTGGTCGGCCAGCCTGTTGTGCGGCGATGAGGAATTGGCGCGTGCCACTGGCCTGTTTGCGCGCAAGGTGTATCGCGTGTTCAACGGGCCGATTGAATGCGCGTTGATCGCCATCGATGAAATCGCCCCGCCCAAGCGCGAGGAGAGCAGCCCGCCTCGGTTGTCGGAAAACGCGCAGATGGTGGCCAACCGCATCGACAAGAACCTGCGCAAACTGAAGACGTGGCTGGCCCGCGAGCAGGTCGCCTGCTTTCGCGCCTACGATGCCGACATCCCCGAATATGCCGCCGCCATCGATGTCTACACCCATGCCGATACGGGCGAGCGTTGGTTGCATGTGCAGGAATATGCCGCCCCCGCCGCGATCCCCGAGGCCATCACCCGCAAGCGCCTGAATGATCTCTTGGCCGCCGCCCGCCACACCTTTGATGTGCCGAAAGAGCGCGTCGCGATCAAGACCCGCGCCACCGGCAAGGGCGGCAGCAAGTATGGCCGCCTCGCCGAATCCGCGGCCTTCATGCCGGTGCGCGAGGGCGCGGCGCGTTTGCAGGTCAATCTGTTTGATTACCTTGATACCGGCCTGTTTCTCGATCACCGGCCGTTGCGTGCGCGGATGGCGCAGGAGGCCAATGGCAAGCGCTTCCTCAACCTGTTTTGCTATACCGGCGTGGCCAGCGTGCAGGCGGGGCTGGGTGGTGCTGCCGAAACCACCAGCGTTGATCTGTCATCCACGTATCTGCAGTGGTTCAGCGATAACTTGCGCGAGAACGGGCTGGGCGGCGCACGGCACCGCATCGTGCAGGCCGATGTCATCCAATGGTTGGAATCCGAGCGCGGCCAGTACGACATCATCTTCTGCGACCCGCCAACGTTCTCCAATTCCAAGCGCGCCGAGGATTTCGATGTGCAGCGCGACCAGCTGCGCTTGATTGGTGCTGCCTTGGCGCGGCTGGCCCCGGGCGGGGTGCTGTATTTCTCCAACAACTTCCGCCGCTTCAAGCTGGATCAAGCAGGCTTGGCTGATGCTGCCGACATCACCGAAATCAGCGCCTCGACCATCCCGGCCGATTTCCAGCGTAACCAGCGCATCCACCGCGCTTGGCGAATCACCCGGCGCGAGTAATGTTCAAAAACCCAGTTGGGCGATGCGCTCGAAGGCCAGACGCAGGCCGTCTTCACTCGCTGATTGAACATTGAAATAGGCGACCCGGCCATTATCCAAGGCGATGCTGGTTTCACGCGCTTGCAGGTCGGGACGGGTGGCGATTTCGGTGCGATACCAATACACCTCCTGACCGTTGATGACGGCTTTCTCGCCGCGATTGCGGCGCACCGGGTTGAAGGGCGAATCACTGCTGATGCTGACGCTGAAAACTTCATCCTGCGCTTCGGTAAGGGCGCGGCAGAACAGTAAATCGTCGGCGCGTGTGACATCCCAATGCAGGCCGCTGTTGGAGCCCAACGCGGGGCAACCCGATTGCTGTGCGATGGCGGCGGGCATGACCAACACCCCCAGAACAATCCCGATCAATCCCCTGCGTTTCAACACCGTGACATCCCCCTTGTGATCAACGAATTGCTACGCGAAAGTTAAGCATTTGTCAATAAAAATATATAAAAATGAGACGTTTATCACTATGTCAAGCCATGTTGCTGCAGCGCCACTATGGAATCGGAGAAGTGGCGGCAAGGGGATCGGCGGCTTTATCGCGGCGCGAGGCCAGCCGATCAGCCAGCCGCGTTGGTTCCGGCAGGCGGTAGCGGGTGACGAAGCGCATCACCAGTTCCGCACAGCCTGCCATTGATACCCGGTGGCCGGGGGAAACGTAGAGCGGCAGGCAGCCGGGTTTGCTGCGCAGTACCCAGCCGATTTGTTCGCCGGGGCCATGCGCTTTGCCGCCGATGCGCAATGGGGTGTGGGCGCCGCGCATTTCGTGCAGATTGGCGTGATCGCCCAGCAGTTTGCGTTTTGCCACACCGATCGCGGGCAGGCCGCTGACTACGCCGAAGTGAGCAGCGATGCCAAGCCGACGTGGATGGGCGATGCCTTGGCCATCGATCAGGCAGAGGTCGGGGGTGCTTGGCAGGCCCTCGAGCGCGGCAAGCATGGCGGGCAGTTCGCGGAACGACAGCAAGCCCGGGATATAGGGCATCGTGGTGGGCAGCCGGGCGATATGGCTGGCCAGTGGTTCAAGTCTATCGGCATCAAGCAGCACGGCGGCGGCGCGGGTGATCGCGCCGGCCTCCTCAAAGCCGACATCGAAGCCGGCCACGGTACGCAGTGGCGTGGGGTAAGCATCGCGCAATCGCACGCGCGCGGCCAGTGCGGATTGCTCGTCACGCGCGGCGCGCACATCGCCGTGCCAGTGTGGGCTGGGAGGAATTGGGTCCGACATTGGCGCGAGTGTACGCGGCGTGGGTATCCAGCGGCGCGTGTGGGTGTGCTCAGGTGGATGCGGCGAGCAATCGATATCCGATTGCTCGCCATCGATGTCATAAGCGAAGGAGGTCAGCCCTTGCGCGCCCTGGCAAAGGCATCGGCCAAGGCGTTATTGGCCGGTGGCCGGTTGGCCGGCTGTTGCGGTTTGGCCGATGTCGGGCGCGCATCACGCGGCCCGCGCGCCGCGGCTTGTGGGCGTTCGTCGCGCTGGCGTGGGTTGCGTGCGGGCTCACCCGGCACATCCTCCAGCCGCCGGGTGAGGGCGATGCGCTTGCGCGCGACGTCCACTTCCAACACCTTGACCTTGACGATATCGCCGGCCTTGACCACCTCGCGTGGGTCTTTGACGAATTTATCGGCCAGCATCGAGATATGCACCAAGCCATCTTGATGCACGCCGATATCGACGAACGCGCCGAAGGCGGCGACATTGCTCACCACGCCTTCGAGCACCATGCCCGGGCGTAGGTCTTTGATGTCCTCGATGCCATCGGCGAAGCGTGCCGCCTTGAACTCGGGGCGCGGGTCGCGGCCGGGTTTTTCCAGCTCGCCCAAGATGTCGCGCACGGTCGGTAGGCCGAAGCGGTCATCGACATAATCCTCGGCGCGCAGGGCGCGGATCGTGCTTGCATCGCCGATCAATTTGTCGCTGGTGATGCCGGATTTGGCCACCATGCGCTCAACCACCGCATAGCTTTCCGGGTGTACGCCGGAGGCATCCAGCGGCTCATCGCCATCGTTGATACGCAGGAAGCCGGCGCATTGCTCGAAGGTTTTTTCGCCCAATCGCGGCACCTTCAACAAATCTTTGCGGCGCTTGAACGGGCCGTTGGCATCGCGATGCACGACGATGTTTTCGGCCACACTGGCCGATAGCCCGGATACCCGCGATAGCAGCGCGCTGGATGCGGTGTTGACGAACACGCCGACGGCGTTGACGCAATCCTCGACCCGCGCATCCAGCGCGCGCGCCAAGCGGTATTGATCGACATCGTGCTGATACTGGCCGACGCCAATCGCCTTTGGTTCGATCTTGACCAACTCGGCCAGCGGGTCTTGCAGGCGGCGCGCAATCGATACCGCGCCACGCAGCGATACATCCAGCCCGGGGAACTCGCGCGCGGCCAGTTCCGAGGCCGAATACACCGAAGCGCCGGCCTCGCTGACCACGATTTTTTGCAGTTTCAATTCCGGGTGTTGCTTGATCAGATCACCGACCAGTTTGTCGGTTTCGCGGCTGGCGGTGCCGTTACCAATCGCGATCAATTGCACACCGTGCTGCTTGCAGTGGCGCGCCAGCGCGGCCAGCGATTGATCCCACTGCCGCTTCGGCTCGTGCGGGTACAGGGTATCGGTGGCCAGCAGTTTGCCGGTGGCATCAACCACCGCCAGCTTGCAGCCGGTGCGGATGCCCGGATCCAGCCCAAGTACGGTTTTCGCACCGGCCGGGGCGGCCAGCAGCAGGTCTTTGAGGTTGTCGCCAAACACGGTGATGGCATCCAACTCAGCCTGCTCGCGGGCTTCGTTGAACAAGTCCAGCATCAGATGCAGCTGCAGCTTGGCCCGCCATGCCAAGCGGCAGGCATTGCTTAACCACGTATCGGCGGCGCGGCCTTTCGCCTTGATCCCGGCATGCAGTGCGATGCGGCCCTCGGCGTAGGCATTGCCCTGTTCCAGATCATTGCCCGGCTCCAAATCCAGCGATAAAAATTCCTCGCGGCGGCCACGGAACAGGGCAAGCAAGCGGTGCGAAGGGATCTTCGCTAGCGGCTCGGCATGGTCGAAATAATCGCGGAACTTCTCGCCGGCGCTCTCTTTGCCTTCGACCACCTTGGCGCGGATCACGCCCTCACGATGCAGCCATTCGCGTAGTTCACCGATCAGTGCCGCGTCCTCGCCCCAGCGCTCCATCAGGATGGCGCGTGCGCCTTCCAGTGCGGCCTTGGTATCGGCAATGCCTTTCTCGGCATCGATAAATTGCGCGGCAAACGTGTCTGGCTCGTGCGTTGGGTCGGCCAACAGGCCATCGGCCAGCGGCTCCAGCCCGGCTTCGCGGGCGATTTGCGCACGGGTGCGGCGCTTCGGTTTGTAGGGCAGGTAGAGGTCTTCCAGCCGCGCCTTGCTGTCGGCGGCCTCAAGTTCTGCGCGCAGTTCATCGCTCAATTTGCCTTGCTCGGCGATGCTCTGGATGATCGCCGCGCGCCGTGCTTCCATCTCGCGCAGGTAGATCAGGCGCGTTTCCAGCGTGCGCAACTGGGTGTCATCCAAGCCGCCAGTGACTTCCTTGCGGTAGCGGGCGATGAATGGCACGGTCGCGCCCTCATCCAGCAAAGCCACCGCGGCGGTGACCTGCGCGGCTTGGGCGGCGATGTCATCGGCGATGGTGGCCGCGATCTTGGCGGCGAGCAACGTGTCTTGCATGTGAACCCAAACAAACGCGGCACAGCGCCGCGTAGCGATTTTCGCCGTTTGTGGCACGCGCGAACAGCTTGACAAGCGGGCGATTGCATCAACAAAAAACCCGCCGTTGGGCGGGCCTTCTGCTGATTGGTGGAGCCAGGGAGGATCGAACTCCCGACCTCGTCATTGCGAACGACGCGCTCTCCCAGCTGAGCTATGGCCCCGTAAGAGTGGGTGTTGGCATCATAAACCGATGTCAGCGCCTCATGCCAGTGGCGGGGTTTGCTCGTGTGCAAGCGGGGGATGGTTGCCGCCATCAACGATAGCCGCAGCACCCACGTCGGCGCTGACGTTGCCGAGGGTGGCGAAGATGTCGGGCACGGTATCGACCGCCAGCAGCAGGCCAAGCGGTTCCACCGGCAGGCCCAGTGCTTGGGTCACCGGCATATTGGTGGCCATGAAGCTCACTTGGCCGGGCAGGCCGACCGAGCCCAGGCTGACCACCACCGCCAGCGGGATCACGCTGGCCCATTGCAAGGCGGTGATTTCAACATTGAAGGCCCAGGCCACAAACGCGGCGACGCCGATGTATTGAATTGGGCTGGTCAGGCGGAACAGCGAGACCGCCATCGGGATCACCAGCGAGACGGTGGCGAGCGGGATGCCGAGGCGGCGGCTGCCGACTTCGATCATCGAGGGCAGCGAGGCCAGTGATGATTGCGTACTCATCGCCACCGCTTGCGCCGGGAAGATGGCATTGGCGTACTGCAGCAGCGGGCGGCCAGTCCAGATGCGGATCAGCGGGTAGAGCAGCGCGGTGATCACGAGGTAGAGCACCACCAGCATCAAGATATAGATGCCCAGTGCCTGCAAGGTGGCAGCGCCGGCTTCGGCGGTGACCGCCAGCACCAGCGCGAAAATGCCGATGGGCGCGACCACCAACACCCAGCGCACGATGGTGATCATCACCTCGCTGATGGTTTGCACCAGTTCCAGCAGGCGGCGGCGTTTGTCATCTTCCAGCCGGGTCATGGCGAAGCCGAAGAACAGCGAGAACACCACCAGCGGCAACATCGCGCTGGCCGCCGCTGCGGCGATCACATTGCTGGGGATGATGCCGGTGATCCAATCGGCGGCCTTGGGTGCGGCGGCGATTGGGGTTTGGCCGATGGTGCCTTTGAATGCCTCCATCAGCTCCGGGCTATGCGGCATCAAAGAGAGGAAAGCGGGTGCGGCGATGGCGGCAAACGTTGCGCCGATGGTCAGCAGCAGCAGAAAAATCACGATGGCGCGCCGTGCCAGCCGGCCAGAGGCGGCGGCATCGCTGGCGGCGGCGATGCCCAAAATCACCAACGTGCCGACCAGTGGCACCACGGTCATTTGCAGCGCGTTCAACCACAGTTTGCCGATGGGTTGGGCAACCGCGGCGGCGCGTGCGCCGGTTTCGGGTGCCAGCCACGCCAGCGTCAGGCCGATGGTGGCGGCGCTGAGCAAGGCCAGCAGGATGCGGGTGGTGGTGTGGAAAGGCAGCTTCATCGGCGCTCGGTCGGCAGGAGTTGCGTGGGGTCGGGATCAGCGAAACGCCGTGTGCGACGGCAGCTGCCAGCGTGATTGCAGGCGCTGGTAATCGGCATCGGGCAGCAGCACAAATACCGGGTGCTTGCCGGCATCGAGCCAGCCCAGTAGTTCGCGCATCACCGGCTCGTTCATCGCCGTGCAGCCTGCGGTGGTCTTGTCGGGGTTGCCCCAGAGATGGGCGAAGATGCAGCTGCCCATGCCGCTGACATTGCCTGGGTTGTGTTCGATCACGAAGCCGATCTTGTAGCGATGGTCGCCGTTTTTGTGGATATCCAAGCGCATCGGCTCGGTGGAATCCTTCACGGTTTCTTCGCCCACTTCGCGGCTATCGACGATCTGGTTGTACAGCGGTGAGCCATTGACATCCATGCAGTAATTGCTGGCCAGCATCTGCCGATACGTAAGGCCGCTTCGCGCGTTGCTGGCATAGCCAAATGCCTCGCCGATGGCGAACACGCCGGCCGGGTTGCGGCCATCGCCCTCGCGTTTTTGCGGGCCGGTATTTTCGGCCGTATGCAGGCCGATGCCCCAAGCGGAACCATTGCGGCCCAGCATCACCGGCTTGGCCTCGCCGATTTGTTGCCAGTCATCGCCGCTGCGCTCAAACAAGCGCAGGTTGCCGCGCACCGTATTCCAACCAGTGCTGGTCACCACCACCATTTGCTCGGCGTTCTGCCAAACCGGCGGCGTGTCGTTGGGCGCGATAGTGGGCGCCGTGGGGCCGTGGCTGGTGCAGGCGCTGAGTGCGATGGCGGCCAACGTGGCGATGCTGGCAAGACGAAATGCGCGGTGATGGTTCATGCGTTGATGATCTCCTGGATGCGTCCCAGATTGGCGTCGGCGGCAGCCAATCGTTGCTGCCGCGTCTCGCAGAGTACGACAAAGATCAGATCGAGCAATTGCTGCAAGGCCGCTTGATACAGCAGCGGCGCGATATGGGCACGCTCATCGTGGGCCGAGACCAGCACCGCGTGGTCGGCCTGTACGCGCAGTGGGTTGGAGGAGTGCCGGGTAACGCTGATGACATGGCCGATGCGTGGCTGGAAATCCTGTAGCAGCCGGCCCAGCATCGGGTGCTGGCCCAGCTCGGAGAACATCAGCAAGACATCTTTTTTGCCGGCACCGGAAAGCCCTGCGGCCATCAACGTCGGGTCGAAGTGATGCACGGCGAGAATGCCCAGCAGTGATAGCCGCATCGCGAAGGCACGTGCCGGGATGCCGTCTTCGCCCAGCCCGATCACAAATACCGCGTTGGCCTGATCGATGGCCTGGGCGATGGCATCGATCTTGTTGGCCGGGTTGAGCAGGCGGGTTTCTTGCTCGGCCTGTGATTTGCGCCGCCAGAGATCCTCGGCAATCAACGCATGCGGGTGATGGGTGGCCGGGGTGGGCAGCTCGCCATTGGCGTGATCGTGGCCGTTATCGCGTGCCAGTGCCTCGCCAATCGAAAACTTCAGATCGGGATAGCCCTTGAAGCCCAGCTTCTGCGCAAATTTCACCACCGATGATTGGCTGATGCCAAGCGCATCGGCCAATTGCTGCGAAGAATAATCGCGCAGGAAATGGGCGTTCTCGACGATGTAATCGGCGATGCGGCGCTCCATCGCCGACATCCGGTCACGCTCGGCACGGATGCGCAACAGTGGCATCGCTTAAACGCCCTCGGCCGGCACTAGCCCGGGTACATCGATCACGCCAAAGCCGGGGCGTTGGCCCAAGCTGATTTCGGCCTCGTTGAACACCGTATCGCTTTGCACCGGGTCGCTGGCGCACAGCGATGGCCCATCCAAATCGATCTTGGTGATGACCTGCGATTTGGCCGCGGCCAGATGCGCGGCGGCGGCAACGCTTACCGCCGATTCCAACATGCAGCCCATCATGCAATCGATGCCGTGTTGGCCGGCGATGTCGGCGATCTGGATGGCCTGCGACAAACCCGCGGTTTTCATCAATTTGATGTTGATGATGTCGGCGGCGCGCATGCGGATCAGCTCGATCACCTCGCTGGGGCCGAACACCGATTCATCGGCCATCACCGGCGTGTGGACGCGCTCGGTGACGAATTTGAGGCCGGCCAAGTCACGCGCCTTCACTGGTTGCTCGACCAGCTCCAGATGCACGCCGCTATCTTCCAACTGCTGCAGGGCGAATACCGCTTGTTTTGCCGTCCAGCCTTGGTTGGCATCCAGCCGCAGCAGTGCGCGGCCTTCGACGGCGGCATGGATGGCGCGGACGCGCTCGATATCGACACCGATATCCTTGCCCACCTTGATCTTCAACGCCGAAAACCCGCGCGCCACGGCAGCCAGCGAATCGGCCACCATTTTGTCGATGTAATCGACGCTGATCGTGATATCGGTGGTGACCACCGGGTCGCCGCCGCCCAACAGCTTGTAGGCCGGTGCGCCGTAGAGCTGGCAGAACAAGTCGTACAGCGCGATCTCGACCGCCGCCTTGGCGCTGGTATTGCGCTCCAGCGCCGATTGCACAAGGGCGATATTGCGGTTGTGCTCGGCGACGTCGCGGCCGATCAAGCGCGGTGCGATGTGCTGGCGGATCGCGGCGATGATCGAGCCGTGGGTATCGCCGGTGATCACCGCCGTGGCCGGCGCGCCGCCCCAACCGCTGGCGCCATCATCGGTGCGGATGCGCACGATCACATCCTCGACATGATCGACGCTGCGCAAGGCGGTTTTGAACGGGGTTTTCAGCGGTGCGCGCAGCAGGCCGAGTTCGATGGTGTGGATTTTCATTGCCGGGTTCCGATCAAGGGCGGATGCGCTGGATGCTGTAAATGCGATCGATATATAGCGCATCCTCGCCCGAGCGCAATGGCTCCAGCGGCGTGACCGCGACACCGTTCAAGGCGTGGAAGCCCTCGCCATCGCTGAAGCGCACACCGGGCGTATCGTGGATGACATAGGTCAGGCCGTTTTCGTGGCCGATCACCATCATCACGTGGCCGGGGATAAACACCAGATCGCCGGGCACCAGCGTTTGCATCAGCGCCAAGCGCTCTTTGCGCGGCATATCGGCCGGCACCGGCAGTGTGTTGAAGGCCGGGCTCTTGCCTTGGTCGCTGGTATTGCGCGGCAGCAGCACGCCAAAACCGGCATACACCTCGGAGACAAAGCCGCTGCAATCGCGTGCGTCATAGCTATGCCCCCAGCCATAACGCTCGCCCAGGAATTTGAAGCTTTGTTGCAGCAATCCGCGCTGGGTCAACGGCAGATAGCGGGTGGCGACATCGGCGCTATGCGGCAGCAGGGCGGGGGCCAGGCGCAGGCGGCCATCGGCTTCTCGCACCGGCAGCTCGATGACATGCGCGGCAGCCGGCAACTGGCCATTGACCGGCTTATCGGCCGGCCAATCGGCCAGCAGCGGCACCCGCGTGCCCATCTCCAGTGATAAGCGCGATACGGCGGGCAGGTCGGGGTTGAATACGGTTTCCACCCGCGCGCCCGTCACCACCAGCCAAGGCGTTTTATCGGCATAGCCCAGCACGCGGGTGGCATCGCCGATGGCGAGGTGATCGGCGCGCATCCAGGCCGCATAGCGCGGCGAAATCACGAAGAGCCATTGCCGATCACGGCTGGTATGCAGCACCGCAACCGGGGTGCCGGGGAAGATCGCGGTTTCCTGGAAGCGGTCGATATCGGTATCGCCGGGGCGGCTGAACACGCGGGTGGCATCGGGGAAGGTGCGCAGGTCGGCACGCGCCGTGGCAAGGCCGTAGCGCAGTTCGACCGTGGCCGGGATCGCGGCCAGCGCGGTATTGGCCAGCATCGCATCAAGGGCAGGTTTGCCGATTGCGTGGCCATCGATGCCATACAGCGTGCGCGTCTGCGGTTTGCTCAAGGCGCTGACCAAACGCTGCACTTCATCGCCGCTCATCGTCGCCGGCAATGCGGCGAGGTCGTGCACGCTGGGGTCGTCGGCCAGCAGGCGTTGGTTCTGCGCCTCGATCGCGGCGCTATCGAGCTGCACCTTATCCGGCGTGCGATTGCGCGCAATCCAGTGCGCGGCCTGTTGCTGGTCACGGTTGACATGCGGGATGACGGGTGCGGCCTCGGGCACGGGCGGCGGCGTGCGTGCAGCAAGTGGCGGCGCAGGCAGGGCCAGGCACAGGGCTAGCCAGATAGCCAAGACAGGGACGGGCGTGGGCATGGTGGGCATCGCGATCATGGGTTGATTATTCTTATATAACGAGATGAAATAATAAATTATTGACGCTGCCTGCACATCGTGATACACCAAGCGCTGGCAGGCCCGTAGTGGTTGGATGTTGAGCACGGCCCGGCCACGTCCACACGGTATACAACAGCGAGGGGCAGGCGATGAAGCGGTTGCAGCGATCAGTATTGGCCAGCATGGTCGGTTTGTGCGTGTATGCGATGGCGGCGGGCCCGGTGCTTGCGCAAAGTGCCAATGGCGCGATTGCCGGGCGCGGCGAGCCGGGCAGCGAGATCAGTATCGTCAATCAGGCGACCGGGCAGGCGCGCTCGGTCACGGTGCGCGCGGATGGCAGTTACCGCGTCGGCCAGTTGCCGGTCGGTGATTACCGTTTGCAGGTGATGCGCGATGGCCGCGAGCAGGGCCAGCCGGTCAACGTCAATGTCGCGCTGGGCGGCACCACCACAGTCAATTTGAGCGATGCCGGGACGACGCTTGATACCGTGCAGGTGATTGGCTCGCGCATCGTCAACCGGGTGGATGTGCGATCGACCGAATCGGCCACCAATATGACCCGCGAAGAGCTGACCCGCCTGCCAGTCGATCAAAACATGGGCGCGGTGGCGTTGCTGGCGCCGGGGGTGATTGGCGGCAATTCATCGTTTGGCGGCATTTCATTTGGCGGCTCATCGGTGGCCGAGAACTCGGTGTTTATCAATGGCCTCAATGTCACCGATTTCTATCGCCGGCAAAGTTTCTCTGCCGCGCCGTATGGGTTTTTCCGCGAGTTTCAGGTCAAGACTGGCGGTTACTCGGTGGAGTTTGGCCGCAGCACCGGCGGCGTGATCAACGCGGTCAGCCGCTCGGGCAGCAATGAATTCCACGGCGGTGTCGAAGTCACCTACGAGCCGCAATGGGGCCGCGAAGCGCCCAGGGATCGTTTTTATGCCGATGGCTCATTGCGCCAACGCGGCAGCCATGACAGGCAGGATTTCATCAAGACCAATGTCTGGGGCTCCGGCCCGATCGTGAAAGACCGGCTGTTCTTCTTCGCGATGTATGAAGACCGCGGCAATCGCAGCTATTTCACCAATAACTCGGGCAGCACGATCTCCAAAAGCAAAGATGACGGCGATGGCTTTTGGGGTGCCAAGATCGATTGGAACATCAACGATGACCACAGCGTGGCCTTGCTGGCGTTTTCCGATGAGACAACCACGGCCGGCACCTCATGGGCCTACGATTTCGATCGCCGCACGCGCACCGCACTGCAGGGCAGTTCAACGGCCGAAAGCGGTGGCCTGAGTTGGTCAGCGGCCTATACCGGCCGCTTTGGCGAAAACTTCACCGCCAAGGCGATGTATGGCATCAACGGCAGCCAAAGCTTCAACCGCTCGCCGGCCGATGCCCAGTGCGACATCGTCACCTACAACACGGCCACGTATGGGGCGGCGTACAACGCGATGGGGCGGCCGGCGCTGGGCTGCCACCCGGGTGGCAGCGTCATCTCGCATGATGACAAGCGCAAGGTAATGCGGCTGGATTTTGAGTGGGCGCTGGGCAACCATTTGCTGCGCTTTGGTGTAGACCGCGAGGTGATGACCACCGACCGCACCACCCGTTACCCCGGCCCCAACCAGATGCTCTACACCGCGTTTGGCACCACGCCGGGGGCGGTGTTGGATAACGGTGCGACGGTGCCGGCCGATGTCAACGCGATCATGATGGCGCGCCGGCGCATCGATGGCGGCGTGTTCGAGACCTCGGCCAATGCCTATTATCTGGAGGATATCTGGAGTGTGACGCCCAATCTGCTGTTGAACTTGGGCGTGCGCGTGGATAATTTCGACAACAAGACGGCGGTCGGCAGCAGCTTCATCAAGATCGACAATCTGGTCTCGCCACGCCTCGGTTTTTCATGGGATATGAAGGGCGATGGCACGCGCAAACTGTTCGGTAATCTGGGCCGTTATTACCTGCCGGTCACCAACAACATCAATTACACCTTTGCCGGCGGCTTGACCGACGAGCGCACCTTCTATGCGCTCAACGGCTGGAGCCCGCAGACCAACCCGGTGACCGGCGCGCCGTATATGGCACCCGTGCTGGGCGCGCAGATCGGGCCGGTGGATGATTCCTACAACATCGGCGTGGCCGACCTGCGGCAAAGCGTGGACCGCGATATCGATGCGGTGTATCAGGATGAGGCGATTCTGGGCTTCCAGAGCATGCTCAATCAGGCGTGGTCGTGGGGTGTGAATGCCACCTATCGGCGCATGCAAAACGCGCTGGACGATATCCGCATCAACCACACCCCCTGCGGCCCGCTTGGCTTCAGCCTGTGGCCGATTGCCAACCCCGGCAAGCCGTTGACCATCTGGGGCGATCAAAGCCTGGGCTGCGCGACGGATGGCTGGATCACCATCGATACATCGCGCGATGGCTATCAAAAGCTGGGCAGCAACGAGGTGGTCGGCTATGCCAAGCCGCGGCGCAGCTACAAGGCGGTGGAGTTTCAGATCGACCGCGCGTGGGATGAGAAGTGGTCGTTCAATGCCTCGTATCTGTGGTCGAAGTCCGAGGGCAACCACGAAGGCCCGGTCAACTCCGATACCAATTACGGTGATACCGGCATGGTCCAGCACTGGGATCATCCAGCCGGCAATGCGCGTCATGGTGTGTTGTTCAATGACCGCCGCCACCAGATCAAACTGCGCAGCACCTATGCCTTCAATGAAAATTGGAGCGTGGGCGGCACACTGAGCGCGGCATCGGGCGGGCCGATCACCGCGTTTGGCGTGGCGTGGCCGGGCGATAGCCGCGGCGCAGCCAGTTTTGTCACCGAAGGCTCGGGCGGCGGCTCGGCGTGGATTTGCGTTGAAAACTGCAGCGGCAATTACGCCAACCGGGTGTTTCGCTACTCGCCGCAGGGCGAATACGGGCGTCTGCCATGGACGTGGACGCTGGGTGCCAATCTGGCATGGCAAACCCGCTTTGAACAAACCGATTTCAGGGTGCGTTTCTCGGTGTTCAACATCACCAACAATCAGACGGTAATCAATGTGCATTCGCGCTACGAGGCGGCACCGGGTGTGTATCGTCCTACCTTTGGCCAAGGCACGCGCTGGCAATCGCCGCGTTATGCCCAATTGGTGGTGAGCTGGAGTTTCTAATGCGGCGGTGGTTCATTGCGGGCTTGGCGGCGCTGTTGTTGGCGCCGTCCGGCATTTGCGCGCAAGCGGCGGATGAGGCCGAAGCCGAGGCCATTGCGCGTGAGGTGGATCAGGCCATCGGGCGCTACCACTTACCGGGGATCGCGGTAGGCGTGGTGCGCGATGGCCGTGTCATTGCGCGCATCACCCGCGGCGAAACCGAGATCGGCACGGGCGAGAAAATCGATAGCGCATCGGTGTTCAAGATCGCTTCCAACTCCAAGGCGATGACCGCCGCCTTGCTGGCACGTTTGGTCGATCAAGGCAAGTTGAATTGGGATGACCCGGTGACGCGCCATCTGCCGGATTTCCGCATGTACGAGGATTGGGTAACCCGCGAAATCCAGGTGCGTGATCTGCTGATCCACAACAGCGGCCTGCCGGCCGGTGCCGGTGATTTGATGCTGTGGCCAGAGCCCAACCAGTTCACCCGTGCCGATGTCCTGCACGGCATGCGCTATCTGCAGCCGAAATGGAGCTTTCGCTCGCGCTATGCCTATGACAACACGCTGTATATCGTTGCCGGGGAGGTGGCGGCGGCGGCCGGAAGTGCGCCGTATGAAACGCTGATGCAGCGCGAGGTATTCGCCCCGCTGGGTTTGCAGCGTTGCCGGGTGGGCGAGTGGAACCGCGCCGATTTGGGCAATGTGGCGCAGCCGCATCGGCGTCGGGCTGATCGCAACGAGGTGGTCAATCGTGATGGCGAGACCATCGCGGCGATCCCGATGGCGGCGGCCGGTGGCGTGCGTTGCAGCCTGGATGACATGCTGCGCTGGGCCACGGTGTGGTTGCAGCCGGAGGTGGTGGGCGTGGATCGCCAAGGCCGGCCGTGGCTATCGGCGCGCCAGCGCGATTTGGCCTGGCAGCCGCATGTGGCGATGCCGCTAAGCCCGCGCATGCGCGAATGGAACCGCAGCCATTACCACGGCTATGGCTACGGCTGGCGCTTGGCCGATGTGGATGGCACGCAGTGGGTATCGCATACCGGCACGCTATCGGGCATGTATTCCGGCTTGATTTTGCTGCCCGAGTACGGCATTGGCATCGTGATCCTGATCAATGGCAATGCCGATGAGGCGCGCACCGTACTGATGCAGTCATTGACCAAACACTTCACCGCGCCGGGCCGCAACCCGGGCGTGGCGGGCTATGCCGATTGGCTGGCCAAGGCGCGTGCATCCACTGCGCCAAAAACCGGGGCGCGTGGGGTGGATATCGCCAGGCGACGCCTTGCCACGCGCAGCGAACTGGCCGGGTTGATCGGTATCTGGCGTGACCCGTGGTTTGGCGAGATCGAAATCTGCCCGGCCAAGCGCGGCGTGTATTTTCGCGCGCACAAATCACCGCGTTTGCACGGCCCAGTGATGGCCAGCGGCGCGGGCTGGTGGGTGGAATGGCACGATGCCGTCGCCACCGATGCATGGCTGCGTTTGGATAAAACCGCTGAAGGCCCGCCGCGATTGTTGATGGCGAAGCTCGACCCGGAGGGCGATTTCAGCGACGATTTTGAGGATTTGCAATTCACCCGCGTAGCCGCGCAGTGCATCAATTGATGCGCCGCGCCGATAGGCGGATGCCGCTAGGCCGATCGATCAGCGTCTGATCAGCGCCTGATCAGATCCACCAAAAATAGCGATTATTGCTTTTGCGCTTCGCTGCAACGCGCTCCGGCCAGAGGTGGATGGTGTCGGCTTCGAGCTTGGGAAAGCGGTAATCGTGGGTCACGATCACGCGATCCTCGTAGCCGCTGATGGTGCCGGTAAAGGTCACATCGCGGTTGATGCGGAACACGCTGGGGTCGTGGAAGCCATTGCGGCAGGCGATGAAGCGGCTGCCGGTTTCATCGTGCCAATCCGGCCGGCCGCTAGTATCCAAACGCGCCGCGACGATCTCGAAACAGGTGCGGTTGTCTTTCGGCTCGATCTGGATGATGCGGCCGCCCCAGCGCACTTGCTGGTTCTGGTAGTTGGCCAGTGCTGCATCGCGTGCGCTCAAATCGCTATAGCTGCCACGCAAGTTGCCCGGCAACTGGGATTGAGTGGCGCAACCGCCAAGGGCAAGCACGATGGCAAGGGAGGCAAAAGCAGCTTTCACTATCAATCTCGGGGCGCGGGGTCGGTGGATTAGTTTAGCGTGTTGGCAGGCGGCGGATACGTTGCTGCAATTCACGGGTCAGCTCGGGTTTTGATGCGTGATCGGCATAGCGCAACCGCTGGAATGCTTGGCTGGCCGCGTGGATAGCGGCGGCTTCATCGGGGCGGGCGGCGGCGATGCGCTCGGCCCAGGCTTCAGCGGTTTCGTGCGGCTCGCGGGCAAGATCATGGCGGCGGTAGCGTTTCGACAAGGCATGCCAGGCGCGCAGCAGCGGGTCGCGTTCGCGCTCGCCGCGGCCCAGCCACCACAGCATGAAACCCAGCGCCAATGCCGCGCACAGGGCGAGTAGGGCGATCAACTGGTTGGCGGAAACCCGCTCCAGCCCCAGCTTCTGGAACATCCGCGATTGCCGCTCGGCATTGAAGCCCAGCACGAAATCGTTCCAGCCGGTGCGGATGAAATCGGTGAGGTTCCACAGCGTGTTGAAGTTGACCGAGCCGCCGGCAAAATTGCCGGGCAGGCGGTCGCCGACGGTTTCAAAAATGCGTTCGGGGGCGACGGCGGCGGTTGGGTCGATGCGGGTCCAGCCGCGCCCGGCCAGCCAGACTTCGGCCCACGCATGGGCATCGGAATTGCGCACCACCCAGTAATCGCCAATCGGGTTGCGGTAGCCGCCGGCATAGCCGGTGACCACCCGCGCCGGCACACCGGCCGAGCGCATCAAAAACACGAAGGCCGAGCTGAAATGCTCGCAATAGCCGGTGCGGGTCTGGAACAGAAACTCATCCACGGTATGGCGGCCCAGCATCGGTGCATCCAGCGAATAGGCCATCTCGGCATTGATCAGCGCCATCGCTTTATCGACGATGGCACTGGCATCGCCGCCGGTTTCATCCTGCCAGCGCCGCGCCAGCTGCTGGCTGCGCGGGTTGGATTGACGCGGATAGGCCAGCGCCCGGCGTTTTTCCGCCTCGCTCAACACCGGCTGGAAGCGCACCGCCGGGGCGGATTGCAACTGCCAGCGGGTCAGCGATTGCAGCTTGATGTTGGCGACCAAATTGCCATCGGGGCTGCGTTGGCTGCCATCGGGCGTGTTCATTGGCAGGTCGAGCGCGGTCAGGTACAGCCGCTCGCTGGGTTCGACTTCGATCTGGTAATCCCAACGGGCGCGGGTGTTGAAATCGATCGCGCTGGGCGGCGCGGTATTGGCGGGGGCCGAGCCCGACCATGTGCGGCCATCGAAATCCCATAGCACCGGGCCGCGCCAATACATTTGCGAGGTGGCGGGTGGCGCGCCTTGAAAGCGCACGCGCAGTGCCGGGCTGTCATCGACCAGCAAATCCAGCCAATCGCCGGGCGACATCGAATCAGACAGGCCGATGCTGGCTTTGGCGCGGTCGGGGATGCCCCACATCGGCGAGGGCACACGCGGGAACAACCAGAACGCAGCCAGCGTCAGTGGCAGGCCGATTGCCGCCAATTTGCCGACGCTGCCAAGCGCAGCCAAGGGCGAGGCGGACGTGAGCCCGGCATCGACATCGGCCAAGCGTTGCAGGCTGGCCAAGGCGGCCAACGCGGTGGCCAAGCCAAGCAACAAACTGAGCGGGCCTTGATCGAGCAAAAAGCTGGCGAATGGCGCGAACAGGGCGAAGCTGATCAGGCTGCGGGCATCGCGCAGGCTGCGGGTTTCCAGCGGTTTCAGTGCCA
>JAUNTK010000012.1:0-17372 GCA_030538735.1 Pseudomonadota bacterium
GCTGGTGATGGGCTTTGATAGTGGTGTTGGCGCGCATGTATTCGCCGCCCTGATCGGGCTGTGCGTGGCCGCGGGTTACACCCTGCTGGGTGCTGGCTGGTTGATCATCAAAAGTGAGGGCGCGCTGCAACGCAAGGCAGTCGGCTGGGCCAAACGCGCGATGTGGGGCACCGTGACCGGGGTTGTGGCGGTCTCCATCGCCACCCCGATGCTCTCACCGCGGGTGGCAGAAAAATGGTTTGCGCTAGATCGCTTGCCGCTGTTGGCCTTGGTGCCGGTGGCGACGATCGTGATGTTCTTCGTGCTCTGGCGCAGCCTGCGCCGGTTGCCGACCCGCCTGGATGAGGGCAATGAGTACGGTGCGTGGGTGCCGTTTGCGGCATCGGTCGGCATCTTCGTGCTGGCGTTTTATGGCTTGGCTTACAGCTTGTTCCCGTATTTGGTGGTGGATCGCTTGACGATCTGGCAGGCGGCGGCCGCGCCGGAATCGATGATGGTGGTGTTTGCCGGCACCTGCGTGGTGTTGCCGGTGATTCTGGCCTACAACGCCTTTGCCTACAAAGTATTCAGCGGCAAGGCGCAGGCACTGGATTACAGCTGGGTGCATCCTGAATCGGCCGAGGGCAAGGCCGCTTGCGATCCGGCGCAGAAAGCCCCATAATGCCCGGCTTCCTGCCTGATGGCGGGGAACAGGACACGTCCATCGCCTTGCGATGGGCCATCACCGATCCGGGCAAGGATGGAAAGCGCGGGCAACCGCCGCCTCGATCAGTCGTAATCCGATAAGGAATCAAACCATGCCAAAGATCAAGTCGCATCGTGCGGCCGGCAAGCGGTTCAAGAAGACCGCCACCGGCAAGTTCAAGCGTGGCAGCGCCAACCGCAGCCACATCCTCACCAAGAAGGCCACCAAGCGTAAACGCGAGCTGCGCCAATCGGCTTATGTGTTCGCAGGCGACGCCCGTCGCATTGCGCGCCAGCTGCCCTACGCCTGATACCTGAGGAGAACACAAAATGGCACGAGTCAAACGTGGCGTCACCGCACGCCGCCGTCACAAGAAAATCATCGGTCAGGCCAAGGGTTATTACAACGCCCGTCGCAAGGTCTTCCGCGTCGCCAAGCAGGCGGTCACCAAGGCACTGCAGTACGCCTACATCGGCCGCAAGCTGAAGAAGCGCCAGTTCCGCAGCCTGTGGATCGCCCGCATCAATGCCGGCGCCCGCGCCAATGGCATGAGCTACAGCCGTTTCATGAACGGCCTGCTCAAGGCTGGCATCACCTTGGATCGCAAGGTGCTCTCGGATATCGCCATCCACGATGCCGCCGGTTTTGCCGCGCTGGTGGAAAAGGCCAAGAGCGCCCACGCCTGATCGCATCGACGCGCCAGCGCGTCGCATGTCGAGCAAAACGACGGGGAAGGGCGCAAGTCCTTCCCCGTTTTTATTGGTCGGCTGCTTTGTGCCGGCCGTGGGCCAATCAGTTTGCGCGACAATGGCGATGTAGAAACGCCACGCGGCAATTCCCGCACCCCAATCCAACCCCAAATCCCGGCTTTCAATGAGCGATATCCAATCCCTGCAATCCGAGGCGCTGGCCGCCATTGCCGCCGCCGCCACGCCCGACGCGCTGGATCACCTGCGCGTCGCCGTGCTGGGCAAATCCGGCACATTGACCGCGCAACTGAAATCGCTGGGCACGCTGCCTGCCGATCAACGCAAAGCGGCCGGTGAAGCAATCAACCGCGCCCGCGATGCGATCACCACGGCGATGGCCGAGCGCAAAACCGTGCTGGATGCGGCAGCGCTTGATGCCCGCCTCGCCACCGAATCGATCGATATCACCCTGCCGGGCCGCAGCGCCGAAACCGGCACCCTGCATCCGGTCAGCCGCACGCTGGAGCGGATCAGCGGCATCTTCGCAAGCCTGGGCTACGAGCTGGCGCAAGGCCCAGAGATCGAAGACGACTGGCACAACTTCGAGGCGCTCAACTTCCCGCCGCATCATCCCGCGCGGGCGATGCACGATACCTTCTACTTCGCCGATGGCCGCTTGCTGCGCACCCATACCTCGGGCGTGCAGATCCGCTACATGCTTGACCATGTGCGCGCCGGGCAAGAGCCGCCGTTGCGGATGATCGCCGCCGGCAAGGTGTATCGCAGCGATTCCGACCAAACCCACACGCCGATGTTTCATCAGGTCGAGGGTTTGTTGGTGGATGAGCACGCCAGCTTTGCCGATTTGAAAGGCACGCTGGCCGAATTTGTGCGCGCCTTCTTCGGCCGCGATTTCGAGATGCGCTTCCGCCCCAGCTATTTCCCCTTCACCGAGCCCTCGGCGGAAGTGGATATCGCCTGGCAACAGGCCGATGGCAGCCAACGCTGGTTGGAGGTGCTGGGCTGCGGCATGGTGCATCCGAACGTGCTGAAGAACGTCGGCATCGACCCCGAGCGCTACACCGGCTTTGCCTTCGGTCTTGGCGTCGAACGCTTTGCCATGCTGCGCGAAGGCGTGGATGACCTGCGCAGCTTCTTCGAGAACGACGTGCGCTTTTTGCGCCGCTACGCCTAACCCCGATTGACTTGATGCCGCCCCTTCGGCGGCGGCTGTGACGGAATGCAACCCCGATGAAACTCTCCGAAAATTGGCTGCGCGAACATATCCAGACCGATGCCGACCGCGACGCACTGGCCGCCGCGCTGACCGCGATTGGCTTGGAAGTGGAAGAGCTCACCGTGCTGGGCGATGGCCTCGACAACGTGGTGGTGGCCGAAATCATCAGCGCGGCCAAGCACCCGGAAGCCGACCGCCTGCAAGTGTGCGTGGTGGATGCCGGGCCACATGGCCGCCTGCAAATCGTCTGTGGCGCCCCCAATGCGCGCGTCGGGCTGAAAGCGCCGCTGGCGATGGTCGGGGCCAAGCTGGGCGATATCCAGATCAAGGCCGCCAAGCTGCGTGGCGTTGAATCCAACGGCATGTTGGCCTCGGCCAAAGAATTGGGCATCGATGCCGATGCGTCGGGCTTGCTGGAGCTGCCGGCCGATGCGCCGGTTGGCATGCCACTGGCCGATTACCTTGGCCTGCCCGATGCCAGCATCGAGCTGAAACTCACGCCCAACCGCGCCGATTGCTTCGGCATACGCGGCATCGCCTACGATGTGGCCGCCGCCACCGGCAGCGAAGTCGCCGCGTTCGACATCGAAGCGGTTGCGCCGGTGATCGATGCGCACTTGCCGGTTGAACTCAATGCCGCTGCCGATGCGCCGCGTTATCTCGGCCGCATCATCGAAGGCGTGGATGGCACGGCAAAAACACCGCTGTGGATGGCCGAGCGCCTGCGCCGCAGCGGCATCCGCCCGCTGAGTTTCTTGGTTGATGTCACCCAGTACGTGATGCTGGAACTTGGCCAGCCGATGCACGCCTTCGACCGCGATCTGCTGCGCGGCCCGGTGGGTGTGCGCCGGGCACGCAACGGCGAGGCACTGACCTTGCTTGATGGCCGCGAGGTGACGGTGGATGAGGAGTTCCTGCTGATTACCGATGCCGACACACCCGTGGCGCTGGCCGGGGTGATGGGTGGCTTGGATAGCCGCGTTACCGATGCCACCCGCAACGTGTTTCTGGAGGCCGCGCATTTCGCGCCCGCAGCCATCATCGGCCGCAGCCGCAAGTTGGGCCTGCATACCGATGCCGCGCACCGTTTCGAGCGGGGTGTTGACCCGGAGCTGCCGCGCCACGCCATCGAGCGTGCCACGCGCCTGATCCTCGATATCGCCGGTGGCCAGCCCGGCCCGGTCACCGAGGCCGTGCGCGAGGGCGATTTGCCGATGCCGCAACCGATCACCCTGCGCCGCGCCCGCATCAAGCGCGTGCTCGGCATCGATATCGCCGATGCTGAAATCGAACGCATCCTGCGCGCACTGGGCTTGCAGGTGGCGGCCAATGCCGATGGCTGGACGGTGACGCCGCCGGCGCGCCGTTTCGATATCGCCATCGAAGAAGACCTGATCGAAGAAATCGCCCGCATCCACGGCTATGACCGCATCCCGGTGAAGCTGCCCAGCGGTGCGGCGCGCATCCATGCACCGGATGCGGCCAACGTGGTGCCAGCCGACTTGCGCCGGCAACTGGCCGCGCGCGATTGGCAGGAGGCGATCAATTACGCTTTCGTCGATGCCGCGCTGCTGCACAAATGGGGCATCGAAGCCGGCGTCACACTGGCCAACCCGCTCAGTGCCGAGCTTGGTGTGATGCGCCCGATGTTGTTGCCGGGGCTGGCTGCCGCGCTGGTGCGCAATGTCGCCCGCCAGCAAACGCGGGTGCGCCTGTTCGAGCTGGGCCGGGTGTTTGCCACAGCAGAAGCAGTCGGCGATGCGCCGCAGGAAATCGAGCGGATTGCCGCCGTCGCCTGCGGCGATGCCCGCGCCGAGCAATGGGGCAGCACCGCACGCGGCGTCGATTTCCACGACCTGAAGGGTGACGTGGAAGCCTTGGCCGCGCTGGCCGGTGCCACGCTAGCGTTTCGTCGCAGCACCGAAGCCTTCGGCCATCCGGGGCGCAGCGCCGATGTGTATCGCGTGGCTGAAACCGGCGCTGGCGAGAAGATCGGCTGGATCGGCGAATTGCACCCGCGTTTGCTTGCGGCGCTGGATATCGATGTGCCGGTGATCGGCTTCGAGCTTGATCGCGCCGCGCTCGCCAAGCGCAGTGCGCGCAGCAACCAAGCGGCATCCAAATTCCCCTCGGTGCGTCGCGATCTATCGCTGCTGGTGCCGGATGCGGTGGAATGGCAGGCGCTGGCCGATACCGTGAAGAGCGCGGCGGGCAGCCTGCTTCGGCAGGTGCGATTGTTTGACCGCTATGTTGGCAAAGGGGTCGATCCAGGATTCAAAAGTCTCACTATGGGCTTGATTTTGCAGGAAGAATCACGCACGCTGACCGAGGCCGACGTGGATACGGTGGTGGCTGGTGCGATCGAAGCACTGGCCAGTAAGCACGGCGCAAAAATCAGGGGTTGAGTGAGATGGCGTTGACCAAGGCGGAAATGGCGGAGCGGCTTTTCGAGGAAGTGGGGCTCAACAAACGCGAGGCGAAGGAGTTCGTCGATGCGTTTTTCGACACCCTGCGCGATGGCCTTGAGCAAGGCCGGCAGGTCAAACTCTCGGGTTTTGGCAACTTCGACCTGCGCCGCAAAAACCCGCGCCCCGGCCGCAACCCCAAGACCGGCGAGGAAATCCCGATTACTGCCCGCACCGTGGTGACCTTCCGCCCCGGTCAAAAACTCAAGGAGCGAGTGGAAGCCTATGCTGGACCCAGGTAGCAACAAAGAACTGCCGCCGATTCCGGCCAAACGCTACTTCACCATTGGCGAAGTCAGCGAGCTATGCGATGTCAAACCGCATGTGCTGCGCTACTGGGAGACTGAATTCCCCAGCCTGTCGCCGGTCAAGCGTCGCGGCAACCGCCGCTACTACCAGCGCCACGACGTGCTGATGGTGCGCCAAATCCGTGGCCTGCTCTACGAACAGGGCTACACCATCGGCGGCGCCCGCCTGCGTCTGGAAGGCGAAGGCGGCAAGCAGGAATCGGCGATGTCCAGCCAGATCATCAAGCAAGTGCGACTGGAGTTGGAAGAAGTCCTGCAACTTTTGAAGCGCTGACGCCCGCATCGTCTATAATGTGCGGCTTCTCGGGGTATAGCGCAGCCTGGTAGCGCACTTGTCTGGGGGACAAGTGGTCGTCGGTTCGAATCCGGCTACCCCGACCAAATTAGCATCCCACACGATGCCAAGACGCACCAAAAACTCGCTGAAAACGCGGGTTTTTTTGTCTGGGGTCCCGTGGTGGCCTATGAAGGCCCGTTGAATCCGGGGCAACTGGGGTGCTGGTCAGCCCGGCCCGGGCGTGGTCTGCAATTGCCCGCCGCGCCACTCGGCTTGGTCGATGATCAAATCGTTGTTATCCATATAGCGCAGGATCGCGCGCACGGTGACCACCGGGTACTGGCCATTCAAGCGGGTGGCTACCGGGTGATCGGTGAAATCGGTGTTGGGGCTGAACAAGCCGCCAAGCACACGCTTGCCATAGGCAATGCGGATGGTATCGGGGGTGAAGCCGTGTTGCTGTGCGGTGCGGAAGGCCAAGGCACGGCTGATGGAGGCGGGCGGGTCGGGCAGTTGGGCGATGGCGAGTGTTTCCAGCATCCAGGCGGTGGAGTTCTGCATCCGAGGGCTACCGGGGCGCGCAATCAGGTTGTAGCGGGGCCCAAGTAAATGATTGCGCGGGATTCCGATCAAGTGCGTGGCAAGACGATCAGCCATATCCTCGGGCAGCCAGACGATGCGCGCATCTTGATTCACCAGATCATCGAGAAAAAAATTCACCAGGCCCTGCGCATACAAGCTACTGCGATCACTGCCGCACTGGTTCAGCAGGTGGACCACCGTCCAACGCCCGTTGGGGTGGTCGCGCACGGCAAAGCCGGCATGGCTGTAAGTCAGGCCGTAACTGGAAAGATCGCTGCCAACGCGCGCCACCAAGGCGACCGGCGCATTGCGTGCATCCAGCGCATCGGCCACGGTCAAGGCGGTGGTGGCGGCCTCGGCCACGGTTTCTGGCGGTAGTTGCAAGTCCTTGCAACTTTGCCCGGCCCAAAGCGGTAGCGGCAGGGCCAGCAGCCACGCCAAGCACAGGTTGCGTAAGCGCATCAGGCAATCTCGCGGCTGTGCAGCATCGTGCGTGCGCGTGGGTTGGGGACGTAGGCAAACACCTCGCCAGCGTGGCTCAATAGGTAGCCCGGCACGATTACCGAGACGGTGATCACGATACCGACGGCCAGCGCGATCTGGGCGGTTTTTTCGGCTGACGCTTTGACCACGAACGAGACGCCTTCGCCGATGCTTTCGATGGTCACGCTGACGCCGTTGGCGCTGGCTTCCACCGCAGTCACTACAAATTTCCCACCCGCAGAGAGTGCATGAAGCGCGGCAAGCGGCACTTCGGCCGAGGCGCCCAAACTCAACTGGGACTGATGGCTGGCGTGTTGTGACTGGGCATCGGCGTGGCCGGGAACCGCCAGCAACAGAATCAGGCTGGCAAGGGCAACGGTGGTTTTCATGGTGATTCCTCCCTGTGCGCAAGCGAGTAGTGCGCGTAGTCGGATTCTTGGCCGGTGGCAGGTGGGACTACAATCGGTTTCGATGAAGTAGCGGTTTCATCCCTTTCAAGGTATAGAAAAACAATACATGAGCCTGTCATCAGAACTTGTCGATGCACTCAAACGCAGCCTGCGCGCGCAGGGCATCACCTATCGTGAACTGGCCAGCCAGATCGGCTTGAGCGAGGCGGCCATCAAGCGCATGTTCTCGCTGAAGGCGATGCAGCTTGCGCGTATCGAGCAGATTTGCGAGGTGCTTGATCTGGGCTTGGCGGAGTTGGCGGCCGAGGCCAATCGCGGCCGCGAGGCGATGTCCGAGTTGTCGGAAGTGCAGGAGCAGGCGTTGGTTGACCAGCCGGAATTGTTGGTCGCGCTGTTTCTGGTGCTCAACCGCTGGACGCAGGCCGATGCGCAGGCGCATTTCCGTTTTGATGAGCCCGAGTGGGTGCGCTTGCTGGCGCGCCTGGATCGTCTGGGCATCATCGAAATGCTGCCCGGCAATCGCGGCCGGCCACGCATTGCGCGCAATATCCGCTGGCGGCGCAACGGGCCGATGGAGCAACATTTCCGTCATCATTTGCTGCACGAATACTTCGCCGATGCCTTTGATGGTGAGCAGGATGGTTTGTTTCTGCTCTCGGGCACCCTGAGTGTGGATGGGGTGAAGCGCCTGCGCGAAAAAATGGATGAGCTGGCGCGTGAATTTGATGCGCTGCTGTTGCGCGATGCCACGCTGCCGCCGCAGACGCGAGTGGGGGTGAGTCTGGTACTGGCGCAGAAGCCGTGGCTGCTGCCCAGCTTCGATGCACTGCGCCGCCGCGATGGCGTGCAGGAAACATTTGACTAAGCGCGGGCAGCTAAAGACACTTCGCCAATGCGAATATTCCAGGCCCTATCGTTGCTGGCTGTGTTGGCCGGTATTTGCAGCCCTGCCATCGCGCAAGAGGCCGGGCCGCCTGCCGTTGAGACGAATGCGGCCGCCACCCAGAGTGACGAGCGTTTGTTGGATGCAGTGGTGGTCAGTGGCCGGGTCAAGGGGCCGGGCTTGTGGAAAGTGAGCAAGGGCGGCCATGTGATGTGGGTGCTGGGCACGACGTCGCCACTGCCGCGCGGGATTGATTGGGATACCCGCGAGCTGGAAGAAAAAATTGGGCAATCGCAGGAGTGGATACAGGCGCCGGGTGCGACTTTTTCACCAAAAGGCGGTGTGGTGGGCGGATTGTTGCTGTTGCCGGCCGCCCTCAAAGTGCGCAAGAACCCGGAAGGCAGGAGGCTGCACGAGGTGATCCCAGTCAGTGATTACGCGCGCTGGCAGCGGCTTAAAACGCAGTATTTGCCCAAGGATGACGATGCCGAGCAATGGCGGCCCTACTTTGCCGGGCAGGCGTTGTACCAGGCGGCCTTGGCCAAGCACGGCCTAGGCGGTAGCCGGGTTGGCAAGACGGTCGCCGATTTGGCCAAGCGCCCGCGCTTGCGTGTGACCGACCCGCTGGAGCGGATGAAGGTGGAAGGCGCACGCAAGCTGCTGCGTGAGTTGAACACCACCGCAGTCGATGACGTGGCCTGCATGCGCGCTTATATGGATTTGGCCGAGCACGATATGGCCGGCCTGATCCGGCGGGCAAATGCATGGTCGGTAGGGGATACGGCCACGCTGGCGGCAGAAAGCAAGGCGATGCAGGGTGACACTGGCGCTTGCACGGATATCACCCGTGGCAGCTTTGGCAAGCGCTTGGGTGTGGATGCGGCGATCGAGCGTTCGCGCGCGCGTTGGCTGGCGGCGGTCGATACCGCGATGGCGCGTAATGCCTCGACGCTCGCGACCTTGCCGATGGGTGAAATCACCCGTAGCGATGGCCTGATCGCCCAGCTGCGCGCACGTGGCTACACGGTCGAGACACCCGACGCTCAGTAATCGTGTTCGATCACCAGCGTGTCAGTGCGATCGACGACCAATTCTTCGCGCAGTTGCTCTTCCATCGCGATGCGCGTGTTATCGCTGGTTTTGCGCTCGCTGGTGAATTGCAGGGCCGAGGCGCGATCCTTCCAGACCAGGGTGACGCGGTAATTCCATTGGTCTTTGCCGCTGCTCAATTGCGGCTGGGCCAAGCGGATCGCGTGCAAGCGGCCGGCTTTTTGCTCGGCCTGCAGCTTGGGTAGCATGGTTTTCTTGAACAAGGCGATGAACTGCTCGCTGCGGCCCGGGCGCAGCCAATAGGTGTGTTCGACGACAAACACGCTGTCGCCGGCACGGCTGGTCGCCGATTGCGCGTGGGCGCGATCGGCGAGTGGCAACAGCAGGGCGAGGCAAAGCAGCAGACGTTTCACGTGATCTCTCCGAACGCGCTTGGCACTTAGCTGCCGGTGGCGCGCAGGGCTTCTTGTGGGAAGCGTTGTTCGATCGCGGCGCGGATACCGGCAGCATCCAGCCCAGCTTCGGCCAGCAGGTCTTCGCGGCTGGCGTGATGCTGGAAGGCATCGGGCAGGCCCAGATGCAGGATCGGCATCGTGATGCCTTCGGCAGCCAGCAATTCGGCCACGCCAGAGCCCGCACCGCCAGCGATGACGTTGTCTTCCAGTGTGACCAAGCCTTGATGGTTGCGAGCCAATTCCACAATCAAGGCGCGATCAAGCGGCTTGACGAAGCGCATATTGATGACCGTCAGGCCCAGTTCTTCACCGACTTTTTCCGCCGCCGGCACGATGGCACCGAAGGCGAGCAGGGCGATGCGTTGGCCTTGGCGTTTGACTTCCGCCTTGCCGATTTCAAGGGTATCGAGCGTGCTGCCCGCCGCCACGCCGGTGCCGCTGCCACGCGGGTAACGCACCGCGGCCGGGCCGGGATAGTGATAGCCAGTGGACAGCATCTGGCGGCATTCGGCTTCATCGCTGGCGGCCATCACCAGCATGTTCGGCACGCAGCGCAGATAGCTCAGATCAAGGTTGCCGGCATGGGTGGCGCCATCGGGGCCAACCACGCCGCCACGGTCGATGGCGAAGGTGACATCAAGGTTCTGGATCGCGACATCGTGTACCAGTTGGTCGTAGCCGCGCTGCAGGAAGGTTGAATAAATCGCGACCACCGGCTTGGCGCCTTCGCAGGCCATGCCGGCGGCCAACGTGACCGCGTGTTGCTCGGCGATGGCGACATCGAAATAGCGGGCGGGATATTCCTTGCTGAAACGCACCAGCCCGGAGCCTTCGCGCATCGCCGGGGTGATCGCCAAGAGCTTGTCATCGGCGGCGGCCATGTCGCATAGCCAATCGCTGAAGATATCGGTATAGGTTGGCTTCTTCACCGCGCCCGGCTTCGAGACCAAGCCCTCTGCCGGGTTGAACGGCGAGACGGCGTGATAGCCGATCTGGTCGGCTTCGGCGCGCTGGTAGCCTTTGCCCTTGGTGGTGATGACATGCAGCAATTGCGGCCCTTTCAAGCCTTGCAAGGTTTTCAGCGTCGAGAGCAGGGCGTCCATGTCGTGGCCGTCGATCGGGCCGGTGTAGTGGAAGCCCATTTCTTCAAACAGGGTGGAGGGCACGAACATGCCTTTCCAGTGTTCTTCCCAGCGCCTGACGAAGCGCGCCGGCTGGCCATCTTTGTCGCCCAGCAATTTTTTGCCGCCTTCGCGCAGGGCATTCAAGGTCTTGCTGCCGGTCATCCGGCCCAGCATCCGGGTCAGGCCACCGACGGCTTCGCTGATCGACATCCGGTTGTCGTTCAAGATCACCAGAATATTGGGTTCTTCATCCATGCCGCCGGCGTGGTTGAGCGCCTCATAGGCCATGCCGGCGGTCATCGAGCCATCGCCGATGATGGCAACGACTTTGCGATCGTGGCCGGCGCGTTGGTTGGCGATCGCCATGCCGAGTGCAGCCGAGATCGAGGTCGAGGAATGACCAACGCCGAAGGTGTCGTACTCGGATTCTTCGCGTTTCGGGAACGGTGCCACGCCGTCTTTTTGCTTGACGGTATGGATGCTGTCGCGGCGGCCGGTCAGGATCTTGTGCGGATACGCCTGATGGCCGACATCCCAGACCAGGCGGTCGTTCGGGGTGTCGTAGAGATAGTGCAGGGCGGTGGTCAGTTCGACCACGCCAAGGTTGGCGCCGAAATGGCCACCGGATTTCCCGGCCGATTCGATCAGATAGGTGCGCAGCTCGTCGGCGACGGCGGCCACTTCGCTTTCGTCGAAACGGCGCAGCTCGGCCGGGGAATCAATACGCGACAGGCGCGGGTAACGTGCAGGGTCGATCATCGGCCTATTTTACGCCGCCCGGCGTGGCGCGGGTGTGCTGCAGGTGAAGGCCTTATTCGCCGCGCAGGCGGCTGAACAGTTGGCCGCGTGCGGCATTGGTTTCATTGATCGGCTCGGGCAGCACCGGCTGGGTCACGCCGATGGTTACGCAGGCATTGAGAAAGTCGGCGGCTTCGGCCTCGCTAACGGTCGCGGCTGTGGCGATTTCGGCCAGATTGGCCGGGCCTTTCATCATCGCCGTGGCAATGCGGAAATGCTTGGGGAACTCGCGCTCGGTCTGCACCCATTTGGTCATGCGGAATTTGTCGTCGGGCTTGAATGGCGGCAGCAATTGGCCATCGCCGGCCAAGAGGGCGGCATACCAGCGCAGGCGCGACAACGGTTGCGCGCTGCCAGTGCTTTCCAGTGCCTGCGCCCATTCACCGGAATCGATGGGGGTGAAATTGCTGGCCTCCAGCGCGGTTTCCAGCAAGGCTTGCAAGGGCTTGAGGGTGGCCGGGCCGATGTAGGCATTGCGGCGGGGATCGATGTAGAGAACCTGACCGGCCGCAGCAAGGCGCACCGGCTGCCCCAGCTTGCCGGGCATCAGCCAGTCGTGCAGGGCGAGGTCATTGCTGTCTTGCGTGGCGGTGGCTGGCTCGGTTTGAGGCGTGGCATGGGTTGCGCTTGCGGCTTTGCTGGATGGGGCATCGTCCTCGATTATTTCCGCGCGCGTTTGGGCAGGGCGCTCGGCGGGCGGAATCGGGGCTGCATCCTGGGCATCGGGCTGGGCGGCGGCAGTAGCTTGGCTGGTTTGCGCGATCAGCGGCAGATCCAGCTCGTCGAGCAGGGCATCGACGGCGGCACTGTCAAACCCGCGACGCAGGGTGTAATGGGTCTGGCTGCGGGTGGCCGAGGTATAGCCGATCACCTTGCGCCCGGCATTGTGCAATTGCAGCCAACTCATCGGGCCATACAGGCTGTCCATATCGACCACCACGTAATCGGCCGCATCGCCATCGATCTGGATCAAATCCAGTTGGCGCCGCCGGGCGGCTTCGGCAAACGTGGTGCTGAGGACATCCTTGGTCGGGTTGTCCATGCCGGTAAAACCGAGTGTGCTCATTGATCGATTGCCCCTGTCGTTCGCCTGCGAGTTTAGCCGAGGCAAATACCGTGATGCGGGGCCGAGCTGTGCGCGGCATCGCGTTTCGCAATGAAAGCCGGGCCTGGCCGTGCGCAATGCGCGCGGGCCAGATCGCGTCAGCGCCTTCAGCTTGGTCGGCGGCGTGGCTTTTTCGGCATCTGCGCCTGCAAAAACTGCATCTGGTCGGCAAGGATATTGCGATTGGAGAGGATCAGATGCTCGACCCAGCTTGGCCGATACGGCACCGCCAGCAACGGCATGCCGGCCTGCTGCGGCGTGCGGTTGGCCTTGCGCGAATTGCAGTGATAACAGGCGCTCACCACGTTTTCCCAGATATCGGCGCCGCCTTTCGAGGTTGGCTTGACGTGGTCGCGGGTGAGGTGCTGGCGCGGCGGGCGCTCGCCGCAATACAAGCATAGATGCGCATCGCGGGCGAATAACGCGGTATTGCTCAGCGCCGGTGTAGGCGAGGCGGCGCGGCCTCGGGCATGGCCGCGCGCGGCGATGATCGGGTGCAGTTCAAGCTGGCTGCGCTCGCCGGTCATGCGCGAAATGCCGCCGTGTACGGTCAAGCAGGAATCACCCAGCGTCCATGCCACGGCATCGCGGGCGTACAGGCAGGCGGCGTCTTGCCAGGGGATCCAATCCAGCGCGCGGCCATGAGCATCAAGTGCCAAGAAGCGCACATTGCCTTGAATGGGGCGGATCGGGGAAGTTGAAGCCGTGACCGGCTCCATCGCGGAACCGGTACCGATCAGGTGTAGCTGGCGGCTGTCCGTACCCATCGGAACAACAGCTTATACAACAATGTTGACGTTTTGTGTATAAGCGGCCGATTTTTCGTGATGGGTTTGCCGCGAGCAGGCGGTACTCGCGGCAAACAGGGCTTGTTTCAGCCGAACGCGGCTTCGTCCAACGCCAGCAGGTTATCCACGCCGCTGTCGATCGCGGCCTTGTGCATCAGGCTGCGCGGCAGGATGCGGGCGTAGTAGAAGCGGGCGGTTGCGCGCTTGGCATCCTTGAACGCCTGCGGGCGCGATGAGGCTTCGGCCGCGGCCACTGCTTTGGCCCACCAATAAGCGAGCGCGACGTAACCGGAGTAATACAGATAATCGTACGCCGCGCCGCCGATTTGCTCCGGGTTGGCGCTGGCATCGGCTGCGATTTTTTGCGATAGCGCCTGCCATTCAGCCAGTTTTTTGCCCAGCATAGGCAGCAGCTCGGCCAGTGCCGGGTTGGCGTGTTGCGCGGCGATGAACTGCTCGATCTGGCCGATGAATACCCGCAAGCCGGCCCCCTTGAGCTGCAGCAGTTTGCGGCCGACCAGATCCAGCGCCTGGATGCCGGTGGTGCCTTCATACAAGGTGGTGATGCGGGCATCGCGGGCCAGTTGCTCCATGCCGTGCTCGGCGATATAGCCGTGGCCGCCAAAACATTGCAGGGCCAGCGAGGTGCATTCATTGCCCCATTCGGTCAGGCAGCCCTTGACGATCGGGGTCAGGAAACCGACCAGCGCATCGGCCTCGGCGCGCGCGGCTTGGTCCTCGCCATGTTGGGCGATATCCAGCTGCAAACAGGCGTGATAGGCCAGCAGGCGGCCGCCTTCGACCAGCGCCTTCTGGGTCAGCAGCATGCGCCGCACATCGGGATGCACGATGATCGGGTCGGCCGGTTTGTCCGGGTTCTTCGGGCCCGATAGCGCGCGCATCTGCAGGCGTTCGCGCGCATAGCGCAGCGCATTCTGGTAGGCGCGATCAGCCAAGCCCAGGCCCTGCAGGCCGACGCCCAAGCGCGCCGAGTTCATCATGGTGAACATCGCCATCAAGCCCTTGTGCGGCTCGCCGACCAGCCAGCCCTCGGCGTCATCGAAATTCATCACGCAGGTGGATGAGCCGTGGATGCCCATCTTGTGTTCCAGCGCGCCGCAGCGCACGGCATTGCGTTCGCCCATCTCGCCGTCCGGCCCCACCTTGAACTTGGGCACCACAAACAGCGAGATACCACGGCTGCCGGCTGGCGCATCCGGCAATTTGGCCAGCACCAGATGGATGATGTTTTCCGCCATGTCGTGCTCGCCGGCGGTGATGAAAATCTTGGTGCCGCTGATTGTGTAACGGCCATCACCCGTCGGCAGTGCGCGGGTGCGCAGCAGGCCGAGATCGCTGCCGGCGTGTGGCTCGGTCAGGCACATGGTGCCGGTCCAGCGGCCTTCCACCAACGGCTTCAAGAAGGTTTCTTGCTGCCATTCGGTGCCGTGATGGAGCAATGCCTCGACCGCGCCATGCGAGAGCAGCGGAAAATTGCCCCAGGCCAGATTGGCGGCATCGATCATTTCTTTCATTGCCGCGCCCAACACATGCGGCATGCCTTGGCCGCCAAATGCCACCGGCGCGTTCAGGCCCGGCCAGCCGCCCTCGACAAACTGCGTGTAGGCCGCGGCAAAGCCATCCGGGGTGGTGACATCGCCAGTTTCGCTATCCAGTGTGCAGCCCTGTTGGTCGCCGATGGCATTGAGCGGGGCCAGCACTTGTGAGGTGAAGCGCGCACCTTCTTCCAGCACCGCCTCGACCAACTCGCGGTTGGTATCGGGCTGGCCGATGCCGGGGAATACGGTTTCGACACCCAATACGTCGAACAGATCGAACTGGATATCGTCAAGCGGGGCGCGGTACTGGCTCATGGGGATCCTGATGGCGGCAATGACAAGAGGGGACGATCAGCGCAGCACGCCGGGCAGGCCGGGTGCGGGGCTGAGTGCGCTATTGCGGGTGATGTCGAAATCGCGGGCGCGGCCGGCATCCGGGGTGGCGGTTAGCCGGCCTTTCAATTGGTAGCGCACACTGCGCCCGGAGGCCAGCGCATCGGCGATCTGCAGGCGGGCGCTGGCATCAGGCGTCACCGCGATGCTGGTGACATCGGCCGATTCCGGGCCGATGGTCAGCGCCGGGGCGGCATCAAGCCTGACCGCCGTTGTCTCGCTCACACTCAATTCCAGCGCGACGCGATCAAACGTCATGGCCACGCTGCTGTAGTTTTGCAGGCGCAGCCGGATGTTCCAGTTGCCTTGGGCATCCACCGTCAATTGCTGGATGCTGGCGGCCGGCTCGGAAATGCGCCGCCCGCCGCTGGTGGCACAAGCGGCAAGGGTGATGGCGATGACGAAAAGCAGGGCGATGCGCGGCAGGATTTTCATCCGTCCCATTCCGTATGGTTTGGTGAGTGACAAGAATAACGTGAAGCGCGGGCTTGGGTTTGCGATGCGTTTTTGCCCCGATCGCCCAAGCCCGGCCCGTTCAGATCAAGCCTTCGGCCTTGAATGCGGCCTGCACACCGGCATCGGCTGACATCTTCTTGTGGAAGGCGGCCAGATGCGGCAGGTCGCTTAACTCGATGCCCATCTTGCCGGCCCAGCCCATCATCACGAACAAATAGGGATCGGCAAAGCTGCGGAAACCGGCCAGCCAGCCGTCGGCCTCGCCGAGGCGCTTGTCGGCGGTCTCGAAATGCTTGCGCACGCGCTGGCGGGCCTTGTCGCGGATATTGTCGAACTGCGCCTTGTCATCGCAGTAGCCGCCGGGGTTGAACAGCGCCCCGAAGGCGGGATGTACATCGGCATTGCAGAACGACAGCCAGCGGGTGGCCTCGGCACGCTGGCGCGGGCTGCCATCGCCCGCCAGCTTGGCAGCCGGATGACAATCGGCGATATAGCCCATGATCGCGGCGTTCTGGGTCAGGATGAAATCGCCATCGACAATCGCCGGCACCGAGCCGGCCGGGTTGATCTCAAGAAACCACGGCTCCTTGATCTGGGTCTGGCTGACGACTTCGACCTCAAACGCTTCGCCCGTCCATTGCAGGGCGATATGGTCGGCGGTCGAGCAGGCACCGGGTTTGCTGTAGAGCTTCATGGGCAGTCCATCGTGGGGGTGGGCTGCCATGATGCACCGGGCGATGTTCAGAAAACATCGACGTTGTGCAACGGCGCGTTCTACCGGCGGCGATCAGCCGCGCTTGTTGGCCAGGCGCTGCACCCTGAGAAAGGTGTGATCGCCGATGGTGGCGACCTGATAGGCATTGCGCCAGCTGGGGTAGGCGATGTTATGGGCCAGAAAGTGGCTGGCACCGGGCACGATTTCCTTGCGCTGGCCGACCGGCAGCGCCCAGTTGGCTTCGGCATCCAGCGCCACCGTGACCGCATGAGCCCAGGCCTCGGTATTGCTGAGGCGGGTCTGCGGCGATACCAGCGTTGGCGCAAACTGCTTGCGGGCGGTGACTACATCGCACATCGAATCGCCCCACAGCCCGCTGTCTTCACGGCGCAGGGCCACTTCGGCGACGGCCTGCTGGCCGATGGTCGGCTGGTTGCGGGCCTCCAAGTACAGCGTGGTGGACAGACACAGCGAATCGCTGGCCTGCGGCGGGAGGATCGAGGCGAACCACAGGATCCATTCCAGTTTCATTGTCGTACTCCTTGCTCGTTGCGCCGCACGACCGCCTCCGCAAACGAGGATCATGGATGAATCGGTCTATGGCATGGCGTTATGGGGAGGGCGGTGGCACCGGGATGGCGCTTCAACGGCCCTGGGTGATGGGCCTCGAATGGAAAGGCCGCTTTCACCGGGTGCCGCCCGAAACTGAATGGGCGGCTGGATCAAAGTTGGCGCAAGGTAAGCAGGAAATCTTTAATGACAGCTGAACGATACTTTACATACTCAGCCTCAATTTGTGCTTGTGTCTTGACTTTCGGTGAATTTCGCTTCTCCTTCGGAAGGCGCGGCGGTGCTGTCCACGGCATCGGGATGGCAAGACGATTTTCAGCCACCGCGCTCGATCGGGCTG
>JAUNTK010000012.1:17382-18916 GCA_030538735.1 Pseudomonadota bacterium
CATACCGCGCTCTATATTTAATGTGGAAGGTCGCGGCTTTCCGCCAACAAAAAATTAACTCTTGCTGAAAGCCTGATATCCCGAGCCGTAGCGTTATGCTATTGTTAACGGCACTTTCACATGCGTGACCGTAGGCTTGCATCGTCCTGCGCAGGGTCAGTGCCACGTCAATGATGTGAAACGGTTCTGTTCGCAGATCGCGCTGTAGATTTCATTCAATTTGTTTGACTTATTTCACCACCCAAGGAGCTCAACATGAACAAGAAACTCCTCTGCGCCGCACTGCTGTGTGGCATGGGCGTGGCGCATTCCGCCATTGCCCAGGAGTTTGATGATCGCTGGTATGTATCCGCCTCGACCGGCGTGAACTTCCAGGACAAGGATCGCGGCACTGACGATGCCATCTTCGGTACCCTCGGCTTCGGCAAGTTCTGGTCGCCGAACTGGTCGGTGGATCTGGAGTTGAACTACCAGAACCCGGCCAAGAAGGCCAACCAGAACCTGTGGTGGAGCCAGTACGGCGCTTCGGTCGATGCCCGTTACCACTTCCGCAATGCTGACAGCACCTGGTGGCCGTACATCAAGTTCGGCGTCGGCATGCAGCGTCACGAAGAAGAATTCATTGGCTGGAATGGTGCGCCGGATATCCATGGCAACTACCCGGCCCAGCACCGCGCCAACAACGCTGCGCTGAATCTGGGCGTTGGTCTGCAGGCCGATTACGGCCGCGTCAACCTGCGTACCGAAATCGGTGCCCGCGTTGACTTCGACAAGGAGCAGGCAGGCCCGTCCGGTATGCCGCTGACCACCCCGCGCTACGTCTACAAGCAGCAAGACCAGTTTGTTGACTTGCTGGCCTCGGTTGGCCTGACCATCGCCCTCGGCCCGGAACCGGTGCAGCCGGTTGCCCCGCCGCCGCCGCCGCCGGCTGGCCCGAGCTGCGCCGACATGGACAGCGATGGTGACGGCATCAACGATTGCGATGACCGCTGCCCGAACACCCCGGCCGGCACCGCCGTTGGCCCGGATGGCTGCCCGGTTCCGCTGACCATCGACCTGAAGGGCGTCAACTTCGACTTCGACAAGTCGAACCTGCGTCCGGACGCCGTGGCCATCCTCAACGAGGCCATCGAAATCCTGAAGCGCTACCCGCAGATGCGCGTTGAAGTCGCCGGCCACACCGATCTGTGCGGTTCCGACGCCTACAACCAAGCCCTGTCCGAGCGTCGTGCCCGCGCCGTGTACAACTACCTGACCAGCAACGGCGTTGAAGCCGGCCGTCTGGCTGGCCCGGTTGGCTACGGCGAGAGCCGCCCGCTGGTTCCGACACCGCAGACCTCGCCGGCCTGCCGCAACGAAACCAACCGTCGTACTGAGCTGAACGTCCAGAACTGATCTGGCGCTGGCTTGAAGTGATGAAGAAACCCGGCTTCGGCCGGGTTTCTTTTTGGCTCGGCCCATGACCGCCATCACGTCGCCGCTTGATGAATGCGCAGGAGGCGATAAAAGGTTTGTAATTCGGCTTGGTTTCCCT
>JAUNTK010000012.1:18926-34740 GCA_030538735.1 Pseudomonadota bacterium
ACTCTTGTCGATTTGGTTCATGTTTACTGGAGAATCCGTGATGCTGCGTCTGCTGATCGCCGCCCCCTTCCTGCTGCTGGCCGGCACCGCCCAGGCCAATACTGCCGTATGTGCGGGTGTCCCGCAGGTGCTACCACTGCCGCCGGGTGCGGCGATTTCGGTATCCAGTGAGCTGGCCTCCTCGGTGACCGAGCTTGGCGCGCCGAGCGGCGTGCTCTCGCAGGGCTACGATCAGGGGCTTGCCGTCGATCAGGTTTTGCTGCGGATGCAGATCGAAGCCTGCCGCGTCGCTACCGCACTGCCGGCACCGACCCCGGCCAATCCGAATGACCCGGCCGCATATCAGCCAAAAACCGAGTTCGACAATACGCCGTGGCGCTTCGACATGAGCCAGGGCGGCAAGCGCATGACGGCGGATGAGTTTGATGCCTGGATGAAGGCGCGTGGCGTGCGTATCGCCACCGGCAAGCCGACCGCGATTGGCCAGCCGCAGGCGGCCGCGCCGGAAGCCGAGCAGGCGGGCAAAAAGAGCGAGTGAAGCGCGTAACCGCTGGCCGTAGGATCGGGCTGGCGCGGGTGCTTTCCAAGCGCGGGTTGTGCTCGCGCACAGCGGCGGAGCGGATGATCCGTGCGGGTGAAGTCCGGGTACGTGGCCGGGTGGTGCGCGATCCCGAATCGGCCACCAATGAAAACGAAACCGCGATCACCCTCGCAGGTGCGCCAGCGGCGGCTGTCGAGCGGCGCTGCCTGATGTTGAACAAGCCGCGCGGTTTGCTGACCACCCATCGCGATGAGCAAGGGCGCGATACCGTGTATCGCTGCTTCGACGGCCATCAACTGGGCTGGATTGCGCCGGTAGGCCGTTTGGACAAGGCCAGTGAAGGCCTGTTGTTGTTCAGCAATGATCCGGCGTGGGCGGCGCGCATCACCGACCCGCTGACCGGCCCGGTCAAGACCTATCACGTGCAGGTGGCCGGGTTGCCGGCTGAGGCCGATATGCGGCGGATGGAGGCCGGCGTGGTGATCGATGGTGAACGGCTTGCCGCGCAGCGCGCGCGCCTGCTGCGGCATGGCGAAAAAAATGCGTGGCTGGAAATCGTGCTGGATGAAGGCCGCAATCGACAGATTCGGCGCATTCTGGGCGCGCTGGATTTTGACGTGCTGCGCTTGCTGCGGGTGGCGATCGGGCCGCTGCAATTGGGTGATTTGGGCAAGGGCGAGTGGCGTGAATTGAGCGCCGTGGAAGCCGAACGCCTGATTGCCGGGTGATACTGGGGTATGTCCGAGATCAACATCCGTCGCGCCGAACCTGGTGATTACCGTGCCGTTCGTGCGGTCTACGCCGCGCCGTTGGCGCAGGCCGGCACACTGCAGTTGCCGATGCCCTCCGAAGCGCTTTGGCACACCCGGATGCAGCCCGTTGCGCCTGATCTGCACATGCTGGTGGCCGAGGTGGGTAGCGAGGTAGTGGGGCAGTTGGGCCTGCAGATCTGCAGCAATCCACGCCGCCGCCATGTGGCCGAAATCGGCATGGGCGTGCGCGATGACTGCGCCGGGCGTGGCGTTGGCCGAGCCTAGCTGGCCGCGGCATTGGCGCTGGCTGATGACTGGCTGCAAATCAGGCGCATCGAGTTGCAGGTATACGCGGACAATGCGGCGGCGATCGCGCTGTATCAGCGACATGGGTTTGTCGAGGAGGGCCGGCATCGGGATTTTGCTTGGCGGGCCGGCCGCTACGTCGATGCGATCAGCATGGCGCGGGTCATTCATCCGGCAGCCTGAAAGGCCCGCGCCAGCGCGCCCGTCATCTGTTATGTTGCACTGCATGATCCACCCTGTTTCCCGAGTTTTCCGATGAATCCGCTGCACTGGTCGTTCCGTTCCCGTTTTCTGCTTGGTTTTCTGGCCTGTGCCGGTTTGCTGGCGTATGCGCTGTATGTGCAGTTTGTCGAAGGTTTGATGCCCTGCGATTTCTGCATCCTGCAGCGGATCGCGTTTGCCGCGGCCGGTGTATTGTTTTTGATTGGGGGCCTGCATGCGCCGAAATCGCCTCGCGGGCGCAAGACCTATGGCGTGCTGGCGGCGCTGGCGGCGGTGGTGGGCATCGCAATCGCCGGTCGCCATGTCTGGGTGCAGTTGTACCCGCCGGAAATTTCCAGTTGCGGTGCCGGCATGGGCTTCGTCGCCCAGATGCAGGGCTGGGGCGGCGCGATCAAGAAGGTGCTGACCGCCAGCGGTGACTGCAGCATGATCGATTGGACGTTCCTGGGGTTGACGATGCCGATGTGGTCGCTGCTCTGGTTTGTGTTGCTGGGTGGTTGGGCGCTGCTGGCCGGGTTTGCCGACCGTGGCAAGGCAAGGGTAGGAGGTGCGTGATGAGTCCGGTCAACAGCCGTAAATCGCCCAGTGGCCCGCAACCGGTGAATCTGCCGCACGATTGGCAGCCTGCGGGCTGGCGTCAGCGCGAAGCCCTGCAACAGCCGCAGTACCCGGATGCCGACAAGTTGCATCGCACGCTTGATGAATTGCATGCGTTGCCGCCGTTGGTGACCTCGTGGGAAATCCTCAACCTGCGCCAGCAACTGGCCGATGCCGAGGAGGGCCGCCGCTTCCTGCTGCAAGGGGGCGATTGCTGCGAGAACTTTGCCTATTGCACGCCCGCGGTGATCTCCAATCGGCTGAAAGTACTGCTGCAGATGAGCGTGGTGCTGGTGCATGCATTGCGCATGCCGGTGGTGCGGGTCGGGCGTTTTGCCGGCCAATATGCCAAGCCGCGCTCGGCGGATATGGAAGTGCGTGATGGTGTCGAACTGCCGAGTTATCGCGGCGATATCGTCAACGGCCCGGAATTCACCGCCGCTGCACGTCTGCCCGACCCGGAGCGGATGATCGCCGCGCATTCGCGCTCGGCACTCACCATCAATTTCGTCCGCTCGTTGATCGATGGCGGCTTTGCCGACCTGCATCATCCGGAAAACTGGAACCTGTCATGGGTGACGCACTCGCCGCTGGCCGATGAGTACCAGCGCATCGTCGCCGGGATTTCCGATGCGATGCGTTTCATGGAAACCCTCTCCGGCGAGCCGGCGCACAATCTGGATCGGGTCGATTTCTATGCCTCGCACGAAGCCTTGCTGCTGCCCTATGAGGAATCGCTGACCCGGCAGGTGCCGCGCCAATGGGGCTGGTTCAACCTCGGCACCCATTTCCCGTGGATCGGGATGCGCACGGCGGCGCTCGATGGCGCTCATGTCGAGTATTTTCGTGGCATCCGCAACCCGATTGCGGTCAAGGTTGGGCCATCGATGTCGCTTGATCATCTGCTGCGTCTGGTCGAAATACTCAACCCGGACAATGAGCCGGGCCGGTTGACCCTGATTCACCGCATGGGCGCGAAGGACATCGCCAGCAAACTGCCGCCGATGCTTGATGCGATCAAGCGCGAGGGCACGCGTGCGCTCTGGGTATGCGACCCGATGCACGGCAATACCGAAAACAGCTCAAACGGCTACAAGACGCGGCGCTTTGGCGCTATCCGCAGCGAGATTGAGCAGGCCTTCGATCTGCATCTGGCCGCCGGCACCCGCTTGGGCGGTATCCATCTGGAATTGACCGGCGAGGATGTCACCGAGTGCACCGGCGGTGCGCGCGACCTGACCGATGCCGATCTTGCCCGCGCCTATCGCTCCACCGTCGACCCGCGCTTGAACTATGAGCAGGCGCTGGAAACAGCGATGCTGATCGGGCGCAAATACCAGCAGTTGAGCCAGCCGGCGGCGGGCTCAGTGGCGTGATGTTGCGCGTCGATTGAGTGCCGGGCAGCGCCGCCGCTAGTGCGCTTTCTGCGCGAACCATGTCAGCGCGCCACGCCCGGCGCGCAGGCCGCTGGCGAAGCAGGCTTGCAGCAGGTAGCCGCCGGTCGGGGCTTCCCAGTCGAGCATTTCGCCGGCGGCGAATACGCCGGGTTTGTCACGCAGCATGAGGTGCCGGTCGAGTGCTTCGAGGCGCACGCCACCGGCGCTGCTGATCGCTTCATCGATCAGGCGCGGGCGTTGCAGGACCAACGGCAGGCGTTTGATGGCGGCGGCCAGCGCGGTTGGATCGCGCTGGGCGGGGGTGTCGAGGATTTCAAACAACAGGGCGGTCTTGGCGGCATCAAGCCCAGTTTGGCGGCGGATGTGCTCGCCGATGCTGCGTTTGCCGCGTGGTTGTTCGAGGCCGTGTTGCAGGCGTGACAGGCCACGGGCCGGGGCCAGATCCAGCCACAGCACCGCGCGGCCATCGCGGTTGATCGCCTCGCGCAGTTCGGCCGAGATCGCATAGATCAGGCTGCCTTCGATGCCGGTTTCGGTCAGTACGCATTCGCCTTGCAGGGCGTGTTCGCGGCCCGCCTCATCGTGCCAATGGGCGATGACGGGTTTCAGCGGGGCGCCGGCAAAGCGGCTGACCAGATGTGTACTCCAGCCGATATCGAAGCCGCAGTTGGCGGGCTGCAATGGCGCAGTATCGATGCCGGCTTCGATCAGCGGCGTAACCCAGCGGCCATCGCTGCCCAGCTGCGGCCAGCTGCCGCCGCCCATCGCCATCACCGTGGCACGGGCTTCGATTTGGCATTCGCCCTCGGGCGTGGCGAAGCGCAGCGCGCCATCATCGGCCCAGCCCAGCCAGCGGTATTGCATATGGAAGCGCACGCCGGATTCGCGCAGGCGGCGCACCCAGCCGCGCAGTAGCGGTGCCGCTTTGCGATCATCCGGGAACACCCGGCCAGAGCTGCCGATATAGGTTTCGATGCCAAAGCCGCGCGCCCACTCACGCAGGGCATCGGCATCGAAATCATCTAGCCACGCGCCGATGGCCTGTGCGCGCTCGCGGTAGCGGGCATCGAATTGCGGGCGTGCTTCGGCGTGGGTGAGGTTGAGCCCGCCTTTGCCGGCGATCAGGAATTTGCGGCCGACCGATTTCATCGCATCGAATAGATCGACTTCGATGCCGGCTGCGCGCACGGTTTCGGCGGCCATCAAGCCGGCCGGACCACCGCCGATGATCGCGATGCCGGGCAGTGTGTTGACGCCCGCGCCGCTCACTTCAGCAAGATCAGGGTGGCAAGGCCGAGGAAGCTCAAGAAGCCCATCACATCGGTGACGGCGGTGACGACCACGGTGCCGGCCACCGCTGGGTCGATGCGCATCCGCTTCATCAGCAACGGCAGCAAGACGCCGGCCAACGCGGCACAGGTGAAGTTGATGATGAGCGCCAGCCCGATCACCATCGAGAGTTTCCATTCGCGGAACCACACCAGCGCGATCAAGCCAACCAGACCGCCAATCAACACGCCATTGATCATCGCCACCCGCACTTCCTTCCATAGCAAGGTGCGCGCATTGCTGCCGCCCACTTGCCCAAGAGCCAGGCCACGCACCATCAGGGTCAGCACTTGCACCGCTGCATTGCCGCCGATGCCGGCGACGATTGGCATCAATACCGCCAGCGCGACGATATGCTGGATGGTGCCTTCAAACTGGCCGATTACGCTGGCGGCGAGAAACGCCGTGCCCAGGTTGATGCACAGCCAGACCATGCGGCCACGCACCGCGCGCGGGATGGGCGAGAACAAATCCTCATCGTCATCCAGACCGGCCGCGCCCAATGCCTGATGCTCGGCCTGCTCGCGGATGATATCCACCACGTCATCGACGGTGATGCGGCCAAGCAGGATGTTGGCATCGTCCACCACGGGCGCGGATACCCAATCGTTATCCGAGAACCGGCGCGCGACTTCTTCGGCCGAATCCTCGACGTGGATCGATTCCAGCTCGTCATCGATCAACTGGTTGACCGGCGTGCTGCCCTCGTGGGTGACCAGATCCTGAAGCGCGACCCAGCCCATCAATTGGTGGCGCTTGTTGACCACGTAGAGATGATCGGTATTGTCCGGCAGCTCGCCGCGCAGGCGCAGATAGCGCAGCACCACATCGATGCTGGTATCGGCGCGCACGGTGACCACATCCGGGTTCATCAGGCGGCCGGCGGTGTCCTCATCGAAGGACAGCACTTGTTCGAGGCGCTCGCGGTTCTCGCGGTCCATCGATTTCAGCACTTCGTCGATCACCGCATCCGGCAGGTCTTCGACCAGATCGGCCAAGTCGTCGATGTCGAGGTCTTCGACGGCGGCGACCAGTTCGTCATCGTCCATCTCGGCGATCAGGCTTTCGCGCACTTCATCACCGACGTGGACCAGCACCTCGCCGTCATCTTCGGGATCAACCAAGCCCCACATCACGCTGCGTTTGGCCGGCGGCAAGGATTCCAGCAGGTTGCCGATTTCGGCCGGGGTCAGGGTGTTGACCATGCGCCGCACCGGGCCCAGCCGGCCACTGTCGAGCGCGTCGGAAAGCAGGCGCAGCTGGCGCACGGTCTTGTCTTGGCGGAGCGCTTCGGCCATGGGCGGGTTCCGGTGGGGCGGCCGTGCGATGCAAGGCGGCAGGGCGATGTCGCACCTGCGGCGCGACGTGGATCAAGTGGTCATGATGGCGGCATTATCGCTGTTGCGTGTTGGGCAGGGAAGCCCATCACGCAGCCAAGTTTGGCGATTTCGGCGCGGGTGAGTTCGGCATGGCGCTCGGCGTTGATCGGTTGTTGCCAGCGGCGCTGGGCGCGCCCGGGCTTGCACAGCACGGCAAACATATTGGCGGCAGGGAATGTGCCGTTGGCCAGCAAGGCTGCGTCGCGGGTAGCCACGGCATCGATGAAATCCCGGTCGGCTTGCGCATCAATATTGAAGTTGAAGCCAAAACGGCGCTCGACAAACGGGATGATCACGGCACCAAAGCTCAGGAATAGATCGAACTCGAAGCGGGTCAGCAGCGCGGCGACGATATCCTGCGCGCGCACGCCCTCGTTGGAATAGGCGGCGTGATCGACCTCGGGATAGCGTGGTTTGAGCTGGCCATCGCCACGGTCGAGCGTCTTGTCGGCCGGCAATTGCTGCCAGAAGGCCTGCACTTCTTCGGCCACGCCGGGCCAAAGCAGGTGGCCGTTGCGGCCGATCACATCGCTGCTCAGGATGACGCCTTCGGCATCGGTCAGCTCATCAAGCAATACGCAGAAGCGTTCAAGCTGATCGACGTGATGCAGAAACTGGTTGACGATCACCACATCGTGCGGCGGCCAGCCTTCAAGTGCCAGGCAATCGCCGGCATGGAACTGCATCTGTTGCCCCAGACCGGCCGCGCGTGCGTTGGCCCGCCCGCGCTCGATATTGGCGCGGTTGAGATCGACGGCGGTCAGTGAAAACCGCAGGCCGTGATCGCGTAGCCGCTGGGCCAGGCGTATTTCCAGATCGCCGTTGCCCCCGCCCCAAGGCTGATGATGCGCAGCGCCTGATCGGGCCTGCGCTGGGCCATGTTGAGGATTTCAATGCCGTACAAATCCTCTGGCGATTCTGCGCCCAGCTGCTGGAACTTGGGGCGGATGTAGCGATCCGCCCAGTACATGAAGACCGGCGGCAAGGTATCGGATTGGTGTTGTGGGGTCAGGTTGAAGGCGAGTGTTTCCATCCACTGCATGAAGCGTCTTTCCACCGGCGCTGGCATCAGGTTGCGGCTCAGCGCGATCAGGCGTTTGAGCGGCTTGCGATGGCGATACAGGGCCGATTTCAGGCGCGCCATGATTTTCATGCCGAGGCAATCTGCTTAATCCAATTTTCAATCGCCTGCCGGTCACGCGCACGCAACAGGCTGCGGCCACGTTGGCGCAGTTCAGTTAGATCATGCTGGCGGATCGCGCGCCGCACTTGCAGCAGGGTGCCGGGGTGCAGGCTGAACTCCTCCAGCCCCAGCGCCAGCAGCAGTGCGGTAAAGCGGGCATCGCCGGCCATTTCGCCACACACCGAAACCGGCCGGCCATGTTTTTTGCCGATGCGGATCACGTCCGCCAGCATCCGTAGCACAGCCGGATGCAGTGGCGTGTATAGCTCGCCCAGATGCTCGTTGTTGCGGTCGGCGGCCAGCAGGTATTGCAGCAAATCATTGGTGCCGATCGAGAGGAAATCGATCTCGCGGATAAAGCCGGGTAAAGCGATGGCGGCGGCGGGGACTTCGATCATCGCGCCAAGCGGAATCTGCGCGGCGAGGGTATGGCCCTGATCGCGCAGCTCGTTGGCGACCTCATCGATCAAGCGCCGTGCGCTGCGGATTTCATCGCGGCCGCTGATCATCGGCAGCAGGATACGCAGTGGGCCATAGCCGGAGGCGCGCAGGATGGCGCGCAACTGGGTGCGAAACACATCGATGCGTGACATCGACAGGCGGATGCCGCGCAGGCCCAGTGCCGGGTTTTCCTCGTTGCGCAGGGCAAGGCCGGTGTCGTCGGCCTTGTCGGCGCCCAGATCGAGAGTGCGGATGGTGGCGGTGCGCCCGGTCAGGCCCAGCACCAGATCGCGGTAGGCGCGGAACTGGATTTCTTCGTCCGGCAATTCGCGGCTGCCGAGGAACAAAAATTCGGTGCGATACAGGCCCACCCCAGCCGCGCCCAGCGCATGCGCGCTGGCGACATCCTCGCGCGATTCGGCATTGGCCCACAGTTTGATGTCGTGGCCATCCAGCGTGCGGGTGGGTTCGCGGCGCAGGCGGTTGAGCTGCTTGTGGTCTTCTTTGTAGGCGGCGACGCGCTGGCGATGCGCCTTGAGGTCGCTGTTGTCCGGCTCGCGGATGACGATGCCGTCACCGCCATCGACCACCAGCACATCGCCATCGTTGATGCTTTGCAGGGCCAGCGTGGCACCGACCACCAGCGGCAGATGCAGGCTGCGGGCGAGGATCGCGCTATGCGAAAGCGCGCTGCCACTGGTCGTCACCACCGCCAATACGCCCTGCGCCTGCAATTGCGCGACTTCGGCCGGGGCGATGCTGTCGGTGACCAGAATATCGCCGGCCATGCCCAGCAATTCGGCGTCGCCCTGATGCAGGGCGATGTGGATGCGGCTGATTACTTGATCGATATCGTCGATCCGGCTGCGCAGATAGGCATCATCCATGCCGAGAAAAACATTGGCGATGCGGTCGCGTTGCCGGCGCAGCGCGTAATCGGCGGTATAGCGTTTGTGGCGGATGTAATCGTCGAGGCCTTGCAGCAGTTCTGGGTCATCCAGCAGCAGGGCATGCAGGTCGAGAAATTCGCCGACTTCATGCGCCAGCGCGCCGTGCAGGCGTTCGCGCAGGCGGTGCATTTCTGCGCGCACGCTATCGATAGCGCGATGTACGCGCTCGAGCTCGGCCTCGATTTGGTCTTCTTCGATGTGTTCCTGGGTGACTTCCAGCGCGTGCGGCAAACGCACTTGGGCACGGCCCAGTGCCGCGCCGCGTGATGCGCCGATGCCGGATAGGTCGCGCCGCATCAACTGCCCTCGTCGAAGTTGCGGGTGAAGAGATCAAGTGCAGCGGCCATCGCCGCCTGTTCGTCTTCGCCATCGATGCGCAGGGTCACCAGCGTGCCTTGGCCGGCGGCCAGCATCATCACGCCCATGATGCTTTTGGCATCGATCTCGCGGCCCTTCGCGCTCATTTTGATGCTGCTGCGAAAGCCCGATGTGGTCTGCACCAGCTTGGCGCTGGCGCGCGCATGCAGGCCCAGTTTGTTGGTGACGGTGATGTCGCGTTCGATCATGGCGGTGGCCTCAGCTTGGGTCGTCCAACTGCACGGCATTGCGGCCACCCACCGAGGCGGTTGATTGCAGCTCTGCCAGAGTTTGCTCGGGGTAGTTCATCACCCGCATCAACATCGGCAGATTAAGCCCGGAGACGCGCTTGGCCGGCGTACCCAATTGCGCCAGTTGCGCGGCCAGATTGCTGGGGCTGGCGCCGTACATATCGGTCAGGATCAATACGCCGTGGCCTTGATCGACACGGCGCATCGCGCCACTGGCGGCGGCGAGCAAGGCAGCGGGGTCGGCATCGAAGGGCACCTCGAAGGCCTCGGCCGATAGCGGCAAGGTGCGCAATACGCGGGTGCAGGAATTGAGTAGCGCCGCGCCGATGCCGGCATGGGTGACAAGCAGGATGCCGACACTCATGGGTTGACCGCAATCGGTGACTGGGGCGCGGGTCGCGATGTGGCTACGGGCAGCACGGCGATGGAAAAAAGCACGAACATGGCGTCAGGATTCAACGGCGATGGCCTTAGTGTGCAACAGCGGCCCCGGCACGGGTAGCCTTGCATGTCGAGTCCTTATGCTTGCTCGCGATGATAGGTGGCGCTGTCCGGCCAGCCGCGTTCGCGCAGATGACTGGCGATCGATTCGGCCAGATACACTGATCGATGGCGGCCGCCAGTGCAGCCGAAGGCGATGGTGATGTAGCTGCGGGTGGCTTCGCGCAGGCGCGGCAGCCAGGTATCGAGAAACTCGCACACCTGGGCAAGGTAAAGCTGCATTTCAGGTTCGGCATCGAAATAGGCGCGCACGGCCATGTCGCGGCCAGAGAGTGGGCGCAGCTCCGGGTTCCAATGCGGGTTGGGCAGCACCCGCGCATCGAACACGAAATCGGCATCGGCCGGTAGGCCACGCTTGTAGGCGAAGGATTGCAGCAGTACGGCGGGTGGTTGATCGTGGCCGACGCCCAGCCGCTCGATGATGATGCGGCGCAGCTGGTGCACATTCAGCGCCGAGCTGTCGATATGCACATCGGCCAAGCTGCTCAATGGCCGCAATACCTGCCGCTCCAGCGCGATGGCATCACCAAGCGCCAAGCCAAGATGGCTCAGCGGATGGCGGCGGCGGGTATCGGCGTAGCGGCGCAGCAGGGATTCGTCATCGCAATCGATGAACACCAGTTGCGGGTCGTGGCCTTCACGGCCCAGCGCAGCCAGCCAGCCGGGCATGTCGGCCAGATCGCTGCGGCTGCGCACATCGATGGCAACCGCGATCAGCCCGGGCAGGCCGCTTTCGCTGGCCTTCAGCGTTTGCAGGCAATCGGCCAGCAATTCCACTGGCAGGTTGTCGATGCAGTAATAGCCGGAATCCTCCAGCGTTTTCAGCGCGATTGATTTACCGGCACCGGAGATGCCGGAGAGCAACAACAGCGGCGGTGGGGCAGGGGGCGGCATCATGGCGCAGTCACGGTTCGGAGGCGTGCAGCAATTGACTGTGACGCGCCATGAAGGCGGCGGCCGGGTCGATGCCCTTGACCCGCAGGATGTGCTGGCGGGTGGCGGCTTCGGCCAACACCGCCAGGTTGCGGCCCGGCATCACCGGCAGGGTGATCATCGGCACATCCAGATCCAGCACCCGGCGCAGGCCAAGATCGCCGGTGATGCGTTCAAGGCCGCTGGGTTCGGGCTCCAGATGTGGGCGGGTCAGGTGGATGACGAGGCGCAGGTATTTGTTGCGCTTGACCGAGGTATCACCAAACATGCTGCGCACATTGAGCACGCCCAAGCCGCGCACTTCCAGCATGTCTTGCAACAGCGGCGGGCAGGTACCATCCAGCACATCGGGGGCGATCTGGGTGAACTCCGGCGCGTCATCGGCAACCAGACGGTGGCCGCGGGTGATCAGCTCCAGCGCCAACTCGCTTTTGCCCGAGCCCGATTCGCCAGTGATCAACACGCCAATCGAATAGATCTCGACAAACACGCCGTGCAGCGTGGTGCGCGGTGCCAACTGGCGCGCCAGATGGTATTGGAACAGGTTGAGCAGCTCGTGGCCGCGCCGTGGCGATACCCACAGCGGGGTGCCGGTTTCCTCGGCGGCATCAAGCAGGTCTTCGGGCGGCGATTGGTTCTTGCTGATCGCCAAGGCCAGCGGCCGTGCCTGCACGATCTTCTGGATGACTTCCCAGCGCACCCGCGAATCCAGCCCATCCAGCCAGCGCAGTTCTTCGGTGCCCAGCACCTGCACCTTGTTGGGGTGGATGATATTGAGATAGCCGGCCAGGGATGGGCGGCGCGCGTTGTTTTCTTCGGCCATCAGGATGCGCTCGGGCGCATTGCGTGCCGCCAGCCAGCGCAGGTCAAGCCGTTCTTGCAGGTCTTGATAGAGATCCTGCGCGTTGATCTGCAGCCGGCTCATCGTGGCCCGACCAACAGCGCGTGTAGCGTGGCGATATCCTCGGCCTCGCGCAGGGCGCGGCGCAGGCTTTCATCGGAAAACCGCTCGGCGATCTCGGCCAGGATTTGCAGATGTTGATGGCTGAAATGCGCCGGCACCGACAAGGCAAACAGCAGGTCTACTTGCTCCTCGTCGTTGGCGCCGTAATCGACCGGGGCCGGCAGGCGTACAAAGGCGGCGCGGGCCTGATCGAAAACATCACTGCGGCCATGCGGGATGGCCACGCCATGGCCAATCGAGGTGCTGCCCAAGCGTTCGCGCTGGCGCAGGCTTGCGGCAATCACGTTTTGTTGATCGGCATCATCGGCCAACAGGCCAGCGATGGTGTGCAACAGCAGATCGCCATCCTGAGGCTGGCCCAGGATGGCGATGCGTTCGGCTTGCAGCAATTGACTAAGGCTCATGCCCGGCTTGGATGCGGCATCGGGGCGGCGAGCATAACAGCCTTGTCAGCCATTTGCCGATTAGCCAAAGGTACCGTCGCGGGCCGGGTTCTCGCCGCGATGGTGCTTGGTCATCTTTTCCTTGTGCTTCATCAGCGAGCGGTCGAGCTTGTCGACCAGCAGATCGAGCGCCGCGTACATGGTTTCGGCGCTGGCATCGGCGTGGTAATCGCCGCCATTGACCTTGATATGGCCTTCGGCGCGGTGGTTCGGTTTGTCCAGTGAAAGCTGCAGGCGTACATCCATCGGGTGGTCGAAATGGCGCTTCAGGCGTAGCAGCTTTTCTTCGCTGTAGCTACGCAGGGCGTCGGTGACTTCGATGTGTTGGCCTTGGACGTCGATCCGCATAAGGAACTCCTTGGTAAGTGAGTTGCGATGCCGCAACCACAGCATCGCGCAAATCCCGGCGGGTGGCGTGAAGGGCAAGTTAAAGAAGGCTTGAGCAACCCGTCATTGCGGCGAAAGCCGGAATCCATCGACTTGCCAACGATTTGAAAACAAAGACACTGGGCCCCGGCTTTCGCTGGGGTGACGCTTCAAGGCGGGGTGTTCAGGGTTTCCCGGGCGCTCAAAGCCTGACCCGCTCGCTGGAGGCGGCAATCTGCATTGCTTCGCGGTATTTGGCCACGGTGCGGCGGGCGACGGTGACACCGGCTTGCTTGAGTTGGCTGGTCAGCGCGGCATCGGAGAGCGGCTTGCGCGGGTTTTCTTGCTCGATCAGGCCGCGGATCATCGATTGGATCGCGGTGCTGGAGGCCGCGACGCCATCGTGCTCAACCCCGGAGGCGAAGAAATCACGCAGCGAGACGGTGCCGCGCGGGGTGCGCACATGCTTGCGGGCGATGGCGCGCGAGATGGTGGATTCGTGCAGTTCCAGTTTTTCCGCGACCTCGCGCAGGGTCAGCGGGCGCAGCGCCTGTGGGCCGAATTCGAGGAAGCCGGCCTGCTCGCGCAGCAGGCACTGCACCACGCGCAGCAGGGTTTCGCCGCGTTGCTCGATGTTTTTCAAGAACCAGCGTGCTTCTTGCAGGCAGCCGCGCAGGTATTGACCATCGTTGCCGGCAGTTTCGGCGGCGATCTTCGCGTACTCGCGATTGATATTGATTGGCGGCCGTCCGCTGCCGGCCAAGGCCGCCTGCCAGCGGCCGCGCTGACGCCAGATCACCGCATCCGGGATCACATAGGTATCGTGGTCGAGACCGCCGATCTGCGCGCCCGGACGCGGGTCGAGCGTGCGTAGCAGTTCGATGGCGGCCTCGGCCTCGGCCACGCTGCAGTTGAATTCACTGGCGACGCCCTGGCTGCCGATCCGCGGCAGGCGCTCGATGGCCTCCTCGGCGATGCGTCGGGTCAGATCGCGCGCCGGGGTATCGGCAGGCAGTTGGGCGATCTGCACGGCCAGGCATTCGGCCAGATCGCGGCTGCCGACCGCGACCGGGTCAAATTGCTGGATCAGGCGCAGCACCGGCAGGATGTCATCGGCATCCAGCGTGTAATCCGGGGCAAGCAGGCGGGCGATGGCCTCCAGCGGCTCGCGCATATAGCCATCGTTGTCGATGGCATCGATCAACGCCATGCCGATCTGCATATCGCGTGGCCCCAGCTGGCTCAGCCGCAACTGCCAGAGCAGGTGGTCGTGCAGGCTTTCCTCGACGATCTGGCGGGCGGCGGCATCATTGTCGTCATCGCCATCACGGTTGCCGCGCGCGGCGCTCCACTCATCCGGTGCCGAGGCCCAATCGGGCAGGTCGAGGCTATCCCAGTTGGCATCGGTCTCGGCATCGCTGCCGGGCGCGGTTTGCTCGGATTGTTCGCGGTTGGCGTGTTCGCTGGCGACTTCGATCGGCGCTTCCTCGCTCCATTCCAGCAACGGATTGGATTCGACCGCGTTGGCGATCTCGATTTCGAGTTCGGCCGATGACATCTGCAATACGGCCAGCGCCTGACGCAATTGCGGCGTCAGCGCGAGCTGTTGGGTTTGACTGGCGGTGAGCTGCTGTTTCATCGGGTTCCGGGATCATGCGTAGACAGCGATCCCATGCCCGCTGCGATCACAGGCGGAAACTTTCGCCCAGATAGACACGCCGCACTTCGGGATCAGCCAACAAGATGTCCGGAGCCCCCTGAGCGAGCACCTTGCCTTCGTTCAGGATATACGCTCGATCGCAAATCCCCAAGGTTTCGCGCACATTGTGATCGGTGATCAAGACGCCGATACCGCGGTTCTTGAGGTGGCTGATGATCCGCTGGATTTCGCCGACCGAGATCGGGTCAACGCCGGCGAACGGTTCGTCAAGCAGCATCAGGCGCGGGTTGGCGGCCAGTGCGCGGGCGATTTCGACCCGGCGCCGCTCGCCGCCGGAGAGGCTGGTGCCGAGTTGATCGGCGACATGGGTCACCTGCAATTCGTCCATCAACGCGGCGAGTTCGCGCTCGCGGCCGGCGCGATCCAGATCGCGGCGCAGCTCCAGCACCAAGCGCAGGTTGTCGGCCACGCTCAGTTTGCGGAACACCGAGGGCTCTTGCGGCAGGTAGCCAACGCCAAGCTTGGCGCGTTCGTACATCGGCGCGTTGCTGACATCCTTGCCATCCAATTCGATGCGGCCAGCATCGGCCGGCACCAGGCCGACGATCATGTAGAAGCAGGTGGTCTTGCCGGCACCGTTCGGGCCCAGCAGGCCAACCACTTCGCCGGCATCAAGTGTCAGGCCAAAATCCTTGACCACCTCGCGCGATTTGTAGCGCTTCTTGAGCCCCTCGGCGAGCAGCATCAGTTGCCGCCTGTCCTGGGCTGGATGGTCATGTTGACCCGGCCCTGGCCTTGGCCGCCGCTTTGCACTTGGCCGGTACGCATGTTGTAGACCACGCGCTCGCCGCGCATATTGGCACGCGGCTGGGTCAACACGACGTTGCCGGTCAGGGTGACGATTTCGGTCTTCATGTCGTAATCGATCCGCGTGGCGGTGACATTCATCGGCGTGCCATCATCCATCTGTTGCGACATGCGTACCGGGCTGCCGGTCAGCACCGTGCGTGAGATGTCGCCACGGTTCTCGTAGACCTCCGCGCGGCTGGCATCGATCTTGAGCGTGCCCTGGGTGATGACGACATTGCCGCTCACCACGGTGGGCGTGTTGGCCGAGTTGGCGTTGTAGGTGGTGGTATCGGCCTGGATATTCATCGGTTGGTTGCGATCCGACGAACGCGCCATTGCCACCCCGCTGGCGGCAACCAGCGCAGCGACGAAAAGGACGGATTTACTGGATGG
>JAUNTK010000148.1 GCA_030538735.1 Pseudomonadota bacterium
CGCCAGTTGACCGATGACACCTTGGTGTTCACCAAGATTCGCATCATCGGGTTGGATGGCAAGCTGTTGGGGCAGGTGGATAACCCGGGCAAGCTGGGCGCGATGGCATGGAGCCGCGATGGTGAGCATCTGGCCTTTATCTCGGCCGAAGACAAGCACGATGCCCAGCAGGGTCGGCTGATGGTGACCGGCAAAAACGGCGGTGCCTTCCGCGATGTGATGCCCGGTTTGCTGGGCCATGTCATGGATGTCAAATGGCGCGATGGCCAGCGCATGGTTTTTATCAGCCATGAAGGGGTTGAGGCGCGTTTAGGCGAGATTGGTACCGATGGCGGCAATCAGCGCACCTTGTTGCCGCTGGGCGGGCCGATCTGGACTGGGTTCAGCCTGTCCCAAGCGGGCGATGTTGGTTTGGCGGGCAGCACGCCGCAGCATCCGTCGGAGGCTTTTGTGCTGGCTGCGGGCGGCACGGCGGCGCAGCGGCTTGGCAATTCCAACCCGTGGCTGGATAACGTGGCCTTGGCGCGGCAGGAAGTGATCCGCTACAGGAGCCGCGACGGGCTGGAAATCGAAGGCTTGCTGGTGCACCCGCTCAACCGCCGTGGCAATGCGCGGGTGCCATTGGTCACCGTCGTGCATGGCGGCCCGGAATCGCATTATTCCAACGGTTGGTTAAGCGCCTATTCGCAGCCCTTGCAGGTGTTGGCGGCGCAGGGCTCTGCCAGCTTTCTGCCCAATTACCGCAGCAGCACCGGGCGCGGGGTGGCGTTTTCCAAACTGGGCTTTGGCAAGCCCGGCATGGGCGAGTTTGATGATGTGGTGGATGGCGTCGATCACCTGATCGAGATCGGTTTGGCCGATAAGGCCAAGGTCGGCATCACCGGTGGCTCGTATGGCGGCTATGCCAGCGCTTGGGGCGCGACGTATTACAGCGAGCGCTTCGCTGCCTCGGTGATGTTTGTCGGTATTTCCGATCAAGCATCGCTGATTACCACCGGCGATATCCCGTGGGAGCAGTATCTGGTGCATATGGGCAAATGGCCGTGGCAGGAGCCGGCGATGTTTGCCCAGCAAAGCCCGATCAATCACGCGGAAAAATCGCGCACGCCCACGCTGATCCTGCACGGCGAGGCCGACCCGCGTGTGCCGGTGATGCAGTCCTACATGATGTATCGCTATCTAAAGCTGGCCGGCAAGGCACCGGTGCGGCTGGTGTTGTATCCGGGCGAGGGCCACGGCAACCAGCGTGCCGGCTCGCGCTATGACTATTCGCTGCGCCTGATGCAGTGGATGCAGCATTACCTGACCGGCCCCGGTGGCGAGCCGCCGCCGTATCAGTTGGAGTATGCGTTGCCGGCCAAGTAAAGCGTTGGCGTCATCGATGCCCAGCACGGTCACCTTCGGCTGGCCTTGCCGGGCATTATTGTTTGCGACGGCGCGGCGGGTAGCGCGATTAGAATGAGGGGTTTCAACAAGGACACCACGATGAGCTACCCGATCGGCCGTACCGGCCAGCCGTGGGATGCGGCCGAGAAAGCCGCATGGCGTCGGCGCCAGCGTATCGAGCGCCGCTATGCCGATGAAGTGCTGCCACGCATCGATGCGCTGCGTGCCCAGTTTGATGTCATCCAATACGGCGAACTCGATTACGGCGACGATGGCCGTTATCCGCTATATGCGCTTAAAAGCCGCGATTGGGATGATGCGCTGCCGACCGCGCTGATTACCGGCGGCGTGCATGGTTACGAGACCAGTGGCGTGCATGGTGCCCTGCAATTTGCCGAGCGTGATGCTGCTTCCTATGCCGGCCGCATCAATCTGCTGATCGTGCCCTGCGTCAGCCCGTGGGGCTATGAGCGCATCCAGCGCTGGAATGCGGAAGCCGTTGACCCCAACCGCTCATTCGTGGCCGATAGCCCGGCCGAGGAAGCTGCCGCGTTGATGCAGTGGGTGGCGCCATACAACGCCGGCATCGTGCTGCATATCGACCTGCATGAAACCACCGATTCCGATGAAGACGAATTCCGCCCGGCACTGGCCGCGCGTGATGGCAAACCGTTCGTACCCGGCACCATCCCCGATGGCTTTTATCTGGTGGATGACAGCGCCCGGCCGCAGCCGGCGTTCCAGCGCGCGATGATCGAGGCGGTCGCCGCCGTCACCCATATCGCACCGGCCGATGCCGATGGCACCCTGATTGGCTCGCCGATGATCGCGCCGGGCGTGATCGAATACGACTGCAAGCGGCTGGGCCTGTGCGCCGGGCTCAGCGATGCGGCTTTCGTCAGCACGACCGAGGTGTACCCGGACAGCCCGCGTGCCAGTGCCGCGCAATGCAATGACGCACAGGTGGCGGCAGTGCGGGCCGGCCTCGATTTCGTGCTGAATCGCGCGTGATTGCGGGCTGTGACAACTCGCTGTCGATTTACGCCTCGGCCGTTCCCACGCGGTTGCGGCCGGCGCTCTTGGCCGCATACAGGCCGATATCGGCGCGATGCAGCATCTTGCGCGTGTCGTCGTTGTCATCGATCAGGCTGGCGACGCCGAAACTGGCGGTCAAGCGGATCGTCGTGCCGGTCTCGTCGGGCAGGGTGATCGGCAATGTTTCGATCAACTGGCGCAGGCGCTCGGCGGTGGCAGTCGAGTTCTGCTTGTCGAGGCCGGGCATCAAGACGGCAAACTCCTCGCCGCCATGGCGGGCAGCCACATCGTAGGGGCGCACCTGCTCGTTGAGCAGCTTGCCGATTGCGGCCAATGCAGCATCACCGGCGGCATGGCCGTGGGTGTCATTGACTTGCTTGAAGTGATCAAGATCGAACAGGAGGATGGAAAGCGGCAGCCGATTGCGGCGGGCGCGATGCAACTCCTGCTCCAGCATCGCGATGAAATGACGCCGGTTGAACATCCCGGTCATGTCATCGCGGATCACGGCCAGTTCGAGTTGTTGCCGGGTTGCCTCGATCTGGTACAGCAGCGTCCAGGCCCAATGGCTGACCAGGGGCGCGACGATCGCAGGTACCAGTATCGCCACCGCCAGACTGGTTGAATCGGCCGCCGAGCCAGCAATCGCCGGCTTGATCAGCGCAGTCAGCAGCGCCGAGAGCAGGATCGAGGCCAGCGTGGTGACGATCACCGCTTTGTGGCGGCCCATGCGGAGAAAATGTGCCTGCAGGTCATTGATGCGCGGATTCACACGCGATTGGCGGCAGATCGGACAGGTATTGCCCTGCATTGTCACAGCGTCAAAGTTCATGTTCCCCCCGTTGTATCCGGGCGCATTGTACGCTGCCGTATGGTGCGGGGTACGTTTATGCCGTTGGTCGGTTGCCTGGACCGGCACCCGCCAGCCACGGATGACGCTGGTGGAGGGGGCGATTGCGGTGCGGGTCGCGCCAAGACGCTGCCCGCGTTTGGCTGTATCGTACAGAGCCGGTACGTCCGGCTTGAGCAGCGTGAGAGGGAGCGTTGGGGGATGATCTGGATTGGGGTGCTGCTGGTCTTGGTGGCCGGCTGTCTGTTTTGGTGGGGCTCACGCGGCGCACGTGCGCTGACGATGCGCGAGGTGGTCAGCGTGCCTTCTGCCGTTGGCGATGCCTTTGCATCAAAGCCGGAAACGCGCGATTGGTTGAGTGATCTGGTCGAGATCGCGTTCGTCGATATCCCGCCTGATCGCTATGCCGATGCGGTATCGATGGTGGCGATCATCAGCCAGACCGAGCGCCGACTCAAAGCGATGGAAGTCGATCCCACCCAGTTGCCACGACGCCCCGAACTGCTGCCGCAAATCCTGCAGGTCATGAAGGATGAAAACTGCACCGCGCAGCAACTGTCTGATTTGATCATCCGTGACCCGGTGCTGGTCGCCAACTTGTTGAAACTGGTCAATTCTGCCGCACTGCGCAGCCGGACCGCAGCGATCGACAGCCTTGATCGCGCCATCGTGTTGCTGGGTACGGATGGCATCCGCCGGGTGGTGGCCATCGCGATGCTGCAGCCGGTGATGCAGGTCAGTGGTGGGGGGCTTGACCGTCTGCCGGCATTGGCATGGGCGCATAGCCAACGTGCCGCCGAGATCGCCGTGCAAGCTGGTGTCAGCCGCCAAGGCGATCTCGATCCGCAAGCGCTGCAACTGATGCTGTTGTTGCGCGGCTTGGGCGGGATCATGGTCATCCAGGCGTTGCTGGCCGAGTGCATCAAACACGATGCCGGCATCCCCGAGGCGGTGTATGTCGAGGATTTGCTGCGGCGCTGGTCGCCACGCTATGCGGCATTGGTGGCATGGCAGTGGTCATTGCCCGATGCGATGGTGCAGACCCTGCGTGGCACCGGCGATGACCCCGCCTTGCGGGCGGCCTTGATGCAAACCAGCCGTCTGGCCGCCGATCAGGTGCTGAACAACCGCGGCGATCCGCTGTTTGCAGCGGCTTGACCGAGATGCCGATCACCGCCAACGTACATATCCAATCTGCTTGCCACCACCGGGAGAGTGCTTCGATGCCGCTTCGATCCAATCACAAAGCCACTTGCTTGATCGGAAGTCTGCTGCTTGCCGTCACCATGCCGCTTGCCGCGCAACAAAACCCGGTGGCCTTCACCAATGCCCGCCTCCTGCCGATTGCATCGGCACCGATCGAGCGCGGCAGCTTACTTGTGCGCGATGGCCGGATTGTCGCGCTTGGGGCCGATATCGCCATCCCGGCCAACGCCGAGGTGCACGATTTGGCGGGCAAGACCTTGATGCCGGGCCTGGTCGATACCCATTCCCATATCGGTCAAGTGGCCGGGGCCGATGGCAGTGGCGCGATCCAGCCGGATGTGCGTGCGCTGGATTCGATCAATCTGCGCCATACCGGCATCGACAAGGCGCGTGCCGGTGGCATCACCACGGTCAATGTGATGCCTGGCTCCGGCC
>JAUNTK010000149.1 GCA_030538735.1 Pseudomonadota bacterium
CATGAACAGCGGGTAGCGTTTATTGTCGATGGAATCGTCCGGGATGCGACATCTAGCCACCGTGTGGAAGCTGGTAGTGCTGGTGATGGCGATTGGCGCACTCGGCCATGTCGCGCTGCGTTTGATCGGCAACCGCTGGGGCTTGCTGGTCTCGGGCTTCTTCGCCGGCTATGTTTCCTCGACGGCGGCCACCGCCGGTTTCGGCCAACGCACCAAGGCCGAACCCGCACTATTGCCCTCGGCAATTGGCGCGACGCTCTTGGCCAACTTCGCCTCGCTCAGCCTGTTCGTGCCGGTGCTGCTGGCGATCTCACCACCGCTGCTATCGGTGATCGGCCTGCAATTGGCCGCCGCCGGCGCGGTGCTATTGATCGGCGCGGCCTTGGGCGTGCGGCGCGGCCTGCATATCGACCTACCCCCGCCGACCAGCGATAGCCGGATGTTCCGCATCGGCCAAGCCCTAGGCTTTGCCGCCCTGATCGCCGGGGTATTGTTTATCTCGCATGTCGCCGCGCAAGTGCTCGGCTCCGGCGCCGCGCTCGTCACCGCCTTCATCACTGCACTGGCGGAATTGCACGCCGCCGTGGCCAGCATCGGCACCCTGTTCGGCGATGGCGCGCTGACTTTGCAACAAGCGCAGTGGGCGGTGGTCGGGCTGTTGGCCGCCAGCACCGTGGCAAAATCGGTGGTGGCCTTCACCAGCGGCGGCACCGCGTTCGGCATCCGCATTACGATTGGGCTCTCGGCGATGACCGCCGCCGCCGCGCTAGTGGCGATATTTGTTTGAGTATGTGATCAAGCATTGCCCGGGCTTCGTCGGCGGGCGTTGGTATTTTCTGGGCGCAGCAGAAAAACTCTGGATACGTCCGCGCTATCCCGTCCCTGATGCGCTAAATCTAGGCAGGTGGTGCACCCGAAGGCGATGGTGATGTAGCTGCCGGTGGTTTCGCATAGGCGTGGCAGCCAACTCTCGCTACGGATGCTGCGGAGCGTCTGCTTTTAGCGATCTGCTTTCAATGATGCAACGAAAACTTTCAATGCGTCGGTGCTAGGCGCCACTCGGGACCGTTCGCTGCAGGGATGCAGCGATCGAGCCCCCAAGGATGGGTTTACGGCGTGTCCCGTGGGGCGCCTAGCACCGATGTATAGCGACGGAAGTCATCCTCCCCACCCCCTGCAACAACCCACGCTTTCGCGCAAAATAAGCGCCCGTTTGCCATCGCCCGCGCCATGTCCAAGCCCGCTGCCAGCCCCTCGCCATCCGCCTCCAGCCTGCGCCAGCGCCTTGGCCGCTGGGTTGAATCCAATCCGGTGCAGCACGTCATCATCGCGGTGATCGTGGTCAACGCGATCGTGCTGGGCTTGGAAACCATGCCCGCGATCAACAACCGCTTCGGCACCCTGCTGGGCTGGCTGGATGCCGCAGCACTCACGATTTTCGTGATCGAACTCGGCCTGAAACTCTGGACACATGGCCCGCGCTTCTTCCGCAGCGCGTGGAATGTGTTTGATCTGGTGGTGGTCGGCATCGCCTTGGTACCCGCCTCCGGCCCACTCGCGGTGCTGCGTGCCCTGCGCGTACTGCGTGTGCTACGCCTAGCCTCGATGATGCCGCAGCTGCGCTTCGTGGTGGAGGCCCTGTTGCGCGCCATCCCCGGTATCGGTGCCATCGCCGGCTTGATGCTGATCCTGTTTTACATCGCCGCCGTCATCAGCACCGGGCTGTTTGGCGAGCGCTTCCCCGAGTTCTTCGGCGGCCTGGGTGCCTCGCTTTACACCCTGTTCCAAGTGATGACGCTGGAAAGCTGGTCGATGGGCGTCGTGCGCCCGATCATGGATGAATACCCGTGGGCATGGGCCTTCTTCATCCCGTTTATCCTGCTCGCCACCTTCACCATGCTCAACCTGTTTATCGCGATCATCGTCAACACCATGCAGACCTTGCACGATGGCAAAGATGACGCGCACAACAGTGATGCCGATCAACCCAGCCACGATGCCGGGATCGATCTGCACGCACTGCATGCGGATATCCGCGCGCTGCGGGCAGAACTGGCGGCACTGCAGGCAGGCACGCCGGGCGCAGCCAACGCTACCGATACCCGCACGCCGCGATAGCCCACCATCAACCCCGGCCGCCCGCGCTTCCGCTATCCTGCCGCGAACCCCGGGGGCCGCGCATGACTGATCCAACCCAAGCACCGCAAACCCATTCGCAATTCGGGCTGCTCAAGCAACGGCGCTTTCTGCCGTATTTCGTCGTCCAGTGCTTGGGCGCGTTCAACGATAACGTCTACCGGCAGGCGATCATCGCGCTGTTGTTTTGGATGGGCGTCTCGGCCGAGCAACGCACGCTGTACACCAATCTGGCACCGGCGATCTTCATCCTGCCCTACTTCCTGTTTTCCGGTTATGCCGGGCAAATCGCCGAAAAGCTGGAAAAATCGCGCCTGATCCGCATCACCACGACGATGGAAATCTTCATCATGTCGCTGGCCGGGATCGGCTTCATCACCCACAACATGACCGTGTTGTTGGTTGCGTTGTTTCTGACCGGCGTGCAATCAACGCTGTTTGGCCCGGTCAAGTATTCGATCCTGCCGGCAGTGCTGCGCAAAGAAGAACTGACCGGCGGCAATGGCCTGGTCGAAATGGGCACCTCGGTATCGATCCTCTCCGGCATGATCGTCGGCGGGCTGATCTTCGCGATCGCGGGCTCGGCAGGGCCGTATGCCGCGGCCGCCACCGTGGTCAGCTTGGCCGCGCTTGGGCGCTGGATCAGCCGCTTGATCCCAACCGTGCCGGCCAGCGCACCAGACCTGAAGTTTGATTGGAACCCACTCACCGAATCAGTGCGCATGCTGAAGCTGGCGCGCAAACAATTGGCGGTGCGCAATGCGGTGCTTGGCGTCTCGTGGTTCTGGTTTATCGGCACGGTGATCACCGCGCAATTGCCGACCTATGCCGAAGTAAATCTGGGCGGCAAGCAAGAGCTCTACATCTTTGCACTGGCGCTGTTTTCAGTCGGCACCGGGGTGGGCTCGATGCTGTGCGAAAAACTCTCCGGGCGTCGGGTGGAATTGGGCTTGGTGCCGCTGGGCGCGTTCGGCGTCAGCGCCTTCATGCTCGATCTGTATTTCGCCCGCCCCGGCGAGGCGCTCCTGGCCGGGATGTCGATGTGGGATTTTGTGCGCCAGCCGGGCAGCGTGCGCATCATCATCGACCTGCTTGGCATCGGCGTTTTCACCGGCTTCTTCGTGGTGCCGCTGTTCGCCCTGATCCAAAGCCGCACACCGCCAGAAGAACTATCGCGGGTGATCGCCGGGCTCAACATCCAGAACTCGTTCTTCATCGTGATGGCGGCTGGCATCGGCATTTTTCTGCAGCGCGTGCTGGGCTTTGATATCCCGCAGGTCTTTCTGGTGCTGGCGATCGCCAATGTGCTGGTCGCGGTCTGGATCTTCACCATCGTGCCGGAATTCGCCATGCGCTTTGTCGCCTGGCTGATGGTCATCGTGTGCTACCGCATCCGCTGGCGCGGCGTTGAAGAACACGTGCCGGAAGAAGGCGCGGCGCTGATCGTCTGCAACCACGTCAGCTATATGGATGCGTTGATCTTGTCGGGCGTCATCAAGCGACCGGTGCGTTTCGTGATGTATTACAAAATCTTCAATATCCCGCTGATGAGCTGGATTTTCCGCACCGCCAAGGCGATCCCGATCGCTGGTGCCAAAGAAAACCCGGCGCTGATGCAGCGCGCCTTCGATGAAATCGATGCAGCACTGGCGGCCGGCGAATTGGTCTGCATCTTTCCCGAGGGCGCACTGACCCGCGATGGCGAAATCGCCCCGTTCAAATCCGGCGTCGAGCGCATTCTTGAACGGCGCCCAGTGCCGGTGATCCCGATGGCCCTGCGCGGCATGTGGGCCAGCATGTGGAGTCGGCGCGATTCACGCATGGGCCGGATGCGCCTGCCGCGCCGCGTGCGCGCCCATATCGAAGTGGTGGCCGATGCCGCCATTGATGGCCATAGCGCCACCGCCGCCACGCTCGAAGCCAAGGTGCGCCAGTTGCGCGGCGATGCCGCCTGACGCTTGCGCATGTAGCCGCTACGCTGCCACTATCTGCACAAGTCGGCATCCCGCCGGCATCGCGATGGGGAACCCATGAACACGACGCAAAGCACTATCCCGAATCATCTGGCGTGGTCGATCATCGCCACGGTGGTAGCCACACTCTGCTGCTGCCCGCTGGGCTTGCTGGGCATTGTCGGCATTGTCCAAGCCGCCAAGGTGGACAAGCTGGTCGCAGCCGGCGACCTAACCGGCGCGCAAGCCGCGTCCAACAGCGCCAAGACGTGGAGCATCGTCGCCAGTGTGCTGGCCGGGATCGGCCTGCTGATCAATATCGGCTTCTACATGACCGGCGGCATGCAGCAATACATGGAAATGATGCAGGCAATGCAATAAGCCGATGGGCGATTTGTCTGCCAATCCAGGCATCCATGCGCCCGCCCACCGTGGCGGGCGCGTGCTGCTGGCTGTATTCATCGCGCTGGCCATTGCCGGTACGGCGTTGCTGTACCGGTTTGACCCCAATGCGGCCGACAGCCCTTTTCTGCCCTGCATTTTTTACAGCTTGAGCGGCTGGTGGTGCGCCGGCTGCGGCATCACCCGTGCGCTGCACGCCTTGGTGCATGGCGATATCAGCGGCGCGTTGGCGATGAACCCGCTGGCCGTGTTGTTGCTGCCGATGGGGGCATTGGCGCTGTTTTGGAATGCCGGTTGGCGGCCGCAATGGGCGCAGCCGATCATCCGCTTGATGACCCGG
>JAUNTK010000013.1 GCA_030538735.1 Pseudomonadota bacterium
AGCGCGTGCCGACGCCCGAAGCGCGCATCAAGGCGTTTGGCAGCGAAGACAAACTGCCGGAAAAGCAGCCGGCGCGTCACCTCGCCATCCAGATCAACAACGCGCTGCACGACCTGTTTGCCAAGTACCCGGAAACGCTGTTGTTTGGCGAGGACGTGGCGCAAAAAGGCGGCGTGTACACCGTGACCAAGGGCCTGCACAAGGCGTTTGGCAACCGCCGCGTGTTCAATACGTTGCTGGATGAAACGATGATCCTCGGCATGGCGCAGGGCTTCGCCAATGTCGGCATGCTGCCCGTGCCTGAAATTCAATACTTGGCCTATCTGCACAACGCCATCGATCAAATCCGTGGCGAGGCAGCCTCGCTGCAGTTCTTCAGCAATAACCAGTTTGCCAACCCGATGCTGGTGCGCATCGCCGGGCTGGGTTATCAGCGTGGCTTTGGCGGTCACTTCCATAACGATAATTCCATCACCGCGCTGCGTGATATCCCGGGCTTGGTGGTGGGCTGCCCCAGCCGGGGCGATGACGCGGCGATGATGCTGCGCACGCTGGCCGCACTGGCCAAGGTGGATGGCCGCGTCGCGGTGTTTCTTGAGCCGATTGCGCTCTACATGAGCAAAGATTTGTACGAGGCCGGCGATGGCGAATGGTTAACCGATTACCCCGCGCCCGATCAGGCGCTGGCTATCGGTGAGCCGCGTGTGTACAACCCGGAAGCGACGGATTGCGTGATCTTCAGCTTCGGCAATGGCGTGCCGATGAGCCTGCGCGCCGCCCGCGCGATTGAACAGAAACACGGCTGGCGCTGCCGGGTGGTCGATCTGCGTTGGCTGGTGCCGCTCAATGCCGATGCGATTGCCTTGCAGGCCGATGAGTGCGCGCGGGTGATCGTGGTCGATGAAGGCCGCCACAGTGCCGGTATTGGCGAGGGTGTGATCACTGCGCTGGCCGAGGCCGGGCAGGGCGGCAAACCGATGCGCCGCGTGGTCGGGGCCGATACCTATACGCCGCTGGCCGGCGCGGCGTTCTTGGTTATCCCGAAGGATGAGGACATCGTGGCGGCGGCCGACGAATTGGCCGCAGGCGCATAACCTACGGCTGTGATCCAGCTGGTGTGATGATGCGTCGCCAGCCGTGCCGGCGGCCCGCATCAAACCCCGCCCGGCGGCCAGTACAGGCTATCAGGCGTTGAACGCGCGCCGAAGATCGCCTGGCCGACGCGCACCACCGTCGCGCCCTCGGCAATCGCGATTGGGAAATCGCCGGACATGCCCATCGATAGCTGATCCAGCGTGATGCCAGTCGGTGCGTCTTCGCGCAATTCGCCGCGCAGGCGGGTCAGCCGCTGAAAGCAGGCGCGCACGCGGGTTTCATCGCTATCAAAGACCGCGAGCGTCATCAGGCCGCGCACCTTCAGGCTGTGGAAGGCGGGCAGCTCACGCAGGAAGGCGCGTGCCTCGTGCGGGGCGATGCCGAATTTCTGCGGCTCGTCGGAGGTATTGACCTGCACGAACACACCAAGGCTGCGACCGGCCGCTTGTAGGCGCCGATCCAACTCGGTGGCGACCTTGATCGAATCCAGCGCCTGAAACTCATGCGCAAAGCGCGCCACATACTTGGCCTTGTTGGCCTGTAGATGGCCGATGATCGACCAGCGCGGGGCCAGATCGGCCAAGGCTTCGGCTTTGCCCAGCGCCTCTTGCACTTTGTTTTCGCCGAATTCGTGGATGCCGATGGCGTGGGCATCGCGCAGGGTGTCGGCGGGCCAGGTCTTGCTGACCGGCAGCAGGCGCACCTCGGCGGGGTCGCGGCCGGCGGCGTGGCAGGCGGCATCGATGCGGGCGCGCACCTCGGCCAGATTGGCGCGCAATTGCTCGCGGTTGGGTGGCTGCCGCGCGCTCATGTCAACACGCTTGCCGCGCGATCATTGATGCGCAAGCCGCCCTCAACGCCATCCAGCGGCAGCACCGCCAGCGCCAGCGTGGCGGCCACGGCCACCACCTCGCCGATGCTGCGCCCGTCGCGCTGGATCGCCGCGCCGGGTTGGGCGGTTTGATCGAGCTGCAACAGGCGCAGGCCGCGCTTGGCTTGGCCAAGAAAATGGGTGCGGGCGACGATTTCCTGCCCCGGGTAGCAGCCCTTCTTGACGCTGTAGGCGGCCAGATGCTCCAGCGACAACTGCTGTGGCGTCCAACGCTCGACTTGGCTGGCATCGAGCCTAGGCAGGCCGGCACGCAAGTCGGCTTCGCGCCAGCGCGCGGTTTCGTCGTCCGTCGCGGCGTCGGTTTTCTCGCCAATCAGCAGATGGCGGCCACCGGGCCATCCATCGAGGCGAATGCCATGCGCGGCATCGCCCGTCAGCCGTTTATCCGCCGCAGCGGCGGCATCGAAATCGCCCGCCACCTGCAAACCTTCAATCAGCTCAATCTTCAGCTTGCTGCGGAAAACGTATTTTTCAAGCGCCTCGGCCAAGCCTGCGGGCGGGTAATCCGGCAGCAGCAGCCACAGGGTTTCCGCATCCAGCCGCAGCAACGCGAAGAGCGCGATCAGCCGGCCTTTGGCGCTTAGCCAGCCGCTCCATTGCCAGTCGCCATCGGCCAGCGCGCTGACATCATTCATGAACTGCGCTTGGGAAAATTTCAGCGCATCGGGCCCGGTTATCGTCAAAACCCGGTGCTCGGGCAGGGCGATAGGGCGGGTTTTGGCTTCAATCGGCTTGTCGGACATTGTTGCAACGCCGTAAACTAAACAGGTTGTGAAGAAGATGATGACAGATTCGGACGTTTCCAAGCCCGAGGCCGACGCGGAACCCGCCGAGGCCGTCGAGCGGCGCGCCGTGCCCAGCCTGCTGCCGGTCGAGATCGGTGGCCGCGCAGGGCCGGAGCCGACCCGCTATGGCGATTGGGAAAAGAACGGGCGCTGCATCGATTTCTGAGCAAGGCTTCCGGTACCCGTGGCCGGTTTGGTCAGGGTGCGCCGGGGGAACAACGCAACCTGCCACGCGGCGATGCCGCCCAGCCCGGAGACTGCCTAACGATGGCAAGCCAAAAACGTCCGATGTCGCCCTTCATGTTGGGCTCGACATACCGGTTCCAGATCACTTCCGTGATGTCGCTGCTGCATCGCGCATCCGGCGTGTTTCTGGCGATTTCCGCCTTCGGGTTCTCGTGGTGGATCATGTCGATGGCGTTGGGCGGCAGTTATGCCGAATGCGCCGCGGCCGTCACCGGCTCCGTGATCGGCAGGATCGTGCTGTTCTTCATCTCGCTGGCCTTGATGTATCACCTGTTCAATGGCATCCGCCATCTGGCCTGGGATGCCGGCATGGGCTTCAAGATTCCGCAGATCTATGCCTCGGGCTACACCGTGTTGGCGGCGACCGTGATCAGCACCGCGCTGATCTGGTTTTGCGCACTGGCTGGGGGTGCGGCATGAGCGGCAACCAGACCAAATACCCGAAGTTCCGCACGCCGCTGCATCAGGCCAAGGGCTGGGGCTCGGCCAAATCCGGCACCGGGCATTTCTGGTGGCAGCGCGTCACCGCGATCATTCTGGCGTTGCTGGTGCCCTACATCGTCTTCGTGCTGGCCACGACCACCACCCATGATGCCGCCGGCATTCAGGCGCTGGTCGCCAAACCGTGGAACGCGATCATCTTCACCGTGTTTGCCATCGCGCTGTTCTGGCACGCCAAGCTGGGCCTGCAGACGGTGATCGAGGATTACATCCACGACCGCACCATGCACATCACGTTGCGCATCCTTCTGATTCTGGGCAGCTTGGTCGGCGTGTTGAGCGCGATCTACGCTATCGCCCGCATTGCCATGACGGCTTGAGATACTCCATGACCGATTATCAAATTACCGAACACAAATACGACATGGTCGTGGTCGGCGCCGGTGGCGCGGGCCTGCGTGCCACCTTTGGCCTGGCTCACAAGGGGCTGAAAACCGCCTGCATCAGCAAGGTGTTTCCAACCCGCTCGCATACCGTGGCGGCGCAGGGTGGCATCTCGGCGGCGCTCGCCAACATGGGGCCGGATGACTGGCGCTGGCATTTCTACGACACCATCAAGGGCTCGGACTGGCTGGGTGATCAGGACGCCATCGAATACATGTGCCGCGAGGCGATCCCGGCGGTGATCGAGTTGGAACATCAGGGCGTGCCGTTCTCGCGTACCGAAGAAGGCAAGATCTACCAGCGCCCGTTTGGTGGCATGACCACCGATTACGGCCGTGGCCCGGCCGCGCAGCGCACGTGCGCCGCCGCCGACCGTACCGGCCACGCCATGCTGCATACGCTGTATCAGCAATCGCTGGCGCACGAGGCCGAGTTTTTCATCGAATACTTCGCGCTTGATCTGATCATGGATGCCGAAGGCGTTTGCCGTGGCGTGCTGGCAATCGACATGGCGACCGGCAAGCTGCATCTGTTCCGCGCCCACGGCACGGTGCTGGCCACCGGCGGTTACGGCCGCGCCTACTTCTCCGCCACCTCGGCGCATACCTGCACCGGCGATGGCGGTGGCATGGCGTTGCGCGCGGGCTTGGCGATGCAGGATATGGAGTTTGTCCAGTTCCACCCGACCGGCATCTACGGTGCGGGCTGCCTGATTACCGAAGGCGTGCGTGGCGAAGGCGGCATCCTGCGCAATGCCAATGGCGAGCGTTTCATGGAACGCTACGCGCCGAACGCCAAGGATCTGGCATCGCGCGATGTGGTCAGCCGTTCGATGACCATCGAAATCCGCGAAGGCCGTGGCGTGGGCGAGCACAAGGATCACATCTTCCTTGACCTGACCCATCTCGACCCGGCCGACATCCATTCCAAACTGCCGGGCATCGCCGAAAGCGCCAAGATTTTTGCCGGCGTCGATGTCGAAAAACAACCGATCCCGGTGATCCCGACCGTGCACTACAACATGGGCGGCATCCCCACCAACTACCACGGCGAAGTGGTGCAGTTGAAGGATGGCAACCCCGATCACGTGGTGCCGGGCCTGTATGCGATCGGCGAGGCAGCCTGCGTCTCGGTGCACGGTGCCAACCGTCTCGGCTCCAACTCGCTGCTGGATCTGGTGGTGTTTGGCCGTGCCGTCGCCAACCGCGCCGCTGAAACCATCAAGTCCGGCAGCCTGCATCCCAAGCTTTCCGGCGATGCGGTGGACAAGTCGGTCAGCAATCTCGATACCCTGCGCAATGCCAAGGGGTCGCTGCCGACCGCGACCATCCGCAACAACATGCAGCGCGCGATGCAGGGCCACGCGGCGGTGTTCCGCACCCAGGAAACGCTGGCCGAAGGCGTCAGCATGATCAACGATATCCATCGCTCGTTTGCCGATGTCGGCATCGCCGACCGCTCGCTGGTGTGGAATTCCGACTTGATCGAAACCCTGGAACTGCAGAACCTGCTGGGCCAGGCGTTGGTCACCATTACCTCGGCCGAAAACCGCAAGGAATCGCGCGGCGCGCATGCCCGCGAGGACTACCCGGATCGCGACGACGTCAACTGGCACAAACACACCGTTTGCGCGATCGATGAAGCGGGCAAGACCCATATCGATTACCGCCCGGTGCATATGTACACGCTGACCAACGATGTCGAAGTCGTGCCGCCCAAGCCGCGCGTTTACTGATCGGGGATACAGACCATGGCTCAATTCAAACTTCCCGCCAATTCCGTCGTCAAGAGGGGCAAGCATTTCGCTGCCGCTTCCGGGGCGAAGAACGTGCGTACTTTCAAGGTCTATCGTTGGAACCCCGACGATGGCCAGAATCCGCGCACCGATACCTATGATGTCGATCTGGACACGACCGGCCCGATGGTGCTGGATGCGCTCCTCAAGATCAAAAACGAGATCGACCCGACACTGACCCTGCGCCGCTCCTGCCGTGAAGGCATCTGCGGCAGCTGCGCGATGAACATCGACGGCACCAACACGCTGGCCTGCACCCGGGCGATCGAGGATTGCAGCAAGGGTGAAATCCCGATCTACCCATTGCCGCATATGCCGGTGATCAAGGATCTGGTGCCGGACTTGACCCACTTCTACGCGCAATACGCTTCGATCCGGCCGTGGCTGCGTACCGAAAGCCCGCAGCCGACCCGCGAGCGCCTGCAATCGAAGGAAGACCGCGAAAAGCTCGACGGTCTGTACGAGTGCATCCTGTGTGCCTGCTGCTCGACAGCCTGCCCCAGCTACTGGTGGAACGGTGATCGCTACCTTGGCCCGGCGATTTTGCTGCAAGCCTATCGCTGGATCGTCGATTCCCGCGACGAGGACACTGGCGCGCGCTTGGATGATCTGGAAGACCCGTTCAAGCTCTATCGCTGCCACACCATCATGAACTGCACCCGCACCTGCCCGAAGGGTTTGAACCCGGCCAAGGCGATCAGCGAGATCAAGCAGTTGATGTTGGCGCGGACGATGTGATGCGTGACGAGGCCGGGCCACCCGGCCTCATATCCTGTGTAGCGCCGGGCTTGCCCGGCGTTGCCGTTTAGAGGCCAGACGAATGAGCGAATCCGAGACCGAAGCCACCGAACTGCGCCGCATCCGCTGGCGTTGCCGGCGCGGGATGCGCGAGTTGGATCAACTCTTCGAGCGTTATCTTGATCGCTGCTGGGCGACGGATTCCGAGGCCGATCGCGCGCTTTTCCTACGCCTTCTGGATTCCGAAGACGACAAACTATGGCGGTGGTTCATGGGCTACGAGGCCGCCGACGATGTCGAGATCGCATCCATCATCCAGCGCATCCGCGACCTGCCACATTGAGTGGCGGCCATCGCGCTGGGTAAGCGCGTGGTTGGCATTGTTGGTGCTGTTGGCACCGCTTTCGTTATGGCTTTCCGGCCTGCCGCGTGGGCTGGCGTGGCCGATGATGGCGCTGACGGCGGGCTGGGCGCTGCATCGCGCATGGTGCTACCACTCGGCCCCATCGCATCGCGTGTTGATCCGCGCCAATGGCCCACTCACCGTGGATGGTCGTGATTTCACCGATTGGCAACTGGAATGGCGCGGTGCGCTGGTCTTCATCAAATGGCGCGATGGCCGGCAGCGAAATCGGTATCGGCACAGGGCGCTGGCATTCTGGCCGGATACCTTGCCGGCGCGGCAGCGACGTGAACTGCGACTGGCTTCGCCCGCCTCTTCGGCTATCTCGGTAGGTGCCGGGATGGCAACATAACGGGCTACCCCGCACGATGCCTGCCATGTTCAAACCCTTGCCCGTCGCCATCGGCCTGCGCTATCTGCGCGCCAAACGCCGCAATGGCTTTATTTCCTTTATCTCGCTGGCCTCGATGCTGGGCATCGCGCTGGGGGTGGCGGTGCTGATCACCACGTTGGCGGTGATGGGCGGCTTCCAGCGCGAAATCCGTGACCGCATGTTGCAGATGGTGGCGCATGCCACAGTCGCCGCCGATGGGGCCGAGATGCGCAACTGGCAGCAGGCCATCGACGAGGCCGGCAAGGATGTGCGCGTCGCCGGAGCCGCGCCCTATATCGATACCCAGGGCTTGATCCAGGGCCCGCGCGAACAACCGGCGATGATTCGCGGCATCGACCCGGCGCAGGAAAAGAATGTCTCGGTGATCGCCGAGAAGATCAGCCGTGGCAGCCTGCAATCGCTGCAAGCGGGCGAGTTCAACATCATCCTAGGCCGCGAGTTGGCACTGTGGTTAGGCGTCGGTGTGGGTGACAGCGTGGTGGTGATGACCTCCAAGATCAGTGCGACGCCGGTGGGTGCAGTGCCGCAGACCAAGCGCTTCACCGTCTCGGGCATTTTCGATGCCGGTTACAACGAGTACGACAAGGGGCTGGCGTTGGTCAATATCCACGATATCCAGCGCGTACTGCGGATGGGCGATGCGGTGACTGGGGTGCGCCTCAAAATGCACAACATGGACGATGCCGGCCGGGTGGCGACCGATTTGGCGCTGCGCCTTGGCGGGCTGTACCGGGTCAGCGATTGGATGTACGAGAACGCCAATATGTTCCGCGCGTTGAAAATGGAAAAGACCATGATGGGCATCCTGCTCTCGCTGATCATCGCGATGGGTGCGTTCAATCTGGTGTCCTCGCAGGTGATGCTGGTCACCGACAAACAGGCCGATATCGCCATCCAGCGCACCTTGGGCGTGACACCGACACAGGTGATGCAGACCTTCATGGTGCAGGGCACCTTGATCGGCGTGATCGGCACGGTGATGGGGGTTGTTGGCGGCATTGTGCTGACGCTCAATCTGGAGCGCATCCTGGGTGTGATCGAGTCGATCTTTGGTGTGCAGCTGCTGCCGGAGGATGTCTATTACATCACCGGCCTGCCCACCGAATTGCGCGCCGACAACATCATCATCATCGCCTGCGTGGCCTTGCTGATGGCCTTTCTGGCCACGCTGTATCCGGCATGGCGTGCCTCGCGCACACCACCGGCGGAGGCGCTTCGCTATGAGTAAGCCGATGCATTTGCGGTGCATGAACGTGCGCATGGGTGCCGGCACGGCGGTCTGTCATGCCACGCCGTGCCAAGACAGCGATGGCAGTGCAATCTCGATCAGGAAACCACGATGACTGAAGAAGTGATCCGCGCCGAAAAACTCGGCAAGGTCTATGCTGAGGGCAAGTTGCATACGCCGGTATTCAACGATCTTGATCTGGTGGTCAATGCCGGGGAAACCGTGGCGATCATCGGTGCATCCGGGGCCGGCAAAAGCACCTTGCTGCATCTCTTGGGCGGGCTGGATACGCCGAGCGGCGGCGAGGTGTATGTTGCCGGGCAACGGATGAGCGCCTTGTCCGATGCCGCGCGCGGCAAATTGCGCAACCGCGCGCTGGGTTTTGTCTATCAATTTCACCATCTTCTGCCGGAGTTCACCGCGCTGGAGAATGTGATGTTGCCGGTGTTGGCCGAGAGCGAACGCGAAGGGTTCGGTTGGAAAACGGCCGCATCGATTGCAGTGCCTTTGTCCACTTCGATTATTGTTTCTGTCAGCTTGGGGCATTGGGCTTTTTTCTGGCTCATGCTGGCACTTCTGGTAGCAGGGTGGTCCGCTGCCGAGATTTTTTCTTTGTGGGCTGGGCGCAAGAAAGTTTCAGCAGCTCGTCAGCGGGCGATAGCCCTGCTCGAACAGGTCGGCCTAGGCCATCGGCTCGATCACAAGCCCGGCGAGCTTTCCGGTGGCGAACGCCAGCGCGCCGCCGTGGCGCGTGCCTTGGTCAATCAGCCGGCCTGCGTGCTGGGCGATGAGCCCACCGGCAATCTGGATGACAAGACTGCCGAATCGGTATTCGAGCTGATGCTTTCGCTCAACCGCGAACAAAAAACCAGTTTGGTTTTGGTCACCCATGATCGCCGCTTGGCCAAGCGGCTGGATCGGGTGCTGGAGCTGCATGACGGCAAATTGCGCGAGATCGCCCCCACCGAGGTGTAGCCATGTCTGATGGGGCACGGACGCCGCCATTTTCACCGCTGACGGCCGCCACCTTGCTGGCCGGTATCGTCGCGGCCAGCGGGTTGTCGGCCTTGCCGCCGCTGTGGTTTGCGCTGGTTTTGCTGGTGCTTGCCGGCATCGTCTGGGCATGGCGTAGAGACCGTTGGCGGGCGCTGGGGGCGTTGTTGTTCGGATTCGCCTTGTTGTGCGCGCAGGGCAGCCTGCGGCTATCGGCGCAGTTGCCAGCGGCGATGGAATCGGCCGAGCTGGAGTTGCGCGGCCGCGTGCTGAGCTTGCCCGAGCATGATGAGCGCCGCACCCGCTTCCAGTTCCGTGTTGATGATGACGCGTCGATGCCGGCTGCGCTGCGTGGCCGTGTGCTTCGGGTGGCGTGGTATGCGCCGCGTGGCCGGGCGGCGAGTGAGCCCGAGCTGCGCCGCCAGATCAAAGCCGGGGAGGGTTGGCGCTTCGATCTGCGCCTGCGTGCACCGCGTGGTCTGCGCAACCCGGGCGGCTTCGATGGCGAGCGGCAAATGCTGCTGGAAGGCGTGGCGGCCACGGCGGTTGTGCGCAGCCCGGAATCGGCCGAGCGGATTTCCGCTGCCCGTGGCCTGCAGGCGTGGCGCGAGCGGATGGCCGAGCGCGTGGTGGCGGGCGCACTTGCGGATAGCGCCCGTTTTGTCGTCGCGCTTGCCTTGGGTGATACCCGTGGCCTTACCGAGCGCGATTGGCAGGATTTGCGTGCCACCGGCCTCACTCATTTGATCGCCATTTCCGGCTTCCATGTCGGCATGGTCGGGTTGGCGGCAGGGGGCTTGATGTTCCTGATTTGCCGACTGCTGCCCGTACTCACACTGGGTTGGCCGAGGCGCATCTGGATGTTGGCGGCCTCCACGCTCGGTGCCTTCCTGTATTTGCTGGCCACCGGGGCTTCGCTGCCAACGGTGCGCACGGTATTGATGATCGCGTTCGTCGCTGGTGCCATGCTGTTGCGCCGGCAAACCTCAATCGCGCAATCGGTGGCGCTGGCCTTGATCGCGATGTTGTTGATCGACCCGTTCTCGGTGTTGCAGCCGGGCTTTTGGCTGAGTTTTGCCGGTGTGGTCTGGTTAGCCTGGTGTTTGCAATCGGTACGCGTCGGCCACGTCCGGCAATTTTTGTTGGCGCAGGGGGTGGCCTCACTGGCTTTATTGCCGTTGACGGTGCTGTTCTTCGGCCAAGCCTCGCTGGCGGGCCCGGTGGCCAATCTGTTGGCGGTGCCGTGGTGGAGTTTGGTGGTGGTGCCGCTGTCGATACTGGGCGTGCTGGCCGAGATGCTGCTGCCCGGTGCCGGCAAACCGCTGTGGTTTGTGGCAGGCCGTGCCTTCGAGCCAAGCTGGTGGCTGTTTGAGCGCATGGCCAGCTCAAAACTGGCGCTGCTGTGGTTGCCGGAGACGAGCAGTTTGGCCGTGCTGCTGGCGATGCTCGCCATCTTTGTTTGGTTGTTGCCGCGTGGCACACCGGGCAAGGCGCTGGCCGCGCTGCTGGTTCTGCCCTTGCTGTGGCCGGCTACGCAGCGCCCGCAAGCGGGTGAGTTTGAGTTGATCCAGTTGGATGTCGGGCAGGGCACGGCCATCGTGCTGCGCACCGCGAGCGAAACCATTCTTTACGATGCCGGGCCAGCGATCCCGGATGGTTACGATGCCGGCCTACGGGTGGTGGTGCCGGCCCTGCACGCCTTGGGTATCCGCAAGTTGGATGCGGTGATCGTCAGCCATGCCGATAGCGACCATGCCGGTGGCCTTGCGGCGGTGCGGCGGGCGTTTCCGGTTACGCGGGTGCTGGCGCCGCCGGATGCACCAATCGCGATGAGTGAGGCTTGCGTGGCCGGCGATACGTGGCAAATCGATGGCGTGCGCCTGCGTTTCTTGCACCCATCGGCGCATTTCCCCTACTTTGGCAACCAATCCAGCTGCGTGCTGCGCATCGAGGGCGCGCATGGCAGTGCCTTGCTGACCGGCGATATCGATGAGTTGATCGAAGCCCGGCTGCTGCGCATCGAGCCTGATGCCGTGCGCGCGGATATCGTCACTGTCGCGCATCACGGCAGCCAAACCTCCTCATCCAGCCAATTTATCGAGGCGAGCGATGCGCGCTTGGCGCTGATTTCGGCCGGCTACGGCAATCGCTTCCGCCACCCGAGCGATGAGGTGCTTGAGCGTTGGCAAGCCCCCAACCGCCGGGTGCTGACCAGTTTTGATACCGGCGCGCTGTATGTCCGCAGCCAGCCCGGTGGCCTCAAAATCATCAGTGAGCGCCAGCGGCGGCCTCGCTTTTGGGATGCCGTCGAACAATCCGGCCGCCAGGACGGTGCGGGCATGGGCTTGGCTCCGCTATCCTATCGGCCACTCCGCGATCCTCCATGAGCCGTAATGATCGAACTGGTAAAGGCCGGCGGTTGGCCGATGATCCCCCTGCTGCTGCTGTCGCTGGTCGCCTTGGCGATCATCGTCGAGCGTTTCTGGACACTGCGCCGCCGCGTGGTGATGCCGACCAATCTGGGCAATGAAGTGCGCGAATGGGCCAAGCGCGGCCAGATGGAGGCGCAACATATCGAATCGCTGCGCGCCACCTCGCCCTTGGGCGCGTTGCTGGCCTCGGCGCTGGATGTGCGCCAGCGTGGCCGGGTGGTGATGCGCGAGCGTGTCGAGGATACCGGCCGCCATATCGTGCACCGGATGGAGCGCTACCTGAACCTGCTGGGCAGCATCGCCTCGGCCGGGCCGTTGCTTGGCTTGCTGGGCACGGTGGTCGGCATGATCCAGATGTTTTTGGTGATCGGCAGCCACGGCGTTGGCGATGTCAATCAACTGGCGGCGGGCATCGGCAAGGCGCTGGTCTGTGCCGCCACCGGCATGATCGTGGCGATCCCGGCGCTGATGTTCCATCGCTATTTCAAGGGCCGGGTGTCGAGCTATATCGTCGAGATGGAGCACGAGGCGACCCAGTTGCTTGATGTGCTTGATCCGCACGGCCGGGAGTGATTGATGCGCATCCGTGACCATCGCGCCGATGATGAGCCCGAAATCAATCTGGTGCCATTGATCGACGTGATTCTGGTACTGATCATCTTCTTCGTGGTCACCACCACCTTCGATAGCCGCGCCGTGTTGCGCCTGCAATTGCCGCGCGCCGATGGCGAGCAGGCGATCAGCCAAGTGCAGCCGCTTTCGGTCCTGGTCAATGCCGATGGCCGCTATTTTGTCGCCGAGCGCGAGGTGCTGCGTACCGATGTCGAGGCCTTGAAACGCAGCATCGCCGATGTCGCGGGTGAGGACCGCGAGCGCCCGGTCTTGCTGCGTGCCGATGCCCGCACCCCGCATCAAGCGGTGGTGACGGCCTACGAGGCGCTGGGGCAATTGGGTTTTCGCCAGATCATGATCGCCACCGCGCCAGCCGAGACGGCGGCCAGCGAATGAACGCGGCAAGCACCCCGCGACAAACCTGGCGTCGCCTGCAGGCCTATGCAAAACCGTACCGCTGGTTGTTGGCGGCAGCGGCATTGGCATTGGCATTGGAGGCCGCTGCCAGCGCTGCCGTTCTGGAAGTGCTGAAACATGTCGTGGACGATATCTTCGTCGCCAAGCATTTTTCCTGGTGGTTGCCGCTGGGCATGATGCTGCTGTTGGCCGGGCGCGGCGTGTTTGGCTTGGTCAGCGATTACACCATCGCGCGCAGCGGCCGCAATGTCGCCCGCGATCTGCGCCTGCAATTGATGTCGAAGTACCTGCATATGCCGGGCAGCCGCTACGACAACGAAACCGTGCCCTCGATGCTGACCCGGCTTGGCCCGGATACCGATCAGGTGGCGCAGGCCGCGGTGGATGCGCTGAAGGTCATGGTCAGCAGTGTGCTGCAAGTGATCGCGTTGTTGACGGTGATGTTCTGGAACAGCTGGAAGGTCTCGTTGGTGCTGCTGATCATTGGCCCGGCGCTGGCGTGGATGATGGGCAAGGTCGGCAAGCGCTATCGCCGCCTCAACCACGAAATCCAGCAATCCGCCGCCGAGATGCTGCAGACCGCCGATCAGGCCATGCATGGCCAGCAGGAGGTCAAGGCCTACGGTGCTTACGATGCCGAGATGGGCCGCTACGGTGTGCAGACCGCGCGCAATGTGCGCTTGGCGATGAAGGTCGAAGTCACCCGCGGCACCTTGTCGCTGGTGGTGCAGACCTTGGGCGCATTGGGGCTGGGTGCGATGCTGGTGGTTGCCGGTCACGAAGCTGCCGCCGGGCGCTTGACCGCCGGTGGCTTCATGGCGGTGATGACGGCGATGATCAGCCTGGTGCCGGCCTTGCGTCAGCTCACCAACGTGCAAAGCCTGCTCAATCGTGGCATCAACTCCGCTGATCGTGTGTTTGCCGTGCTCGATGCCGATGACGAGCCGGACAATGGCGCGCTGCCGCTGCAACGTGCGGACGGTTTACTGGAGTTCCGCCACGTCAACGCTCGTTATGACGGCGCCGAAAATCCCGCCCTGCACGATCTCAGCTTCACCGCCAAGCCCGGCACGGTGACCGCGATTGTCGGCCGCTCCGGCAGCGGCAAATCGACCTTGATCAAGCTGATCCCGCGTTTTTATCAGCCGGAATCCGGGCAAATCCTGCTCGATGGGCAGCCGATTGCCGACTATCGATTGAGCGACCTGCGCCGGCAAATCGCCATGGTCAGCCAGCAGGTGATGTTGTTTGATGGCAGCATCGCCGAGAACATCGCCTACGGTGAACTGCGCGAATCGGATCTGCCGAGCATCGAGGCCGCGATCCGCGGCGCGAATGCAATGGAGTTTGTCGAGCGCCTGCCGGCCGGCATCGATAGCGAAGTGGGCGAACGTGGCGGCAAGCTCTCCGGTGGCCAGCGCCAACGCCTCGCCATCGCCCGCGCGATGCTGAAGGATGCACCGATCCTGATCCTCGACGAGGCCACCGCCGCGCTCGACAACGAATCCGAGCGGTTGGTGCAGGATGCGCTCAACCAGCTGATGCCCGATCGCACCACGCTGGTGATCGCGCACCGGCTTTCCACCATCGAACATGCCGATCAAGTGCTGGTGCTCGATGAGGGCCGTTTGGTCGAACAGGGCCGTCATGCCGAACTGATCGCACGTGACGGGCTGTACGCGCATCTGCACCGCATGCAATTTCGCGAGGCAACGTGAGTCGGCAAACACCGACATGGTGGTATGGCGATTCCGTGCCGCCGCTGCAGGCGCGCATCACCGCGCACATCTATGGCGCGCTGGTCAGGCTGCGGCGCGCGCTGTATCGACGCGGCTGGTTGCGTCGGCAACGGCTGGCGGCGCCGGTGATCGTGGTCGGCAACTTCACCGCTGGCGGCAGTGGCAAGACGCCGCTGGTGATCGCCATCGTCAACCGGCTACGCGCCGCGGGCTGGAACCCGGGCATCGCCAGCCGTGGCTATGGCCGGCAAGCGCCCAATAGCGCGCGCTGGGTGGAGGCGGGCAGTGACCCGGCCACGCACGGCGATGAAGCGGTGCTGATCGCACGCCGCACCGGGGCCAAGGTGCGGGTTGATGCCGATCGCGTGGCCGCCGCCCGCGCCTTGATCGAGGCCGGCTGCGATGTGGTCGTTTGCGATGATGGCTTGCAGCATCTGCGTTTGCAGCGCGATATCGGCATCGAGGTGATCGATGCCGCGCGCCGCTACGGCAATGGCCGCTTGCTGCCGGCCGGCCCATTGCGCGAGCTGCCGGCCGATGCCGACCCGGTCGATTTCCGCGTCGCCAACCATGGTGTTGTCGCCGAGAACCCCGAGCCCGCGCTGGGCGAATGGCCGATGCGGCAAGTGTTTGGCCATCCGTTCCCGCTGCAAGGTGCGCGCGCGCGCCCATTCGATGAGTTCGCCGGCCGCCGGGTGCATGCGATTGCCGGGATCGGCCACCCTGATCGTTTCTTCGACCTGCTGCGCGCGCAAGGGTTGGGCGTGGTGCCGCACCCCTTCCCCGATCATCACGCCTACAGCGCCAGCGATTTCGATTTTGGCAGTGCCTTGCCGATCTTCATGACCGAAAAAGACGCGGTCAAATGCGCCCGTTTCGCCCCGGAAGATAGCTGGTGCGTGGCCATTGAAGCGCGCCTGCCGGAAGCCTTCTGGCTGGCGCTGGAAGACAAACTCGCCGCACACAAGAGGCCCGCCGATGCTTGATTTCGTCGTTGCGATACCCGCCCGCTATGCCGCCTCGCGCCTGCCCGGCAAACCGCTGCGCCTGTTGGCGGGCAAGCCGCTGGTTTGGCATGTGGCCCAGCGCGCACTCGCTGCCGGTGCCGCTGAAGTCTGGTTGGCGGCCGATGATGCGCGCATCGCCGATGCGCTGCAAGCGCTGGATGGTGTGCGGGTGGCGATGACCTCGCCCGATCACGCATCAGGCACCGACCGGCTCGCCGAATGCGCCGATATCGCTGGCTGGGCGGATGAGCGCATCGTGGTCAATCTGCAAGGTGATGAGCCATTCGCCCCAGCCGCAGGCATCCGCGCGGTGGCCGAACTGCTGGCGCGCAGTGGTTGCGAAATGGCGACGCTGGCCGCCGCGATTGCTGATCGCGAAACGCTGTTCGACCCCAACGCGGTCAAAGTGGTGGCCGATGCCCACGAGCGCGCGCTGTATTTCAGCCGCGCGCCAATCCCGTGGCATCGCGATGGTTTCGCCGATCCAAACTTCGCCATCGCGCCGGATATCTGGCTGCGCCACATCGGCATCTATGCCTATCGCGCGGGCTTTCTACGCCGGTTTGCCGCACTGCCGCCGGGGCGGTTGGAGCGCATCGAATCCTTGGAGCAATTGCGCGTGTTGGAGGCCGGCCATCGCATCGCGGTGGCGGTTACACCGGCTGCGTTCCCGCCCGGCGTCGATACCCCCGACGACCTTGAACGCGCCGAGCGTTTCCTCCGCGCCGGTTGATAGCCGCTTGTTTTCCATCACGCCAACCGCCAGATCATCCGCATGAAAATCTTGATGGTGTGCATGGGCAATATTTGCCGCTCGCCGACGATGCAGGGCTGCCTGCAGGCGGCGGTCGCCGCCACGCCGGCCTTGGCGGGCCGGGTTGAAGTGGATTCTGCCGCGATTGGCGCTTGGCATGTCGGCAATCCGCCGGACCCGCGTGCGATCAAGGCCGCCGCCGCGCACGGCATCGATATTGCCGGGCAACGCGCCCGCCAATTGCAACGTGAGGATTTCGCGGCGTTCGACCTGATCCTGTTTGCCGATGCCGATACCTTGCGCGATGGGCGAGCCCGCGCCGAAGGGCAGGGCAGCGCGCAACTGGCGCGTCATATCGAGTGGGCAGGTGTTGATGGCGCGCCCGATCTGGCCGACCCGTACTACGGCGATACGGCTGATTTTGATGCGGTATTCCAGCGTATCGTCACCGCCAGCCAGGCCATCGTGCAACGCCTGCTGCGCAGGCAGGGCTGAGTGGCGATGAGCGAAGCGACGGATTCAGGCTTTGACGGCAAGGCGTATGCGCGCGCCCTGACCGCCGCGCCCGGCGTGTATCGCATGTACGCCGAGGATGGCAGCCTGTTGTATGTCGGCAAGGCGGCATCGCTGAAAAAGCGCGTCGCCAGTTATTTCAGCAAGGCGCTGCCGACGCGCACCGCCAATATGGTGGCGCAGATCGCGCGGATGGAGATCACCGTCACCCGCACGCCGGCCGAGGCCTTGTTGCTGGAAAACCAGCTGATTAAGGCGCAAAAACCGCGTTACAACGTATTGCTGCGCGATGACAAAAGCTATCCCTATGTATTGATCACCCGCGAAGAATGGCCGCGCATCGCCGCCCAACGCGGTGCGCGATCCCAGCCCGGCCGCTACTTCGGCCCGTATCCCAGCGCTGGCGCGGTGCGCGAAACACTGAACTTGATGCAGAAGCTGTTCCAACTGCGCAACTGCGAAGACAGCGTGTTCAAGAACCGCTCGCGGCCCTGCCTGCAATACCAAATCGGCCGCTGCAGCGCGCCCTGCGTCGGCCTGATCGAGAGCGGTGAATACGCCGAATCGGTGCGCCGCGCTGCCCTGTTTCTGGATGGCCGCAGCGATGAACTAACCCGCGAATTGAGTGAGGCGATGGACGCGGCCAGCCGCGATTTGCGCTTTGAACAAGCGGCGCGTTACCGCGATTTGCTGGCCTCGATCCGCACTGTGCAGGCACGCCAGTTTGTCGATGGCAATGCGGTGGAACTGGATGTGCTGGCCTGCGCACTGGAGGCGGGCCGCGCTTGTGTGGTGCTGCTGTCGTTCCGCGATGGCCGCAATCTGGGCACGCGCAGCTACTTCCCCAAATTGAATGGCGCCGACAACGCCGAAGAAGTGCTCGCCGCGTTTGTTTCGCAGTATTACGGCGAGCAACCGGCACCGCGCGAGATTGTGCTCGACCGCCCGATCGCCGATATCGACATGCTTGAAGAAGCGTTGAGCGGCGCGGGCGGCCGTCGCGTGCAGATCAAACACAATGTGCGTAGTGAGCGCGCCGGTTATCTGGAGCTGGTGCGGCGCAATGCGGCCATCGCGCTGGCCAGCGAACTATCCAGCCGCGCCGCGCAAACCGCACGCCTTGATGATCTGCAAACCATGTTGAATCTATCGGCACCGCCAGCGCGGATCGAGTGCTTCGATATCAGCCACACGATGGGCGAGGCGACCGTGGCCTCGTGCGTGGTGTTCGATGGCGAAGGCCCGCTGCGTGCGCAATATCGCCGCTACAACATCAGCGGCATCGAGCCTGGCGATGATTACGCCGCCATGCAGCAAGCACTGGAACGGCGCTTCCGCCGTGCGGTCGAGGATGAAGGCGTGTTACCGGATTTGTTGTTGATCGATGGCGGTGGCGGGCAGCTCGCCCGTGCGCGGCAGGTGCTGGCCGATCTCGGCATCGATGGCGTGGCGCTGGTGGGTGTGGCCAAGGGCGTTGAACGCAAGGCCGGTCACGAAACCCTGATTCTTGCCGATGGCCGCGAGTTGGCACCGGGCGTGCAATCGCCCGGCCTGCAACTGATCCAGCAAGTGCGCGATGAAGCGCATCGCTTCGCCATCACCGGCCACCGCGGCCGCCGGCAAAAAGCGCGCAGCCATAGCCGGGTCGAAGATATCCCCGGCATCGGCCCGCGCCGGCGCGCTGCTTTGCTCAAGCACTTCGGCGGCTTGAGCGGGCTGAAGGCCGCCGGTATCGATGAGATCGCCCGCGTCGATGGCATCAATGCCGCCCTCGCCGAACGCATCTACACCTCGCTGCATGGTTTAGGGGACAATGCCGCATCGTGAAAATGCAGCTCACCATTCCCACCTGGCTGACCCTGGCCCGGATCGTGATGATTCCGGTGCTGGTCGTCGTGTTCTACCTGCCGTACAAATGGACCGGCGTCGCCGCCATGCTGATCTTCGCACTGGCCGCGTTTACCGATTGGCTGGATGGTTGGATCGCGCGCCGTTATCACCAGTTTTCCGCGTTCGGCGCCTTTCTTGACCCGGTGGCCGACAAGCTGATGGTCTCGACCGCGTTGTTCCTGATCGTGCAGGCGCATCCAACGCCGTGGATGGCGTTTTGGGCGGCGGTGATCGTCGGCCGCGAAATCGCCGTATCGGCTTTGCGCGAGTGGATGGCCGAGCTGGGCCAGCGTGCCAAGGTCAAGGTGCAGGCGCTGGGCAAGTTCAAGACCGTGGTGCAGATGGTGGCGATTGGCTGCCTGCTGTACTCGCCATCGAAGCACCCGCCGGAATGGCTGTGGCTTGGCCGCGAAGTATTCCTGATCGGCGATTGGCTGTTGGCCGTTGCTGCGATCCTCACCCTGTGGTCGGGCTTGGCCTACCTGCGCGCAGCATGGCCGGCGATGAAAGCTGGCGAGAGCAGGGCCGGCTGAGTGTGTGTACCGGCATCATGACGCGCTGCAAAAAAGTTTGCGAAAAGGTGTTGACAGTCATCGATAACCCCGTAGAATGCACGGCTCAGCAACGCGGGAATAGCTCAGTTGGTAGAGCGCAACCTTGCCAAGGTTGAGGTCGAGGGTTCGAGCCCCTTTTCCCGCTCCAGCTTGCCAAAGCCCCGGTTCGCCGGGGTTTTTCGTTTCGACAGGTCGCCATTCAATCTGTCGAAAATCCAATTCGATGGCCGGGTGGCAGAGTGGTTATGCAGCGGATTGCAAATCCGTGTACGCCGGTTCGATTCCGACCTCGGCCTCCATCGAAGATTGCAAAAAACCCCCGGGAAATCCGGGGTTTTTTGTTGTTTTTGGGTTGCGGGGCAAGGGTAAATCCGGTTGTTGCTCAGTAGTTGCGCGATTTCAACCTGCGGACATGTTCGCCCCAGTGGAACCAGCGCCGAACTTCGGGAAATCGAGCGGGATGTCGTCCTTATCAAGTCGATCAGCGTCGGTTTGCCTGCATACGATGCCCACGGCCAATCCTTGCCAGTTTTCACTGCCTATCCATGCGAGAATCACGCAGCGCCCGGATGGCGAAATTGGTAGACGCAAGGGACTTAAAATCCCTCATCCGCAAGGATATGTCGGTTCGATTCCGACTCCGGGCACCAGTCAAAAGCGATGGCGCGGCACCAGTAAAACAGATGGTTCATCATGGGTTGCCGATGATGCGCGTTGCGACGCGCTTGGCAGGCAAGCTGTCGGAGCTGGACGTTGGCGTGGCATCCAATGACAGATAAAACGGATAAAGAGGTGTGCGTGCGCGAGTGGTCGGATGTTCGCATTGGGGTGATTGGTTTGGGCTATGTCGGTCTGCCGTTGGCGGTGGAGTTTGCCCGGCATTTCCCCACGGTGGGTTTTGATATCGATGACAAACGTGTGCTGGCATTGCGCGCTGGCTGCGATCACACCCGTGAAGTGGCCGATGCCGATCTGCTGCAGCCCTTGCTGCGCTACAGCCACGATGCCGATGATCTTGCCGAATGCACGGTGTTCATCGTCACCGTGCCGACGCCGATCGATCATGTGCAAAACCCCGATCTGCGCCCGTTGATATCGGCCAGCGAATTGGTGGGTGGCCGATTGAAGCGCGGCGATCTGGTGATCTACGAATCCACCGTGTATCCGGGCACGACCGAGGAAGTCTGCGTGCCGATCCTGGAGCGCATTTCCGGCCTGCGCTTCAATGTGGATTTCCAGTGCGGCTACAGCCCGGAGCGGATCAACCCGGGTGACCAGCAGCGCCGGTTGCCGGATATCGTCAAGGTCACATCAGGCTCGGATGCGGCATCGGCGGCATTTGTCGATGCGCTGTATCGGCGCATCATCACGGCAGGTACGCACCCGGCGCCGTCGATTCGTGTTGCCGAGGCCGCCAAGGTGATCGAGAACACTCAGCGCGATGTCAATATCGCCTTGATTAACGAGCTGGCATTGATGTTCAACCGGCTCGGCATCGACACGATGGACGTGCTAGACGCGGCTGGCAGCAAGTGGAATTTCCTGCCGTTCCGCCCGGGTTTGGTCGGAGGCCATTGTATCGGCGTTGACCCGTATTACCTGCTGCATCGCTCGCATGTGGCCGGCTATCACCCGCAGCTGATCGATGCCGCGCGCCGGATCAACAATCAGGTGGCCGGGCATGTCGCCAACCGCGTGTTGACCCTGCTCGAGATCAGTGGTGTGGCGCTGCGAACGGCGCGGGTGCTGGTGCTGGGCCTGACCTTCAAGGAGGATTGCCCGGATCTGCGCAACAGCAAGGTGGTCGATATCGTGCGTGGCTTGCACAGTGGCGGCATCCGCCAAACCATCGACGTGTTCGACCCTTGGGCCGATGCCGATGAAGCGCGCCAGGCGTTCGATATCGACGTGGTATCCGCGCCGGAGCCGGGTGCGTATGACGCAATCGTGCTGGCGGTGGCGCATCATGATTTTCGTGCGATGTCGGCAGAGGATATCCAGGCGCTCGGCAAACCCGGCGCAGTGATTTACGATGCCAAATCGGTCTGGCCACGTGACTTGGTGAGTGAGCGCCTGTGAGTCTTTCCCGCTATTTCGGCTGGTTTTTTTGCATTGCATCCGCGGTGTTTTTCGCGGTCTTGTTCGCACTTGGCCACATCAACGCACTGTGGCCGTTGCTGGTGTTTGCGGTGCTCTCGATGCTCGGCGTGTGGGATGTGCTGCAGACGCGCTCGACCTTGCGCCGCTTGTACCCGGTGATGGTGCATTTCCGCTATGGGCTGGAATCGATCGGGCCGGAGATCCGCCAGTATTTCATCGAGCGCGATACCGAGGAGGTGCCGTTCTCGCGTGAGCAGCGTTCGCTGGTGTATCAGCGGGCGAAATCGGTCAGCGATGTGCTGCCGTTTGGCAGCAAGTTGGATGTCTACGGCACCCAGTACGAATGGATCAATCACTCGTTGCAGCCGGCGCCGCATCACGATGCCGATTACCGCATCACGATCGGCGGCGATGCTTGCAGCCAGCCGTATCGGGCCAGCGTGTTCAATATCTCGGCGATGAGTTTTGGCTCGCTCTCGGCCAATGCCGTGCGTGCCTTGAATCTGGGCGCGAAGCAGGGCGGCTTTGCCCACGATACCGGCGAGGGGTCGATCTCGCCGTATCACCGCGAATTTGGCGGCGATCTGATCTGGGAGATCGGCTCCGGCTATTTCGGCTGTCGCAATGCCGATGGCAGCTTCAACGAGGAACGCTTTGCCGCCAATGCCCGCGACCCGCAGGTCAAGATGGTCGAGCTCAAACTTTCGCAGGGTGCCAAGCCGGGCAAGGGCGGGATGTTGCCGGGGCCGAAAGTGACCCGGGAGATCGCCGAAACCCGTGGCGTGCCGGAAGGCGTGGATTGCCTGTCACCGGCCGGGCATACGGTATTTGATACACCAATCGGCCTGCTGGAGTTCATCGCCAGAATGCGCGAACTATCCGGCGGCAAGCCGGCCGGATTCAAATTGGCGATCGGTCATCCGTGGGAATGGTTCGGTATCGCCAAGGCGATGATCGAAAGCGGGATCGTGCCGGATTTCATCGTGATCGATGGTGCCGAGGGCGGCACCGGCGCGGCACCCTCGGAGTTCATCAACCATGTCGGCGTGCCGATGCACGAAGGCCTGCAATTGGTGCACAACACGCTGATCGGCTTGGGCTTGCGCGAGAAAATTCGCCTCGGTGCGGCTGGCAAGGTGGTCAGCGCTTTCGACATGGCGTGCACGATGGCGCTTGGTGCCGATTGGTGCAATGCTGCGCGCGGTTTCATGTTCTCGCTGGGCTGCATCCAATCGCAGAGCTGCCACAACGGCCATTGCCCGACCGGCATCGCCACGCAGGACCCGCGCCGTTGGCGGCGATTGGATGTCGCGGACAAGGCGGCGCGCGTGCATGCCTTCCACGACAACACGCTGAAGGCACTGCGCGATCTGCTGTGCGCGGCCGGGCTTGAGCATCCGCAACAGCTTGGCCCGGAACATATCCTGCGCCGGGTATCGCCTACCGAAATCCGCGCCTATTCCAACCTGTTCCTGAGCCTGGCACCGGGCGAATTGCTTGATGGTGGCTTGCCGGAGCACGCCGTGTTCCAGCAATTCTGGGCCGATGCGCGCCCTGACAGTTTTGCCGCACCGGCCAATATGGCAGATCTGCGGCGCAGCAAGATGGTGTGATCGGGCTGGCGGCACGCGCCGAGCACAACGGCCCGATCAAAGAATCTCCAGAACCCGCTCCGGCGGCCGACCGATCACCGCACGCTTGCCATGCTCGAAAATCGGCCGTTCGATCAGTTTCGGATGGCTGACCATCGCCGCGATCAACGCCGCATCATCCAAACCGTTATCGGCCAAACCCAGCTCGACATAGGCATCCTCGCCAGTACGCAGCAGCGCACGCGCCGGGATGCCGAGTTTGCCGATCAGCACGCGCAATTCATCCACACTCGGCGGATGATCCAGATAGGCGACGACATCCGGCTCGATGCCGCGCTCATGCAGCATGCTCAAGCCTTGGCGTGATTTCGAACAACGCGGATTGTGGTAGTAGCGCATCATGCGAATCTCCTGTGGGCGAAACGAAAAACCCAGCTTGCGCCGGGTTCCGTGTCCTTGGTGGGCAGTGCAGGGATCGAACCTGCGACCCTTGCCGTGTGCCGGTTGATTTGGCTGCTACGATAGCGCGTGATGACGGCTTGAATCAATATCGTGCGGATTATCGAGGGGATGGGGCTGTCTGGGCAGGCCCGGAGGAGACGGTCACATCGGATCCGGGATCGGGCAGTCAAACAATCAGGGGGCAGTAATGGACTTCTACGCACACTCCGGCAACAAAGCCGACAAATCCGATTGGCAGACACTGCCCGCACACTTGAATGGCGTCGGCCAAGCCGCGGCCCTGAAGGCAGCACCCTTCGGTGCACAGGTGCTTGCACAAGCCGCCGGTCAATTGCACGACCTGGGCAAATACACCGAAAAATTTCAAGGGCGGCTGTCCGGTGAAGTGCCCAAGGTCGATCACGCCACTTGGGGCGCGTGGACAGCCCTGCAGCGCTACACGGGGCGTGACCAGGGCTTGGCGCACCTGATTGCCTACGGTATTGCAGGCCATCATGCTGGGCTGGCGAACGGGCTTGGCGGCGTGACACGCTCTTCGCTGGGTGACAGGTTGAGTGATGACTACCGGGCCACCTTGCCGCCCTTGCTGGAGCACTGGGAAAGCGATATCACCTTGCCACAGCAGTTGTGCCTGCCCACGGGCTTCACTCCCGACAGGAACCGGGGCGCGTTCCAGTTGTCGCTGTTGGCAAGGATGGTGTTCTCTTGCTTGGTCGATGCGGATTTCGTCGATACAGACAACTATTATCGGCAACTGGAACGCAAGCCATTGCGCGCCGAAAGCAGCGGGCCATCGCTTGAAGCGCTGCGCGAACGGCTGGATGCGAAGCTGGCCGGCTTCCGCGCGGATTCTGACGTCAACCGCATTCGCGCTGACGTGCTGTCCCACGTACGCGGGCAGGCGGCTCATGCGCCTGGACTGTTCTCGTTGACGGTCCCCACTGGCGGCGGCAAGACACTGGCCTCGCTGGCGTTCGCGCTGGATCACGCCATCGCTCGCGGCTTGCGCCGCATCATCTATGTCATCCCGTTCACCAGCATTGTCGAGCAGACCGCAGCGGTATTCCGCGAGGCATTCGGCGAACTTGGTGAGGCCGCCGTACTGGAGCATCACAGCGCCTTTCAGGACGATGGCAAAAGCGAAGTGCAATCCATCGAAAAGCGCCGCCTGGCCATGGAAAACTGGGATGCGCCGATCGTGGTCACCACCGCCGTGCAGTTCTTTGAAAGCTTGTACGCCGACCGCCCCTCGCGCTGCCGCAAGCTGCACAACATCGCCTCCAGCGTGGTGATTCTGGACGAAGCGCAGACCCTACCGCTGAACCTGCTGCGTCCTTGCGTAACGCTGCTGGACGAACTTGCGCACAACTACCGCAGCAGTATCGTCCTGTGCACGGCCACCCAGCCGGCGCTGCGCTGCGACCAGGGCTTTACTGACGGCTTGGAGGGCGTGCATGAGCTCGCACCGGAGCCGCCCCGTCTCTACGAGCGGCTGCGCCGTGTGCGGGCGCGCCATGTCGGTGTTCTGGGTGACGACGCACTGGCCGCCGAAATGAAGGCGCGTGATCAGGCTTTGTGCATCGTCAACAACCGTCGTCATGCCAGGGTGCTGTTCGATGCCATTGACGATGCGCCCGGTGCCCGACACCTCACCACCTTGATGTATGCACGGCACCGCAGCGCAGTGCTTGCGGATGTTCGCGAGCAGTTGAAGGCGGGCAAACCGTGCCGAGTCATTTCGACGAGCCTGATTGAGGCTGGCGTCGATGTGGATTTCCCCGCCGTGCTGCGTGCGGAAGCCGGGCTGGACTCCATCGCCCAGGCGGCGGGGCGGTGCAACCGTGAAGGCAAGCGCGATATGCAGGCTAGCGAGGTGCTGGTGTTTTCAGCGCCGGACTGGACGCCGCCTCGTGAGCTGGAGCAGCAAGCGTCCGTATTCCGGGCCATCGAACCGGCGCATCGCGAGGATTTGTTGTCGCTGGCTGCGGTAGAGGCCTATTTCCGCGAACTTTACGCCCGGCTGGGCGACGCCAAACTGGATCGTGATGACTTGCTCGGGCTGCTCAAGGGGGCGGGGCCAAACAGCCTCCCGCTGGAAACACTAGCGGCCAAGTTCCGCATCATCCAGACCCGCATGCGCCCGATCATCATTCCCTTCGATCACGCCACCAATCAGCGCATTCCGGAAGTGGACAAGGCGCTGCGCGATTTGGAATACGCCCCGGGTGCCGCGCGCGTGCTGCAGCCGTATCTGGTGCAAGTGCCCCAGCAAGCCTACGACGCACTGTGGCAGGCGCATGCCATCGAGCCGGTGGCACCGGAGCGATACGCCGATCAGTTCGTTGTCCTGAACAACCCGCGTCTGTACGACGGCAGGTTCGGGTTGCACTGGGAGGATCCGCAGTTCCTCAGTGCGGAAAGTTTGGTCAATTGATCGCCTGTCTCATCCTGTGAGACAGGAAGCTGCGATGATTCATGGAAAGGAGGCTGACGCATGGCATACGGAATCAAGCTCCACATCTGGGGCGAACGGGCGCTTTTTACTCGTCCGGAGATGAAAGTAGAGCGCGTGTCGTATGACGTCATCACGCCCTCCGCGGCACGGGGCATCTTGCAGGCGATTCACTGGAAGCCGGCCATCGAATGGGTGGTGGACAGCATCCAGGTGCTCAAGCCCATCCGTTTCGAGTCCATCCGCCGCAACGAGGTCGGCGGCAAGCTGTCGGCGGCCAATGTCGGCAAGGCGATGCGGGCCGGGCGTACCGATGGCGTGGTGACGCTGGTCGAGGACGACCGCCAGCAACGTGCCGCCACGGTGCTGCGCGATGTGGGTTACGTGATTGGTGCGCACTTCGACCTGACGGACAAGGCCGGGCCGGATGACAACGAAGGCAAGCATTTGGATATCTTCAATCGCCGTGCCCGGCGTGGGCAGTGCTTCCAGATGCCCTGCATGGGGACGCGGGAATTCCCGGCCAACTTCGCCCTGATTGAAGAGGCTTCCGATATGCCGCTGCCCGATGCCAGCCTGCAAGGCGAGCGCGATTTGGGTTGGATGCTGCACGACATCGACTTTGCCAACGGCATGACCCCGCGCTTTTTCCGCGCACGCATGGTGGATGGTCTGATCGAAGTGCCGCCGTTCCATGGCGATGAGGTGCGTACATGATTCTCGGCGCACTCAACGACTATTACCAACGCCTGCTGGAAGACGCCAAGTCGGGCATTGCCTTGCCGGGCTACAGCCAAGAGAAGGTCAGCTTCGGCATCGTACTGTCGGCACAAGGCGAAGTGGTCGAAGTCATCGACTTGCGCGAGGACGGTGGCAAGAAAAAGTTTCCGGCGTTGTTGAGTGTGCCGCAGCCGGAAAAGCGCACCGCAGGCGTCAGATCCAACTTCCTCTGGGACAAGACCAGCTACGTGCTGGGCATCAGTGCCAGCAGCAAGCGCAGCGAGCAGGAGCATGCCGCGTTCAAGGCGCGACACGTTGACGCATTGGCCGACTGTGATGACGCAGGCTTGAGCGCATTGCGGAGCTTTCTGGAACGCTGGCAACCTGAGCACTTTCAAGGCCACTCGAAGTTCGCTCCCTTCGGTGACGACTTCATCGACAGCAATGTCGTATTCCGCTTGCAGGGTGATGACAAGAGCAGTGCAGAGCTGACATGGCTGCACCAGCGGGCAGCGGCCAAGCGACTATGGGAAAAGCAACAAGGCGGTGCAGATGCAGCGGCACTGTCGTCATGTCTGGTCACAGGCGAAGCCGCCCCAATCGCCCGCCTGCACCCGGCCATCAAGGGTGTCGCTGGCGCGCAATCCTCGGGTGCGTCCATTGTCTCGTTCAATCTGGACGCCTTCAGCTCTTACGGCAAGCAACAGGGCGAGAACGCACCGGTATCCGAATCCGCCGCCTTCGCCTACACCACCGCGCTCAATCACCTGTTGCGACGTGATGCCTCCAACCGTCAGCGAGTGCAGATCGGTGACGCCACCGTGGTGTTCTGGGCGCAAGCCGCGCAATCCGAGGCGGCGGACGAGGCCGAAGACTTGCTGGCAGGCTTCTTCAGCCCGGGTGATGAGGATGCACAAGCCACCACACGCCTGCGCGAAGCACTGGAGCAAGTGCGCAATGCCCGCCCGCTGCGCGAGCTTGGATGCCACTTGGACGATGGCACCCGCATCCATGTGTTGGGCCTTGCACCCAATGCCTCGCGGTTGTCGATCCGCTTTTGGGAAACCGTGAGTCTTGGGCAATTCGCCTCGCGTCTGGCGCAACACTTCGACGACATGGCGCTGCAACCTCCTGCTTGGCGTCGCCCTCCAACACCCTACGCATTGGCGTTGGCTACTGCACCGATCTATCCCGGAAAAAAGCCCAGTAGCGATGACATCTCCCCGCTGCTGGCCGGTGAACTGACCCGCGCCATCCTTACCGGCACACGCTATCCCCGGAGCCTGCTGGGCGCATTGGTCATGCGCTTCCGTGCCGACGGCAACATCACCGCCTTGCGTGTCGCCCTGTGCAAGGCCGTACTCGTACGCAATGCGCGATTGGATCATCCACACACCACTTTCAAGGAGTTCCTCGTGAGTCTTGACCAAGATTGCACCGACATCGGCTACCTGCTGGGCCGCCTGTTCTCGACGCTGGAAAACATCCAGCGTGCCGCCTTGGGTGGGCAGGTCAACGCCACCATTCGCGACCGTTACTACGGCGGGGCTTCGGCCACACCGGCCAGCATCTTCCCGGTGCTGCTGCGTAACGCACAGAACCATTTTTCCAAGCTGCGCAAGCAAAAGCCCGGCCTGGCCGTGACCTTGCAAAAAGAGATCGGCAAGGTCATGGATGCCCTGCCCACCAGCTTCCCGCGCAGCCTGCCCATCGAGGAACAAGGCCGCTTCGCCATTGGCTACTACCACCAAGAGCAGTCCCGTTTTGCCGGTCTTGCTGAGGCTGCTGAAATCACCGAGACCGAATCCGAAGGAGAACTCGCATGACCGCCATCAGCAACCGCTATGAATTTGTCTTCCTGTTCGATGTCACCAATGGCAATCCCAATGGCGATCCGGATGCCGGCAACCTGCCGCGTCTTGACCCGGAAACCAACTGCGGCCTGATGACCGACGTGGCCCTGAAGCGCAAGGTACGCAACTACGTGGCGCTGGAAAAAGAAGGCGCACCGGGCTTTGCCATCTACATGCAGGAAAAGTCGGTGCTGAACAACCAGCACAAGCAGGCGTACGAGGCGATTGGCCTGAAGCACGAAGCCAAGAAGCTGCCCAAGGATGCCGACAAGGCACGTCAACTGACCGAATGGATGTGCCAGAACTTCTTCGACGTACGCAGCTTCGGCGCGGTGATGACCACCGAGGTCAACACCGGCCAGGTGCGCGGCCCCATCCAGATGGCCTTCGCCACCTCCGTTGAGCCGGTACTGCCGCTGGAAGTCTCCATCACCCGCGTGGCCGTCACCAACGAGAAGGACTTGGAGAAGGAGCGCACCATGGGGCGCAAGCACATCCTTCCCTATGGCCTGTACCGCGCGCATGGCTTCATCTCCGCCAAGTTGGCCGAACGCACGGGTTTTGGTGAGGATGACCTTGCGCTGTTCTGGCGTGCACTCATCAACATGTTCGAACACGACCGCTCGGCGGCACGCGGCGAAATGTCGGCCCGCAAGCTGATCGTCTTCAAACACGACAACGCCATGGGCAATGCCCCGGCGCATGTGCTGTTCGACAAGGTCACGGTCACGCGCGTGGGCGATGCCAGTGAAGGCCCTGCCCGAAACTTCTCGGACTACCGCGTTGATATCGACACGGCACTGCCCGATGGCGTCAGCGTCTCGGAACTGATCTGAAGGCAGGCGCGCGGCCATGGACGATGAACGCCTCATCCCCATCTCCGCGCTGCAGCACTACCTGTACTGCCCAAGGCAATGCGGCCTGATCCACCTGGAGCAACAGTGGGCAGAAAACCGGCTCACTGCCGAGGGCAGAGTGCTGCACCAGCGCAGCGATACCCCGCAGGCCGAGCGTCGGCGCGGCGTACGCACGGTCACGGCCATGCAGCTGGTCGATCATGCGCTGGGCATCGCCGGCAAGGCGGACGTGGTGGAGTTCCGCGTTGAAGAGGGCCAATCGCGCGCATTCCCGGTGGAATACAAACGCGGCCGACCAAAGCCGCACCGCGCGGATGAGGTGCAACTGTGCGCCCAAGCCCTGTGCCTGGAATCCATGCTGGAGCAGACGATTGATGCAGGCGCACTGTTCTACGGACAAACCCGCAGGCGCAAGGATGTCGCCTTCGATGACGCATTGAGAACACTCACACGCCAGACCATCGACAACACCCGTCAGATGGTCGAATCCGGCATCACCCCGTCCGCGCGGTATGACGCCAAACGATGCGATGCATGCTCGTTGATTGATCTTTGCCAACCCAGACTACTCGGCGGGCACGCGGTGGCCGCGTGGCTGGATCGCGAGTTGGAGGACTGAGCATGCGCCGACAGCTCAACACCCTTTACGTCACCACCGAAGGTGCCCGCCTGCGAAAAGACGGTGCCAACATCGTCATGACCGTCGAGCGCGAGGAAAAGGCCCGTATCCCGGTGCACATGCTGGAAAGCGTGGTGTGCATCGGCCGGGTATCGGTGTCATCGCCCCTGCTCGGCTACTGCGCCGAGCAGGGGATCACCATTTGCTACCTGACTCCGCAAGGTAAATTCCTCGCCCGCGTTGAAGGCCCGGTGTCCGGCAATGTGCTGCTGCGCCGCGCCCAGTACCGTGCCAGCGATGACCCCGAGCGTTGCCCCGCCATCGTCCGCAACCTGCTGGCAGGCAAGATCCACAACCAGCGCGCCGTGCTTGCACGTGGCTGGCGCGACCATGGCAGCGATCTGACGGATGTTCCCAAATTCCAGCATGCACTGAAGCGCCTCAAGCGCATTCCGCATCGGCTGCTGCTGGAAAACGATGTCAACGTCTTGCGTGGCCTGGAGGGCGAAGCCGCGCAATCGTACTTCGGCGTCTTCGACCAATTGATCCGTGTGGACGCGTCCGAACTGCGCTTTTCCGGACGCAACCGCAGGCCACCACGCGATGCGTTCAACGCACTGCTGTCATTTCTTTATACCTTGCTGACCCACGACTGCCGCTCCGCCTTGGAAACCGTTGGTCTGGATCCGGCAGTGGGCTTCTTGCATCGAGATCGCCCGGGGCGGCCCAGTCTGGCATTGGACATGGCAGAGGAGTTCCGACCGTTGCTTGGCGAGCGGTTGGCACTATCGCTGATCAATCGCCGCCAATTGAACTCGCGAGATTTTCAGGTGTTTGACAACGGCGTTGTTCTGCTCCAGCCAGACGCACGAAAAACAGTTCTGGTGACTTATCAGGAGCGCAAGCGTGAGCAGCTTCGTCACGTGTTCATCAACGAAAAGGTCGATATCGGCCTGCTGCCATATCTGCAAGCCCAACTCTTGGCCCGACACTTGCGCGGCGATTTGGACGGCTATCCGCCGTTTCTTTGGAAATAGGCAGGAAGCGCAGCCATGATGGTGCTTGTCAGCTACGATGTCAGCACAACCGCCCCCGGCGGCCCCAAGCGCCTGCGACAAATCGCCAAGGCCTGCCGCGACTACGGACAACGCGTTCAATACTCTGTATTCGAAATCGAAGTCGATCCGGCGCAGTGGGTAGCACTGCGCCAGCGCCTGTGCGAAATCATCAATCAGGACGTCGACAGTCTACGCTTCTACCAGCTTGGGGCGAAGTGGGAGGCCAAGGTCGAGCATGTTGGAGCAAAGCCGACAATCGACCTCAAAGGCCCGCTGGTGTTCTGATGCGAACCTGAAGCGTCTTGTTGATTCCTGTCAGGTTCGCGAGCTGGTAAATCATTGTTTTAAAAAGCATGTACGGTGCGGCGAGCTTTGGCTCCCGCTCGGTACGGTTTTTGATTACAGGATCGCGGGTTTCAGGTCGCTAAGGCAACTGCAGCAAGGGGTTATGATGGGGCCGTCGCGCCCCACGCGGGCGCGTGAATTGAAACCAGCGCATCCGCCTGTGCGTCCAGCTTGGCGAGGGTCGCGCCCCACGCGGGCGCGTGAATTGAAACCCAGCAAGGTCTTGCCTTGGACGGTTGGACCGGGTCGCGCCCCACGCGGGCGCGTGAATTGAAACAAGCCTGATGGGCGGAGCAGCACGGAAATCATCGTCGCGCCCCACGCGGGCGCGTGAATTGAAACTTGGCCGACACGCTGGAATGGGGCGCGCCGGTAGGGTCGCGCCCCACGCGGGCGCGTGAATTGAAACAGCCAGTCGCGCATATCGCGCCACATCTCGGCGCGGTCGCGCCCCACGCGGGCGCGTGAATTGAAACAGCCCAGCTTGCGACCCTCGCGGATACAGCAGGTCGCGCCCCACGCGGGCGCGTGAATTGAAACGCGCCCGAAGGCTGCACGCTGCCGCTCGCGCTCGGTCGCGCCCCACGCGGGCGCGTGAATTGAAACCAGCTCAGTACCGGCTACACCCCACGGGAATGCGTCGCGCCCCACGCGGGCGCGTGAATTGAAACGGGGTTTTGGCTCGGCACATCCTCAAATCCTCATGTCGCGCCCCACGCGGGCGCGTGAATTGAAACCTCGCCAGCGCGCACCATTGCGAGATATCCGCTGGTCGCGCCCCACGCGGGCGCGTGAATTGAAACTCGACCACGGCAGACACGTAGGCACCGGGATGCAGCGTCGCGCCCCACGCGGGCGCGTGAATTGAAACAGCTTCACGTCCACCAGCAGCAAGGGCCCGCCGGGTCGCGCCCCACGCGGGCGCGTGAATTGAAACATGCCTCCAGCGTCGAATCATCAAGGGCAAAGACCGGCGTCGCGCCCCACGCGGGCGCGTGAATTGAAACATGCTGTCGCCCGTGCCGCGCATGAATACCAGCCGGGTCGCGCCCCACGCGGGCGCGTGAATTGAAACGTCATAGCGATCGAGTCCGCCAGCCACGGCGCAGGTCGCGCCCCACGCGGGCGCGTGAATTGAAACCATTGAGGCGGAACAGGCGGCGCTTGTCATCGCTGTCGCGCCCCACGCGGGCGCGTGAATTGAAACCACAACGTGGAGGCGTTCGCCGGGCTATCGGGCCATGTCGCGCCCCACGCGGGCGCGTGAATTGAAACAAGTCGCTTGCAAGATGCAATTGCCTTGCCTCGGTCGCGCCCCACGCGGGCGCGTGAATTGAAACTGTGATGGATGCGAGCACCTCACGCACGATGCACAGTCGCGCCCCACGCGGGCGCGTGAATTGAAACCTCGCTGGTGGTGGTCGGCACAGCCATCGGCGGCGGGTCGCGCCCCACGCGGGCGCGTGAATTGAAACAACCACTCGCCCACCGTCACCATGTCAACCGGCTGCGTCGCGCCCCACGCGGGCGCGTGAATTGAAACGGTGATCGTGCTCATTCGTCCCTCCCTGCCGCCGCGGTCGCGCCCCACGCGGGCGCGTGAATTGAAACCGTCAAACGCCAGCGAACGCGGCTGCTTCACCAGGGTCGCGCCCCACGCGGGCGCGTGAATTGAAACTCGGTGGTGCAGAAGGCCACGCAGCCGGTGGAGGTCGCGCCCCACGCGGGCGCGTGAATTGAAACAAGGCCCTGCAAGACCGGCCCGACGGCCTCTATGCGTCGCGCCCCACGCGGGCGCGTGAATTGAAACCACCCGGGCTAAGCTGCAGGCCAAGCATGATGTCGTCGCGCCCCACGCGGGCGCGTGAATTGAAACCGGCATGGCCTCGCGGCACATGCTGCGGAAAGCGGGTCGCGCCCCACGCGGGCGCGTGAATTGAAACAAAGCTGGGCGCGCCCGGCTCAGCCGCTTTGCGGGGTCGCGCCCCACGCGGGCGCGTGAATTGAAACTGGATGGCAATCGCCGGGTGGTGCTGTATGACCTGTCGCGCCCCACGCGGGCGCGTGAATTGAAACTGGCCGTAGGTCACGCGGGAATCGTATTGGCCAAGTCGCGCCCCACGCGGGCGCGTGAATTGAAACTGCTCGGAAGTGGTGGAAAAGGACTTCGGCCTGAAGTCGCGCCCCACGCGGGCGCGTGAATTGAAACGATGCCTTCCGCCAGCAGGGCGCGGCAGCGGGCTGTCGCGCCCCACGCGGGCGCGTGAATTGAAACGTCCATGCGAGCGTTAAGCCACTCCATCGTGACGTCGCGCCCCACGCGGGCGCGTGAATTGAAACACGCCACACCCCGCAAAACAAAGGCGGGTTTGGTCGCGCCCCACGCGGGCGCGTGAATTGAAACCCACCACCTTGTGCGGCATAGGCGTTCAAGCTCGTCGCGCCCCACGCGGGCGCGTGAATTTAAACAACAGGTATCAATGCGCAGAATGTGGTCAACACAGGCTGCGCTAATTTATTCAATGCGATGGGCTTAACCTATTGCCGCCAATATCCTGTGGTGGTCAACCTTTTCTGGACACTCTCAAGGGGCGTTTAGGCCGTCTGCG
>JAUNTK010000014.1 GCA_030538735.1 Pseudomonadota bacterium
CAATCGCGTGGAAGCAGTCGTCGCCTCACGCAAACTGCAAGGGCTTTGATACGCGCTGGCTGGCCGGCCTAGTGCCTCTGCGATATGGGCCGCAGGCTGCCGCCCAAGTAGGCTCATGGCAGTGTTTTTTTGCCGGAGACAGTTGATGGCCACCTCATGGGTTTCCCCGCGCAGCTTGGGCCAAAGTGCGATCTGCATCGCCATCGGGCTTGCAATCGCCCAGCCCGCTTGCGCGCAGTCCGAGCTTGGCCCCGCCTTTTCCACCCGCAACGCAAGCTATGTGCCCGTTGCCTACCAAGACATCCCGGGATGGGATGACGACAGTCATGGCGAGCTGGCCCGCAACTTTGCCACCAACTGCAGCGGTATTCGACGGCGCCCCAATTGGGGGGAAATATGTCGCCAAATCGCCGCACTGCCCAAGGGCAACGATGGCGCGCTGCGGCAGTTCCTGCATGACAACTTCTTCGCCTATCAGGTACAGAGCACCGCGCAAAACCCCACCGGTAAACTCACCGGCTATTTCGAGCCGTTGATCGCTGGCTCGTTGCGTCACGAGGGGCCGTACCGTTATCCGGTGTATGGCATGCCGCGCGATCTGTATGAAGTGCCCGCCGCCACACTGGCTGGCCAAACCAGCCGTTGGCTGAAGATCGACAAAGGGCGCTTGCTGGCTGCCGAACCGAACAGTGCCGGCGCACGCAATTACCGCATCGAGCTGGCAGGCTACTCGGCCAATCCGCGTGACAAACGCTACCGGGTGCGTATCGTCGGCGACCGCGTACTGCCCTATTTCAATCGCAAAGAGATCGATGCCAATGGCATCGACGCACCGGTACTGGCGTGGATTGCCGACCCATTCAAGCTCTACTCGATGCAGATTCAAGGCTCCGGCAAGATTCAGCTCAAGGATGGCGGCTTGGTGCGTCTTGCATTTGCAGGCCAAAACGGTCACCCATTCATGCCGAATGCAACACGCGGCGATGCCGACACCATGTTGCTTGCGGTCAAGGCGCGCGGCCTTGCAGAACCCGTCGAGCCCGATATCCCCAGCATCCCCGGCGGCACCCGCAGCATCAATAAACCACGCAGCAACAGCGGGGTCGATGCCGATGTCGCCAGCCTGATCGCTGCCTTGAAGGGCGATACCAGTGCCCGCCCGGCAGCGGCTACGCGCCCGGCGGCCAAGCCAACCAACAGCACGGGTAGCAGTCAACGCCCGGCTACCGCGCCCCGCCCGCAGGCAATGGATACACCCGCCCCGGTGCAATCAAACGAAGTGGAGGCGATGATCGCCTTGTTGCTGAGCGCACCGGTTGCCGACACCGCGCCAGTGACAACTGTCCCTGCCGCATCAAACCGCCCACGTCCTGGCCGCCCAAGCACACCACGGCCGGCCCAAAGTAGCGGTGGCGACACGATTGCCGGGGTCGATATGAGCGTGCTTTCAAGTGCGGCGGGGCACCGCCCAGCCGGGCAGGCGGTGGGACAGGGACAGCCCGTGCCGGCGACCGGCATCCACGACCCCAGCTTCGTGTTTTTCCGGCGCATCGGCGATGGGCCAGAAGGCCCGATCGGCGCGCTGGGCGTGCCACTCACGGCAGGGCGTTCGATGGCGGTTGATCCGCGTTCGATCCCGCTTGGTGCGCCGGTCTTCATCGAAGGCACCGAGCCGGGCACCAGCAAAGCGCCGATGCGCCGATTGATGTTTGCCCAGGATACCGGCGGTGCCATCCGTGGCAGTGTGCGCGGCGATTTCTTCTGGGGCTTTGGCGACCGTGCCGGGCGCATGGCCTTGGCAACCAATCAACCGGTCCAAATGTGGTTGCTGCTGCCCAAGCAAGTCGCCGGCAACGCGGCGCAAGCCGGTATCCGCACCCGCAGCAGTGCCGCAAAGTTGCCTGATTGCGTAATCGCCGACGAGGATTTTTGCGTCGAAGACTAAGCGCCTGTCCAAGCTACACAGGTGCGGCCTTGGGCCTTGGGTGGCATTGCAATCCTTGCCAAGCGCGCTATCGGCAGCGAATCGCACCCTGCCACGTGCGCCACCCGCATCCTGTACGGCTCGCGTCAAAACCTTGCGCAGCGCAACCCGCCCCACACCGATTCCCCGTATCGGCTCACCGGCATAGGCCATCAGGTGGATGGCCTCTTGCCGGCTGGCTGCCTAGCCTGATCGTACAGGTCGCGCACAGGGTCGCGGCCAGCCCGATGCCGGACCGCCATGCTCGACGATCTCTTGCCCTATTACGAAAACGAACTCAGCTATCTGCGACGCTTGTCGAAAGAGTTCGCTTCGCGCTACCCGAAGATTGCCGGGCGCTTGCAGATGGAAGGCGAAATCTGCGAAGACCCGCATGTCGAGCGGTTGATCGAGTCATTTGCATTTCTCACCGCACGCATCCATCGCAAGCTTGATGACGAAATCCCGCAAGTCACCGAAGCCATGTTGTCGGTGTTGTATCCGCATTTCCTGCGCCCGGTGCCGTCGATGTCCATCGCCGAGGTGCAGCTGGCACCCGGCGCGGAGATCACCCGCGTGCAATCGCTGCCCGCCCATAGCCAGTTGCTGACTCGTCCCGTGCAAGGCATGCCGGTACGCTATCGCACCGCCTACCCGGTGGATGTCTGGCCGATCCGGGTGGCGGCCGCCAGCCTTGAAGGTGCCGAGCACTCGGCGTTTTCGCTGGTCAGCCAGCAAAGCGTCGCCAGCTTGAGGCTGCGCCTGGAAACCACCGGCAGTGCCAGCTTCGCCGAGCTACCGATCGAACAACTGCGTGTGTACCTGCATGGCGAGAACCCGCTGGTGCATGCCTTGCACGAGCTGCTGCTCAATTCGGTGGCGGCGATCCGTGTGCGCGCGGCCGAGGGCGAGCCGGCAGTCGAGCCACTCACCCTGCCCGCCGACGCAATCAAACCCGTTGGCTTTGCCGATGACGAGGCCGTGCTTGAGTACGACGCCCGCTCATTTTCGGGCTACCGCCTGCTGCAGGAATACTTCGCGCTGCCGGAAAAGTTCTTATTTCTCGACATCACCGGGCTTAACCTGACGCGCTTCGGCAAGGCGCTGGAAATCGTGATCGAGCTTGCGCCATTTGGCCTGCCCGAACGCCTGGCGCGCCTTGAGCAAGCGGTGAATGCCGAGACGTTTCGCCTGTTCTGCAGCCCGGTCATCAACCTGTTCAAACAGCAGGCCGAGCCGATCCGGCTCTCGCAAGAGCTGCACGAATACCGCATCGTGCCCGACGTGCGCCGCCCACAGGGGCTTGAGGTGTACTCCGTGGATTGGGTGAGGAAATTCACCCGCACGCAAGAATCCAGCGAAGTCACCGAGTTTCACCCGGCCTACTCGGTTCGCCACGGCCTGCATGATGATGATCGCGGCCATTACTGGTATCTGCAGCGGCACCCTTCGGCACTGCCGGGCGATGCCGGCTCTGATGTGCATATCAGCTTGATTGATCGCGACATGAACCCGGCCACACCGATGGTCGAATCACTTTCGCTATCACTCACCTGCACCAATCGCGATTTGCCTAGCGCATTGCCGTGGGGCGGCGAAGACAGCGTATTGCAGGTGGAACAAGGCGGCGTGCTGAGCACTGCCACCTTGCTGAAGAAACCCAGCGTCACATCACGCGCACCGATGCGTCTGGCCAACCAATGGCGGCTGATATCGCATCTTTCCCTCAATCACTTGTCGATCGTCGAGGGCGGCCGTGAAGCATTGCTGGAAATTTTAAGCCTGTACAACTTCACCGATTCGGCATCGCTGCGCAAACAAATCGCCGGCATCATCGATGTCACCGGCCGTGCCGGCGTGACCCGTATCGGCCAAGCGCCAAGACAGGCGTTTGTACGCGGCACCGAGGTTGATCTGACCTTCGACGAAAGCCAATACGTCGGCTCGGGGGTTTACTTGATTGCCTGCGTTTTGGATCGATTCTTCGGCCTGTATTGCACGGCAAATTCATGGACCAGGCTGAGTGCCTACACACGCCAACGTGAAGGCGCAATGGTGCGTTTTTCACCCCGCAGCGGGAGTTTGCCGCTGACATGAACAGCCCAGCACCCACAACCCGCACACCACTTGACCCGATGGCACCGGCGATCCAACGCCTGCATCAGGAGCCTTGGAATTTCGGCTTCTTCCAAGCCGTCAAGCTGATCTATTCCGCCCACGGCTTCGATGGCCGGGGCAGCGGCTCGCGTCCCGGGCCGTTGCGCTTTACCGCGCCAAGCACACTTGGGTTCCCCTGTTCGGAAGTCAGCGCGATTTCGCAGGCCGATACCACGCTGAAGATGCAGGTGAACTTCATGGGCCTGACCGGCCCCTCCGGCGTGCTGCCACACAGCTACAGCGAGTGGTTGACCAGCCGTGGCCGTGACCGAGGTGCGGCGGATTTCTTCGATATATTCAACCATCGCCTGCTGTCTCTGTTCTGGCAGGCGTGGGCCAAGTACCGGCCTGAAATCGGCCAGCAGTTCGGCTACAACAATTCCGTATTGCGCTATCTCGAGCCGGTCATCGGCATGGGCACGCCGGCGCTGACCGCACGATTGCACCCGCGCGCGACCGGGGCCAAGGCCAACCATCAGCTGCCCGGTGCCGCGATGATTTATTTTTCCGGCCTGGTTTCGCAGCGCCCGCACGGTGAGCGCGCCATCGCCCAGGTGGTGTCGGCATTGGTCGATGCGCCCGTCCGTTCACAAGGCTGCCTCGGCACGTGGCAGCAGGCCCCGGCCGGTGAGCAAACCCGGCTGGCGCACTCGGGCCATCGACTTGGCCAAGGCTGCCTGTTGGGCCCACGCTATTGGGATCGCCAGACCACCTTGCGGCTGACGGTCGGGCCATTGGATCAAGCCAGATACCACGCATTACTGCCGCGCGGCGAACGCTTGCACGACATCGTCGAGCTGACCCGCTTCCTGACCGGGCTGGGTGTGGATCTACGCATCCGCCTGTCCCTGCGTGGCGATCAAATACCGGCCCTGCAGCTGGGGCTGCGCGATGCAAACCCGGCGCAACTGGGCTGGAACACATGGCTGGCCGGGCGTCGCAAACCGGCCCCCGCCGAAGATTGCGAATTTCATTTTTCAGCATTGGGAGATCAATCATGGCACTGAATCTGAGGGCATTGATCGCCCGCCTCAACAGCACCAGCCGTGGCGCGATGGAAGGCGCCGCCGGTGTATGCATGTCGCGCGGGCACTACGAAGTGGAAATCGAACACCTGTTACTGAAGCTGCTGGAAGGCGAAAACAACGACCTGCATCGCATCCTGCGCCAGTTCGAGATTACGCCGGAATCATTGCAGCGCGAGCTTGAAACCACGCTCGGCGCATTCAAAACCGGCAACCAGCGCACCCCTGCACTCTCGCCGCAAATCCCGCGATTGTTTGAGCATGCCTGGGGTTGGGCATCGATCGAGTTTGGCGAGGCAAAAATTCGCAGCGGCCATTTACTGGTCGCCTTGCTGGCAGAAACCGAGCTGCGGCGGCAAGTAGCGGTGAGTGCGCGCTCGCTGGATAAAATCAACCTGGAGGCGCTGACACAAAACTTCCACGCACTGGTCGAGGCCTCCTGCGAATCACGCGAAGCACGCAGCCTGGGCGATGCGGCAACCGGCGCCGGTGAAACACCCGGTAGCCAAGCCGCCGGTGGCAAGCCCAGCAAGACGCCCAACCTGGATCAATACTGCGTCAACCTGACCAAGCGCGCCCGCGAAGGCCAACTCGACCCAGTGCTGGGACGCGATAGCGAAATCCGCCTGATGATCGACGTATTGAGCCGACGCCGGCAAAACAACCCGATCCTCACCGGCGAGGCCGGCGTTGGCAAGACCGCCGTGGTCGAGGGCTTGGCATTGCGTATCGCCCAAAGCGATGTGCCACCGCATCTGCACAACGTAGAACTACTCTCACTCGATCTTGGCTTGTTGCAGGCCGGGGCCAGCGTCAAGGGCGAATTTGAAAACCGGCTAAAGGGCGTGATCGAGGAAGTCAAATCCAGCCCGGTGCCGATCATCATGTTCATCGATGAAGCACACACCCTGATCGGGGCCGGTGGTGCAGCCGGGCAAAACGATGCCGCCAACTTGTTGAAGCCGGCACTGGCCCGTGGCGAAATGCGCACCGTCGCCGCCACCACGTGGTCGGAATACAAAAAGTATTTCGAGAAGGATCCTGCCCTCACCCGCCGCTTCCAAGTGGTCAAGGTGGATGAGCCCGATGACCCCAAAGCCGTATCGATGCTGCGCGGTGTCGGCAAGGCGATGGCCAGCCATCACAAAGTGCGCATCCTTGATGAAGCGATCACCGAGGCGGTCAAACTCAGCTCGCGCTTTATCCCGGGCCGGCAGTTGCCAGACAAGGCGGTGAGCGTGCTGGATACGGCCTGCGCCAAGATCGCCATCGGCCAGAATGCAACGCCCGCCCAAGTGGAAGACGCCCGTCGCTGCCTCGATGTACTTGAAACCGAACGCCTGCAATTGGAAAGCGAAACTGCCGGCGGCGGCAATCATGACAAACGGCTGGGTGAAATCGCCGAAGAAAGCGATGCCATGAAACAGCGCCTAACCGCTGATGAAGCACGCTGGCAACAGGAAAAAGAACTGGTCGGCAAAATCCACGCCGAGCTGGACAAGATCGACACATTGCCCGCTGATGATCCGGCCCGCAGTGACGCCCTGGCCACGCTCAATGCCATGCGTGACGAACTCAAAACCCTGCAAGGCTACGACCCGATGGTGCTGGCAGTGGTGGATGCCAGCGCCGTCGCGCAGATCATCGCCGGCTGGACGGGCATCCCGGTCGGGCGGATGGTGGCTGATGAAATCCAGACTGTATTGAAATTAAAGGAGTTGCTCGAAGAGCGCGTCATCGGCCAAAGCCATGCACTTGATGCCATCGCGCAGCGGGTGCGCACCTCGCGCGCCAACCTAGAAGACCCGGACAAGCCGAAAGGCGTATTCCTGCTGGTCGGCACATCGGGCGTGGGCAAGACCGAAACCGCCATCGCATTGGCCGATGCGCTGTACGGTGGTGAGCGCAGCATGATCACCATCAATATGTCGGAGTACCAAGAAGCCCATACCGTCTCCAGCCTGAAAGGCAGCCCGCCCGGCTATGTTGGCTATGGCGAAGGGGGCGTACTGACCGAAGCGGTACGCAGGCGCCCGTATTCGGTGGTGTTGCTTGATGAAATCGAGAAAGCACACCCGGATGTACTTGAACTGTTCTTTCAGGTGTTCGACAAGGGCCGGATGGAGGACGGCGAGGGCCGCGAGATCGATTTCCGCAACACGCTCATCATCCTCACCTCCAATGCCGGCACCGATCTGGTGATGCAGGCGTGCAGCGCCGACGATGATGTGCCGGATGTTGCCAGTCTCAATGACATGCTCAAACCCGAGCTGAATCGGGTGTTCAAACCCGCATTCCTTGGGCGCACCGCGGTCATCCCCTACTACCCGCTCAAGGACGAGAACATGCGCAAGATCGTGCGCCTGAAGCTTGCCAAGATCGCCAAGCGCATCCGCGCCAACCACGGCGCGGCATTGCAGTACGACGATGCCGTGGTGGATGCGATCACCGCACGCTGCACCGAGGTTGATTCCGGCGCACGCAATATCGACAACATCCTGACCGGCTCGGTATTGCCCGATGTATCGGGCCACGTGCTTGAACGCATGGCCCAAGGCGGCAGCATCGAGACCATCCACATCGGCATCGCCGACACCGGCCAGTTTGCCTATGAAGTGTCCTGAGCACGCGCCCATGCATTGATCCCGGCCATGCCGATGTTGCGATTGGCCTAGCCCTTCAGGTGAATGGGCCACAAGCACCCCAGCCATCACTATTGAATCGCCAACCCATGTGATCGACAACATGCCCCTGTCCACCGCCAACCGGATGTTCTTCCTCACGCCTGAAAATTACGGCGAGGACGATCTGCTGATCCTGGAGATGCAGGGCGAAGAAAGCCTGTCACGGCTTTTTCGCTTCAGTCTGAAGCTGATCTCGCTTGACAACAACATTGATCCGGCACGCCTGATCGGGCACCCCGCCAGCCTGCGCATCGAGACATGGGATAGCTCGGTCTCGGGAGGGGAGCGCCACTGGACCGGGTTCATCTCACGCTTCAGCCGCACCGGCCGTGCGGCCAGCGCGGATGACGATGACCTGTACGCTTACGAGTGCGAGCTGGTGCCTTGGTTATGGTTCATGGGCCGCCAGCGCGATCTGCGCGTCTTCCAGAACATGTCGATCCCCGATGTCATCGAAGAATTGCTCAGAGAGCAAGGCTTCAGCGATTACGAACTGACCCTCAACAAGACCTACCCAGCGCTGATCTACTGCATCCAATACAACGAAACCACCTACAACTTCATCAGCCGGATGCTTGAACGCGCCGGCATCTGGTGTTTCTACAAACACAATGTGGGTGAAGACAGTCGCCACGTGCTTGTCTTCTCGGATAACAACGACAGCTGCCCCCAGCAAGATCCATCGTGGGTTCCGTTCCATCACGAAGGCCATGCCAGCGGCAGCGACGCCATCACTGAAATCTCCAGCACCGAAGCCCTGCGTACCGGCAAGATTGCATGGCGCGATTGGGATTTCACCCGCACCGCGGCCTTGCCGGCGGAATCACCCACCGTCATCAGGATCGGCAGCAACGACCAACTAGAGCATTACCATTTCCATGCGGGCGATATCGATACGGGGCTTGGTCAGGCCCTGTCGGAAGTGATGATGGAGGCCGAAGAAGCCGCCTACATGGAGTACATGGGCAGCAGCCAGTTGCGCAACATCGAGCCGGGTTATTTCTTCACACTCGAAGACCACCCGCTGGCCAGCTTCAACCGCAAGATGCTGACCACCTCGGTTCGTCATCACGGCCACAACAACCTGATGAGTGGCGAGCCAGCCAGCTACCACAACCGCTTTACCTGCATCCCGTTTGAAGTGCCCTATCGCAGCCGGCTGCTAACCCCGCCACCCTGCATCCAAGGGCCACAGACGGCCTTGGTGGTGGGGCCACCAGGGGAAGAAATCCACACCGACAAATACGGCCGCATCAAGATACAACTGCACTGGGATCGGCTGGGCAAATTCGATGACAAATCCAGCGCCTGGGTGCGTGTCAGCCAGCCGTGGGCCGGCAGCAGTTATGGCGCGATCTTCATCCCGCGCGTCGGCATGGAAGTGGTGGTTCAGTTCCTCAACGGCGACCCCGACCAACCGCTGGTTACCGGCTGCGTTTACAACAGCAACAACCCGCCGCCACACCCTTTGCCCGGCGAGGCCACCAAGTCCGGCTTCAAGACTCTCTCGTCCAAAGGCGGCGGCGGCACCAATGAACTGACCTTCGATGACAAGAAAGGGCAGGAACTGCTGTTCATGCAGGCCGAACGCGACATGGTGGTCAACATCAAGGCTGATCGCACGGAAACCATCGGCAAAGACTTCAAGTTGCAAGTCGATGGGTCATGGACCGGGCAGGCCAATAAAGGCCTGAACCTGATCAGTCAGGCTGACTTGCTGACCGGCGCATACAACGAATGGATTTCAGTCGGCAAAAAACTGGTCATACTCAACTCATTTGAAGACGAGACTGAAGTCAGCGCGGACAAGAGCTTGCACTTGTGCAGCGAAACGAACGACATCAACGTCTACGCGAAATTAGGCTCAATCGTCTGTGACGCGATGCAAACGATTTCGCTCAAAGCCGGCCCCAGCAGTATCGTGCTGGGCCCCAGCGGGGTCACGATCGACGGGCCAATCGTCTCAATCAACTGCGGCGGCAGCCCAAAATCGGCACCCATGCCACCGAGCGTGGAGCTACTCGAAACCGAAATCGAGGGTGGCGAGTCCATCGACGGCAAGGTGACCAACCCCGGCCAGCAGGATCAGGCAAAAGCACTGCACGATGCAGCCAAGGCCGGGCAGCCGTTCTGTGCCGAATGCGAAGCCGCCCGCAAGGCGGTGGAGCAAATGAACAAATGACCATCACCACCTTCGCAGAATGGAGAATTGCGCCGTATGAGCGAAACTTTAGCGGCGAAAACGCATGCTACACTCGGGCACGGACGGGGGCCTCTCATCGCCTGCTTGAGGGTTTGGAAACACTCAAGGCTTTGCACACGGCATTTGGCCGGGCAAACTTGGGGCGAACAAGGATTTTTCGCATGATTGCGCAACGCCAATACGAGCAGTTGCAGGACGCCATCTTTGCGGTCCACAGCCACGCCGTATACGCGGTTCTCGATGGCTCGCAAGTGGAGAACCTGCCACAGCAACTTGCGGATCTTGAATCCGCCTGCCTGTTTTCACCCCCCTTGGATCCCATGCTGGATGCCGCCGCGCCACGTCTGGTCAAACTGACCCCGGGATGCCCAGGTACCGAGCTCGCCCTTCGTCAAGGCTGGAATATCCACTGGGGCATCATTTTGGTGACCGATGGCAATGTCGATCTTGACGCGTTGCGCAGCCATTTACGACGAAACTTGCGTGTGCGCAGCCCAAACGGGCGTCCACTTCTGTTTCGGTTTTTTGATCCGCGTGCATTTCGCCGCGTGATTCCGACCATGGATGCCGCACAGCGCCGGGAGTTCTTTGGCCCGATTCTCGGTGCCTATGTCGAAGGCGAGACCGCCGATTGCCTGCTGCATTTCAGCCCGAATCAAACCGAACCCAATGTGCTGCCGCTGGCGGCAGCCAGTTGAGTCAATCCCATGCTTGAGTTCAAACGCAAACAGATGGCGCAGATTGGTGACATCAATCTTCGCTACAACTTGGCCACGTTTCTGCAACAGCATCTTGCCGGCGACCAGCCAATCGAACACAACAAACTGGAAGCCGAAGTAGACGCGGTGATCGCACAGTGCAAGAAGCATGGGCTGAAAAGCCAGCGCGCAATTGCCGCCTACGCGGTGGCCTGCGCGGTATTCGGCAGTGCCCGGGTGGACGGCAACGCATCCATCGCCACGATTCTCGCCAACCGCACCAGCCCGCAACTTGACCGCGCATTGCTGATCGAAATGTGGACCGCCAGTGCTTATCAAGGCACCCAGCCCAGCGAGGTGAACTGAATCATGTTTGACGATCTCGCCCAAGGCGCATCCTCCGCCATCTCCGCTGCCGCCCAACAAGCGGTTGCACAAGGCCAGCAAGCGGCAGAGGCCGCCGCGCAACAAGCCTCACAAGCGGCGGCGGGCGCCATCAATCAAGCCCAAAATGCCACCCAAAGCGCCACGCAGGCAGCCAACGGGGTCGCCAATGGCGCGCTGGCACAGGCCAGACAGGCGACACAAGACGCCATCGATCAAGCCGGTGCAGCCGCCCAGGGCGCGTTGCAACAAGCCGATCAGGCCATGGCAGCGGCACAGGCGGCGGCCAGTGACATGGCCGAGCATGGCCTGGCCCAAGCCAACCAGATGCTCGATCAAGCCCAGCAACAAGTCGGTGCCGTTGCCGATGCCATCCTTGCCGAAGCGCAAGGCATGATTGATCAGGCGCAAGCACAGGCCACGGCGATGGCCGAAGGCGCACTGCAGCAAGCCAATCAGCAGTTGGACAAGGCGCAGGCGATGGCCGATCAAGCTGCGCAAGACGCCATCGATCAAGCCTCGGGCATGCTCGACAATGCCATCAACATGGCAGAGGATGGGCTCAATCAAGCCTTGGATGCTGCCAATAATGCAATCGGCCAAGCACGTGATGCCTTGCGCGATGCCACCACTCAGGCGTTGCAACAGGCACGCGATGCAGTGATGGATGGCGCGCGTGATGCCTTGGGCGCACTGGCCGCTGCACTCGGTGAATTGCCCGCACAGTTCCCCGATCTGCCGGCCGATTTTCCTGCATCCGACTGCCCCTATATCCGCCAATTGCAATCCTTGCTAGCGCAACAGGCCGCACACGCCAACAATGCGCTCGACAGTGCCGGCAATGCGTTGGGCAATATCGCCAACGGTTTGCTCGATCAAGCCGACGCCGCACTCGACAATGCCTGCCAAGCCTTGCAGGACGAAGCACTGGCGGCGATGGATCAGGCATTGGATCAACTCGATCAGGCGCAGGCAGCCGCCAACGAAGCCGCCCGGCAAGCCCTTGATGAGGCCAAAGGGGCAGTGCAAACGGCCAAGGATGCCGTCGAGGGTGAAGCGCAATCCGCACTAGACCAAGCCCGTGGGGCGGTGGACGAGATGCGACAAACGGCAACATCCTTGGCAGAAGGCGCGATCGACCAGGCCGGCCAAGCCATTGATGAAGCACAAAGCATGGCCCAGGAAGCCGCCGAACAGGCCATGGCCGCTGCACAGCAGCAAGTGGATACTGCCCAGCAACACGCCAATCAGGCGGCACAGCAAGGCATGGTCGCGGCGAATCAGGCGTTGCAGCAGGCGCAACAGGCGGTAATGGGTACCGCGCAGGGCGCATTGAATACCGCCCAACAGGCTACACAGCAGGCCGCCGAGCACGCTGGGGAAGCGGCGCAAACAGCAATAGCCAACGCCCAGCAAGCCATCAATGATGCCGTCAGCGCATGCAGCGAGGCAGCCGGCAATGCCGCGATGGGGGCCGCCCAGACAGCCGCCAATGCGGCAAGCAATGCAATCGGCAATGCCGGGCAAGCACTGGGCAATGCAGCCAACGCGCTAGGTTGAGGGCCAGGAATAAATTTCTGCCCGGCTGCAACAGCTGCACTGCCAAGGCCGGTGCGCCGGTCATCATTCACCACTGTGTGCATATACACAACGCGATGCCCAACAAGATGAGGCATCCCATGGCGTGATCCCGATGGCCATCCTTCCAAGCCGCATCGAAACGGTGCGCATCATGTGTTCACCGTATCTGGCCGCGCCAATGCAAAAAACCCGGCCATGATGGCCGGGCCTGAATCGACGCCATGCAACGACTTACGGAATATCTTCGGTGAGCTGGCCGGGATTGGCGACAGTGATTACTCCGCCCCACATGCACGTGCAGGTACATGTGTTGTCGAGCGCAGGCATCATGGCGATCAATACAGTGGCGGCACCCGGCACCCAAGGGCTGGGGGTGGCAGGAACACACGCCGCGGGTGTGAATACGCCGGACTTGGCGGCCGTCGCCGCGATCACCGTCGGATTGGCCGGGCTGCTGCACATCGGAAATGGCGGGATGTTGACTATCGGCTTGTGATCCATGATGTTGGCAGCCGGCTGGTTACTCGAAAGCGTGCGGTTGACCGGCAGCACAACCAGATTGGACGGGCCCGCCCCAAAGCTGCACATCAAGCTGGCACCATTGACGACTTGCTTGGGCATGGCTTCGCGCTCAGCCTCCGCTGGCCTGAATCTCGACGCGACGATTCTCTGCAGCCGAGGGGTCCCGCGCGTTGATCAACTGGCTCTTGCCCCGGCCTTGGGTGTGTAGACGTGCGCTATCCACGCCATTTTCCACCAACCAGCGCTTCACGGATGCCGCGCGGCGCTCGGACAATGCCTGGTTGTATCCCGCACTGCCAACACCATCGGTATGGCCAACGATGGTGAAGTTGCGATCACGCAATTGATCGTTGGACAGCGCCTTGACCAAACTTTCCATGGTGCGGCCAGAACTGGTCGAGATGCGATCAGAATTGAAATCGAAATTGATCTGCAACGATACCGATGCCGGCCTGACTGGCTTGGATACCGGTGAGGCCACTGGTGCTGTGGCGGGCGCCGTGGCCGCAGCTGCGGCACCCGGGCGAAGCGCGCGCGTAGCCCCGGCATCCTGTGCCGGTGCATCGGTCTTCAAGCCTTCGATGATCGAATCCACCGAAGGGTTTTTCAGGGGCTCTTGGGGCGGCGTCTGAGCCTGAGCATAGGCCTGCGAAGATGCGCCCACGAGCAGCATGGCAAGAGAGAAATGAAGCACTTTGTTTGCATTCATGGTGAAAGCCTCGGAAGTAGGAACCCAACACAGGCCCCAGTGTGAAGTTTGAATCTCACGATTTCGATATCTCATACGGCCTAGGGCGAGTTGGATACCCGCCACCCACCCTGCCCGGCTCAGAAATCGCTGCAGCTGTTCTTGCGTTCGCTATCCATGCAGTTGGAAAGATTCGGCCGCGAACGCACCTTGGCCCATTCGCGCGATAGCTCATCCCCACGGCTGGCAAGCGCATCGGCTTCACCCAGCGATGCGATCGGGCACATTGGCGCACTGCCGAAGTTGCGGTCGTAGACATAGCTGTCAACATCCGGGGCATTGCTGCCGCTGGCATCGCCACCAAACAGGCTTTGCGGCATGGCCGGCATCTGCGGCCGCATGATGACGTGCAATGCGGCTACGTTGCCGGGTGCCTGCTCGATCACATAATTGCGGGCCGAACCTGCGCCAAGTATTGAATACTGCCCAATCGGCGAGAGGCGGTTGGCCGATGTCGCCCATGGGGTGTCGGTACCAAACACGCTGTTGACGGTGTCAGCATTGCGAAATCCCGTGATGGTGCCGCTCAACGGGCCGTTTTCCTCGCCCAGATAGCGCTCGATCCTCGCAGCGGTAAACAGCAGCGTCGCCGGGCTGATGTTCAAACTGCCTGATACATAGCGGATCTCGTAACCCGCCCGTGATGCGAACTCGCCCGCAATCACGTAATTGCCGACATCGCTGTGGATGGTGGCATCGGTAACGGCAGTGCCACTGGCCAGATTTGCCAGCGAATCACCAAACACGGCACCATCCACCGACCAACTGAAGACCGGGTTTTGTACGCCATACTCGCGGCTGGCGTCATGAATGGTGACCGTCGCCACCGGCCGTTGCACATAGATGAAGTGGTTGTTGCTGTCCGGCACGCTCACCACACAATCGCTGCGATATTGGCAGCCGTAGAGATTGGGCAAGCCGCCATCGCCGACCAATCCGCCACGGGTCTCACCCTCCCAGGTCTGGGCCCACACCCGCCAATCACCCGTGGCACTCAGGGAAGCATTGCTGGGATTTTGAAAGCGCCCAGCCGTGACGAGATCGATATCTGTGCCACGCACGCCGGCATGCAATATGAGGTCGCCGTTATCCGTCTGGATCAGCACGTTGTCTGAAGCGAAAACCCCATCTGCGCTGAGCGCACTCAGGCTGTTGCTCGCACTATTGACGCCATGCCCGCTCACGCTACCGATGGCGAGTTCACCCGCGTTGCGGAAGCGGAACGCGCCGCCCGCACGACCCGCCAAGGTTGTCGATGAAACATCATTGGCCGCCGTGTCCAACAGCACGTCTTGATCAGCCAACACCAACAGGCTTCGCGTCTTGATAACCGCATCCGCTTGCTGGGTCACGCTGCCACCGGTGGCCAGAACCAACGATTCACTGGCACTCACGCTGGCACCAAGACCGATTCCGCCATTGCCACCCTGATTCTGCAAGCTCAACCGGCCGGTGCGCTCAATCGCCTGATTGACTTCAATCCTGCCGAGGTGGCGGTCGCTGCCGATCACCAATTCTGGTGCCTCGACCCGCGCCAGTTCCTCGGCGGAAAGCGCAAAGCCGTTGCCACTGCCCAACATGATTGCATCCATCACATGGTCGGAAGCCATGCCTTGCATATCGACACCGCCGGGCCGCAGGTTGACCCCGACGCCGCTGAGCAAGCGCCCGCCCAGCACGATCGCATCACTGTTGCCCGCATTGCTGGCGCGCACCAGCAGCAAATGATTGCCACCATCGATCAGCGAGCCGCTGCCTAGTTCCACCCCGGCGGCACTACCGCCTTGGCCGGTAATGCTGATGCCACCGCTGGTGACGATGCTGGCCCCGGAGGCCACCCTGACCCCGTTGCCGGCAACGCCACGGCCGCTGAAATCCAGACGGCCGCTGTTGGTCTGCACCCAACCCGAATCCAGCACGATGCCATTGCCAGCGCCAACGCCCGCCAGGCTGATATTGCCGCTGTCGGTGACTAGCGCGCCTGCCGGACCGGAAATGCTGATGCCATCAGCACTCGTACTGATGCCGGTCATCGATATCGCACCACTATCGGTCGCCAAGGTCGAGCCGCCAGACATCCGAATCCCGTGGCTGTCACTGCTGGTGCCATGCAGGGTGATCACGCCATTACCGGTATGGATGGAGGTACCGGAAAGCTCGACGCCTGCCCGGTCCGTGCTGCTGCCTGTGCCGAGGATGGAAACGTTGCCGCCATCACTATCAACTTGCGTACTGCTCAGGCGCACCCCGATCCCGTCCTCTGCACGCATGTCGATGGAAGCGCCTGCGCTGCGAATCTGCGCGTTGGTGAAATCGATCCCGTTGGCGGCACTGAACCACGATTGCATCGGTGCGCCACCCGCCAAGGCGTTGCCGACCCTGAAATTGGCACCGCGAATCTCGCCGAGCGAATCCACGCTAAAGCGCGTCTGGGCTGAAGTCGATGCCCCTGCCGTGATATCAACCGAAGATCCGATCCAGACATCACCGCCATTCGCGCTGGTTTCCAGCCCCACATCGGTGCCGTTGGCCAATGCACGATTGATGTCGGCATCTTGAACGCTGTGCCCTGCGGGCAGCGGGCCGTCGGTCACTGGCTGGCCCTGACTGCCATGGATCACATCAAGCGATGGTGCCCGGATACGCCAGAGCCCATTCGAGCCGCCACTGGCATCAACACGAATCCTCTGCAAGGACAATACGCTGCCGGTGGACTCGGTCAATACATTTCCGCCGCGCAGGCTGCCAGCAGCATTGATGGCACCATAGGCCAGCAAGCTTGGGGCCGAGAGGCTGATCTGCCCACCGTTGCCGGCACCGCCACGGGCAGATATCGCCGTCGTGGAACCGGCGTATAGGGTGTTGGCCGCTGAAATTTCTACATGACCACCATTTTGACGGCCATCGGCATCAATCATTGCGCCCGGGTCGATATTGATCACATTTGCATACAACCCCGGGCCCGAAATCGGCACCGGGCTTGAATACTGCACCGAATCAATGATGACGCTATCGCCATGCACGCGGATACTGCCACCATCCTCGCCGGCATTTTCGCCTCGGGCCTGCAAGGTGCCCCAAGCATCAGAATCGCGGGCAATGTTAACCGCACCTTGCTCGGCCACCAGCTCGATATGGCCCTTGCGCATACCGATGCTGTTGGCCCGCACAGAGTTATAAACGCCGATCCCCCCGCCCCTGCTGCGCATCTGCACTTGGCCGCCATCGGCCTGCACCCTGCCCCAGGATTCGATGTAATGGCTGCGCTGATCCACTGGCCCGCTCACGATCAATCGCGTCAAGCCATCACCGTGGGGGTCAAGCACTACGCTTCTGGCCGCCGCCAGCGCCACCGTGCCCCGATCAGCCGTCAGCATCCCGTAGTTCAGCACGCCGCTGCCAATCAATGCGATAAGGCCATCGTTGGCGGTGATGTCAGCATGGTTTACGATCGTGCTCGGCACGAAGCTGCTACCGCTTCCCGTATCTTCAGCCTGAAATACGTAGCTGCCATTGCCATCGGCCGCGTTCATGAACACGTTGTCGGCAATGTCCAATGTGGAGGCCACCAAGCCGCTAACATTGATCGATGCCCCGTAACCAAACGTGATGCCTGCCGGGTTGATGATGAACACCTGCCCCGGTGAAGAAATACTGCCGAGTATCTGTGACATCGTGGGTGGCTCGGCGGGCTCCGGGTAGCTTGGCGTACCGCCAGCCGGATATCCCACCACCCGGTTCAAGGTAACGATATTGCTGGCACCGTTGATACGAACCTCGTTACCACGACCAATATCAAACGAGCCCCAGTTGATTACCGCGCCACGCGTGGCCTGATCCAAAACCAGCACCTCACCCGATTTATCGTTATATCTGGGGCGGATAATCCCGGTTTCGCGGTCACGCTGATCGCTGCCGACCACGCCACGCACCACTTGGCCATGCTCGGGCAGTAATCCTCCTGTCGATTGCGCCTGCAACTGCAAGGGCGACGCCATTGCGCCCAACGAAACGAGTAAGGCCAAGGTCAAGGGCCGACGACGCAACGATCCTTGCTTGGGCCGATTGCCATATCCGTTCATGCCGAGTCTCCTCAAAATGTTTTTTGCAGCGACCAGTACAGCCGCGGGTTCTTGTCTTTGTCGCTCAACGCCGGCCCGGTATTGCCGCGCCACGCCACGCTCAGGCTCATGGCCATCTTGCCGGGTGCCTGACGGTTCACGCCGATGCCATAGCCACGCAAGCTGCGGCCCTTGACCACATCGATGCTGCGGGCGTTGTGGAAGAAATCGCCGCCACCGGCATCCTGAAACAGCGATAGGGTCCAGTCCGGATTCAAACCAAACCGCAACTCGGCGGTGGCAAGCCAGCCATCGTCAACCAATACTTCGCCCGTCGGATAGGCACGCACACCGCGTGGCCCACCGAGCGAGAGCTTTTCGTAGGAATCGAGATTGTCTGCCGTGCGTTGCAGGCCGGCAGACAGATAGAGGCTGATGCCAGGCGCCAGATACTGCAAACGCGAGGCCTGAAGCGTGAGTTTGGTGAAGCCCCCGGCAGTGCCGTAGCCAAACGGTGGCTCGTCGTAAAGCCGGCTAACCTCATCACGCAGATTCAACCGGCCGTGATACAGCAGTGCGTTGCCACTGGTATAGCCGCCACCCATCAACGCGTCGCGGTGCTCAAATGCCAGACCCAATCCAACCCCGTGGATGCGCTTGCGGGTCTGGAAATCGACCGCATCAAAACGGTCTTCGAGATCCTTGTAATCGGCCGCAGCACGCAGAAACACATTGCTGTTGCGCTGGCGCACCAGCGGATAGCTCAGGGTGAAATCAGCCACATTGGCCACGCCAGTTGGCTCCAGCGCCGCCAATGGCCCGCCCAGTTCGTACTGCACGCGACCAAGCCCTGCGCCCACGCGCAGGCCGTGATAGCCCAGTGGCGTCTCATAGGCGACGCGGCCGAATGCAGTGCGCATCCCTTGCGCGGCCATCAGGCGCAAATCGAGATTATCACCGCGACCGGCGGGACTGGCCCAGCGCAGGCTGCCGGTCAGGCGGTGCTGGCCCGAGGATCGGCTACCGTAATTATCGGCCTGCAGCGCGTATTGCATACGATCACGGGCGGCCACCTCCACCAGGATGTCGCTGCTGTTGCTGCCGGCAGAGACGCTCATGCCCGATTGCGGCCGGATGCCCGGCAAGTCCGACAGCAGCAACATCGCGCGCTCGTATTCGCGGCCATTGACCGGCTGCCCGGGCACCAACACCGCCAAGGTTCGTTCGACATGCTCACGACTGATCGGCGCATCCTCCGCCACCTTGATCCGCAACTCGCCCAGCACACCTTCACTGATATCGACCCGCACCTTGCCATCCACCACATCCTGCACCGGCAGGTGGGCGCGGGCCATCAGCACCCCACGCGATTGATAGTGCGCATCAACTGCGGAAATCAAGCGATCAAGATCCGCGAACGTGACTTGCTTGCCGATGTAATCCTTCACCAACGCCTGCAATTGGCCCTCTGAAACCACGGTTGCGCCGGTGAACTCGACAGCATTCAATTGGAACGATGCCTGCGCACTGGCGGCCATCGCCGGCTCCGGCAACGCTTGCACTTCCTCCTGCACACGCTCCTGCGCTTGCGCCTGTGCCTGATAACAGCAGGCGATCAAGGCCAGCGCCAACACGCGGCGGCGGCCGTATTGATTGGGTAAAACTCGCCCGTGCATTTTCATTTGGTGACCCTCAGTCGCCAGTTGCCGATCAGGTTGAACGAAGACCAGAAATACGGATGACTGTTGCCGGGGTCATGCAATACGGCCAATTGGCCGGTACGCATCGCATCCTGGATGCTGGCGCCATTGGCGAGATCGCTGTAGAGCGCCGTCATCAATTTTTCGGTGGCGGCATCGGAAACTGGCCACAGCGAGACCAGTAGGCTGGAGGCACCTGCAGACAGGAATGAACGCGGGAAGCCCAGCACTTCATCGCCTGCGGCCACTCTGCCCAAGCCGGATTCACACGCCGACAAGGCAATCAATGCGGCGTTGTTCAGATCCAACCCCACCACGTCTTCGGCCAGCAGGTAGTTGGCGCGCCCGTTCTCATCCGCCAGCAATACCTTCGATTGCATCGGGTCCAACAAATCGGCGGTGGCATGGGCGGCCACGTGTACGATGCGCGCCTGCGGTGTGCTGGCAACAAAATTGCTCTTGTTGGCATCGGCGTTGAAGAACACCTTGGCACCCGGGTAGTAGCGGACAATGTCACGCACCTCGGCCTCGGCGCCGGGCAGTGGCGGCGCCACGTCTTCGGAGATGGTCGGGTTACCGAATGCCGTCATCCGCGCGGCGACAGTGGGCGTGCGCTCGGCAAGACGTGCGGCGATGCTGATCGAGGGCGCGATTGAAATCGGGTTGCGCTCGATCATGTACTTGCCGCCCAGCCGGAGCGACTGGAACGGCAGATAGTGCAATGGGCCGTGCGGGATGATGATCAGCCGTTTGTCGGCCTCCAGCCCCAGCGGCTCCAGCAGCAGCTGGCCCACCTTGTCGGCCGTACCAGACATGGCCGGGTTGAGCTTGATCAGGCCATCACGATAGGCATCCACCAAACGCGCCAGATCATCGCGGCCCAAGGCGATTGGCAGCTTGACTTCGCGCACGCCCTGCTGGGTCAGCACCCACACCAACAGCCGATCCTGCAGTGAATGGTAGGCCACCACAACTTCATCGTTGCGCAAACGCGCGCGCAGGCTGCGCGCATCGACTGCCGAAATGGCGGCGGCATCCACCTTGCCGCGCTCGGCAACCGCATCAAGCAATGCGCGTGCACGGCTGCGTTCGCTGATATCGAAAGTCTGCTCTGCTTGGCCGAGGTCGGTATGCATTGTGATGGCGCGTTCAAACACCGACTGCAGATCGGAGAACAAGCCCATCTTGAAATCATCGCTGCGAAAATGCGCACGCGCCTTGTCGAACATGCCGAGGGACTCATCCAGCGCGGCAGCGGCAGCCACGCGGTCGCCAAGGGCGGCGTGGCTCTGCGAAACACCATCAAGCCCCCATGCGCGATAAAACAATTCGTCGCCCGCCACGGAGGAATCAACCAGTTGTTGGTACACCTGAAGCGCCTCGGCCGGCTTCTGTTCTGCCAGCAGCAGCCGGCCTTGGGTTCGCAGCAATTCAGCCTGCTGCGCAGGCTCGGTGGGCACCGCCAATTGATCGGCTAACGCGCGCGCACGGGGCAGTTCACCGGCCTCGACAAAGGCATTGACCAGCGAAGCCTGAACCAATGGCCGGTAGCGATCTGAACTTTGCTCCAATGCCGCCTGATAGATTTCGATCGCATCCTGGAAACGCCCTTGGCGCATGCGCACATCGCCAATGATTTTTCCTGCTGGCCCCTGCACCTGCTGCGGATTTTGCCCAGGATACTTCAACGCAAGATTGGCGAATTGCTCTGCACGTTCAAGCTGGCGGCCATAGTTGAACGCGATGGCCAAATCACGATAGGCCTTGCCCAGCAGGTCGGTATTTCCGGTCTGCAAGGCGATATGCAGTGCTTTGCTGGCCGCCTGAGTGCTCTCCCGAAACCGCCCTTGTTCGGCCAGCTCAACCGCTTGGCTGCAGTATTCGTAGCCATCAAGCTTCACCGCATCTGCCTGATACAGCAGCGCACCATCGGCCGCCATCGCCAATGCAGTATCAACATCCTGCATTCGCCCAAGCGCGGCCAGCGCCGAGCGGGCTTCTTGCTGTACTTCCGTGCCGGTGCCATCTGCCTGCTGTGCGGTTGCCCATGAAGGGCCGCACAGCAATAGGCCAAGCCCCACTGCAAGCCATAATGCGTGTCGCCGATGGTTCATCCTCTTGCGCATGGCCAGCCTCCTCGACCAATGGACCGAAGAATCCTTTGCGGATTCGTCCAATGAGTCTAGGAAGCGATGGTGGTGCGAACCATTGGTTAGAGGGCATAGGCCGTTCGGCCAAAGCCCCCGGAACGCCCGGTGAAGCCAGTACTTGCAAGCGGATATGACGTGATTGATTGCGTGACGAAGTGCGGCGGCGGCGCGCCCGCGAATCAAAGCAGAAGCGCAGCCTTTAGCGGCAGCGGCAGAAGTACGTTGCCGGGCCGGATCGAAGCCATCACCTTCAGCCTGCTTCGTGCGGCTCAGCCACTCAACGGCGCATCAGTGATGGATGACGCCAATCGCTGCTTGAGTACGTCCAGCCACATCGCCCCCGCCGCGCCCGGCGAAACCCTCGCAGCAAGGCTTGCCGCCGGGTCGCCTTCGGCCCAACGCTCAGGCTTGGCGGCTTCGCGATAGGCATCGCGGAACGGCATGCCTTGGCGGGCCATATCGACGGCCAGGTCGGTGGCATACATCGAAGGTTCCAGTGCGGCACGCATCGCATCCGGCCGCCATTCCAGCGCCTGCAACAAGGCCGGCAGCAAACGCAGTGCGCCTAGCCCACGCGCAAAGCCATGCACCAGCCCACCCTTGCCGAATTGCAGGTCGCGGTGATAGCCCGAGGGCAACGACAGCAATTGCTCGATTTCGGTCTTGGCCGCAGCGACGCTGGCATAGGCGGCGCGCATCAATTCGATGACATCGGGGTTGCGCTTGTTGGGCATGATCGAGCTGCCGGTGGTGTATTGCGCGGGCAGTTTGACGAAACCGAATTCGCCGCTGGTGAACAGCGATAAATCCCAGGCGATGCGGCGCAGGTCAAGCATCGCGCTGCCCAAGGCTTCCAGCGCACCCAGCTCAAACTTCCCGCGTGAGAGTTGCGCATACAGCGGCGAGACCTGCATCCGTGCGAAGCCCAGCGCCTCGGTGGTGTGCGCACGATCAAGCGGCAGATTGACGCCATAGCCGGCCGCCGTGCCCAGCGGGTTGGCATCCAGCCAATCGCGGGTGGTGCTGGCGCGGATGGCGTTATCGATAAAGGCTTCGGCCCAGCCCGCCCACCACATGCCGGCGCTGGAAACCACCGCACGTTGCAGATGGGTATAGCCCGGCATCGGTAGGTCGTGTTCGGCCTCGGCACGGGCCAAGGCAATGCTGGCGATTTCACGGCAGAGCACCGCCACCTCACCCAGCTTGGCCTTCAACCACAGCCGCGTCGCTACCAATACCTGATCGTTGCGGCTGCGGCCGGTGTGGATCTTCTTGCCAGCATCCCCCAAACGCTCGGTCAGGCGCTCTTCGATGGCCGAATGCATATCTTCGTAACGCTCATCAAGCACAAAATCGCCACGCTTGAAATCTTCAGCCAGCGTGTCGAGTTCGCGGCGCAATGTCTGCAATTCATCTGCGCCAAGAATGCCGATGTGTTGCAGGCCTTCGGCATGGGCGCGGCTCGCCCCGATATCAAACAGGATGAACTCGCGATCAAGGATCACGTCATCACCGGCGAGAAAGTGTTGGATGTCGGCATCGACCGCGATGCCTTGTTTTTGCCAGAGCAGATTGGACATGGTTGCCTTTATGCAGGGGCCGGGCCGCGAGCGGGCTCGTCGTTAGGTTGAGGTTGGAAGGATGCCTGCAAGCTCATCAAAGCCGAAGGCCAAATTGAGGTTCTGCATCGCCTGCGTGGCTGCGCCTTTAAGCAAATTATCCAGCACGCTGACGACCACCAAGCGCCGGCCATCCTCGCTGACGCTGAAGCCACCGATTTCGGCGTGGTGTTTGCCGGCAACCCGGCTGAGCCACGGTGCTTCTTCGCGCACCACAATGAGCGGCTCGCCGGCATAAAACACGCGCGCGGTTTCCAGCGCCTCGGCGCTAGTCGTCGGCGATGCGAGATGCAGGTTGGCCGTGATCGACAGGCCACGAAAGTGCTGCGCCACATGCGGCATGAACTCGACCGGCGCCGTGTGCCGACTCACTTCGCGCTCGTGCAAGTGGCCGGCCAGCGCATAGGGCATCAGGTTATCGCGCAGCAGCTCGGGGTTGTTCTTGTCGCTGGGCGCGGTGCCGGCACCGGAGTAACCGGAAACACCGAAGCACTGCACCGGTCCGGCCAAGTGCGCGGCAAACGGGGCGATGGCGAACTGCATCGCACTGGCATAGCAGCCGGGGTTGCTGATGCGCTTCTGGCCTTGGTAATCGCCGCGGGTCAATTCCGGCAGGCCGTAATACCAGCCGACATCAAAACGGTAATCGGCGGAGAGATCGACGATGACCGGCGCATCACCGCGTTGTTCGATATTCGCCACGCAGGCCGCGGCCTTGCCATTGGGCAACGCCAGCACATAGGCATCGACAACTTCATCGGCCAAGGCTTCATGGGCGATATTTCGATAGCGCAGCGCATCAGAAAACCCGGCGATATGATCGGCGACGCGCTCGCCATCGCGCTCACGCGATGAGACGAAGCCGAGCTGCATCTGCGGGTGACGGGCGATCAAGCGGATCAGTTCTTCGCCCACATACCCACGCGCACCCACCAAGCCAATCCGCATCATTCGGCTTCCTCCAGCGTCGCCGGTTTGCCCAGCGCATCTTCAACGCAGACGCGGATCGCATCGAAATCTTCAAGCCCATACCAATACGCCTTCCACGGCTGGCGGCGGAAACTGCCATCGGCCTCGGCATCGTAAAAGGTGTTGACCGGGTTGTAGCGGCGCGAGCGCCAATACAAGGTGGGGGTTTCGGCGCGCATCAATTCCCACACCGCACGGCCCAAACCTTCGCCCTGTGCATCTTCCAGCACGGCAAATTTATCCAGATACGGCTCGGGGCCACCGGCGGTGAGGATGACGGCGGCGCGATAGTTTTCGCTGACCCACGCCTTCAGCAACGCGGTGCGCTCGAAGTAATCGGGCAGCAGTTTGCGGCCGAAGGCGGAATCGATCAGCGCACGCAGGCGCTCAAGATCGAATACATTCCATGATTCACCGCGTATCACCCGCTCACCGCGCCGCACCAGCGTGCCCGAGCCTTTGTGGGTGAATAATTCTTTGGCCAATTCCGCCGGCCGGGTGATCGATACCGATGATGACAGCGGCACCTTATCGAGCAATTCTTTGATCTGCTCGATCTTGACCCGCATCCCGCCATTGACCCAATCGGCTTGCATCAGGCGTGCGTAATCGGTGGAGAGATTGAGCGAATCGATCACCATGCCGCGCTCATCGAGCAGGCCGCCGGTGCCGGTCAGGAACACGATCTTGTCCGGCTGCAATTCGCGCACCAAAGCATTGGCGGCGAAATCGGCATTGATGTTGACAATCTGCCCGCCAGCGGTTTCGCCCAGACTGGCGATAACCGGGATCGAGCCGGCCTTCAGGCTGGCCTTGATCGGCGCTAGATCAACGCGCTCGACATCACCGACCAAGCCGTACACCGCCTCGTCCTTGATGCGCGCCTCGAACACGCCGGAGACAATCGACGTCGAACGCGCATCGGCCGCTTGCAGGGCTTCGACCAGCGCCAGGTTCTGTGTCTGCATCACCCGGCGCACGATGGCCAGCGTATCGGCGCGCGTCACACGCAGGCCATCAACGCTTTGCTTGTCGATGCCAGCGGCGTTGATCGCCTCATCCAATTGCGGGCCGGCACCGTGGATGACGATCGGCGTCAGGCCGACATCCTGCAAAAACGCCAGCGATGAAGTCAGCGCATCCAGATCATCGCGCAGCACCGCACCGCCCACTTTCACCACCGCAAAGCGCGCCGCCTCCAGTTCGGAATAGCGCTTGATGTATTGGTTGATCTCTTTGGTGCTGGCCATCGAGGACAGCAGCCGCAGGATGGTCATGCGGGTTTGCGGGTCGTGCACGTGCAGGTTCATTGCGGCGGGTTTTCAAGAATGTGTTGGATGGAGGCGGCGTAGCGTTCAAGTTGTTCCAGCGCCACCCACTCATCGGCGGTATGCGCTTGGGCGATGTCGCCGGGGCCATAGACGATGGCATTCATCCCGGCCTGCGAAAACAGCGAGGCTTCGGTCCAGAAATCGACCGCATTGCCCAGCGGCAGTTGCAGGGATTCGGCCAAGGCCTGCGCATCACGGCGGCGGTTTTCCGCCTCGGATGCCGCACCGGCGGGCAAGGACGGGCCACGGAAGGTTTCCTCGTACTCGGCGCTGTCATCGGCAAACGATTTGAATTGCGCGTGCAATTCATCGGTGGAGAGCGAGGGCAGCGGTCGGAAGCCGAAACGTACTTCGGCCGCCGGCGCGATCACATTGGCCTTGATGCCACCTTCGACCTTGCCGATGTTGAAACGCAAGCCCTTCAGCCCGCCAAACTCTTGCGCGGCATGCGCTTCGACATGATCGAGCGCACGCACACCCCAGCGCATCGCCTGATGCAAGGCGCTGGCCTGCCTCGCCTGCGCAGCCGAGGCATGCCCCGCCGTACCGTGGAACTGCATCCGCACCGCGCTGATGCCACGATGCGCCAGCACCGCCTCACAGCGCGTTGGCTCGGCCACCAATACATCGTGGAAGCCATGATCGCGCTGCAAAAAAGCAGCGATGCAACGCGGGTCGTTGGCTTCCTCATCACTGGAAAACAACAACGCCAAATCGCCCGGCGTGGTCTGCGCCACCGCGATCAACGCCGCCGCCGCGCCCTTGATATCGCAAGCCCCCAAGCCGATGGCGCGATCATCTTCAACGCGCAATGTATGCGGGTCGGCACGCCACGCCGGTGAATCCGGCACGGTATCCAGATGCACATTGAACAGCAACCGAGGCGTGTCACGCAGCGCAAACAACGACACCGCACCCGCCCCGTGATCGCTGATCTCGACATGAAAACCCGGCAATTGCCCGGCGATATAGGCAAAGATGCCGCCCTCCGCCGCAATCGCACGCGGCGGATTGCGCGTATCAAAGGCAACCAGTTGGCTCAGGTGTTGCAGGATAAGTGGAAGCATTAGAGGCAGGGGTCAGGGGCTAGGGATCAGGGATTAGGAATCGGAGGTCAGGAATCGGAAGGAGGAAGGCATCGAAAACAAAACAACCAAGGCTTTGCTTTTCCCTAGCCCCTGCTCTCAGCCCCCTGCCTTATTCACTTCCGCCCACAAGGTGCTGCTCATGCCGAACAGTTTGATGAAGCCTTCGGCCTCCTCCACACCCCAATCGGCGCTTTGTGCATAGGTTGCGCCTTTGGCATGCAGTAGATGCGGGGAGCTGACCGCCACCGCATCGACGCGCGCGCCGCTGGTTTCCAGCACCACTTCGCCATTGACCTTGGCTTGGCTGGATTTCAAAAACGCCTCCAGATCGGCCTTGATCGGGTCGTGGAAGAAGCCTTCGTAGACCACCTCCACCCATTTGCGGGCGATCTCGGGCTTGAAGCGGTTTTGCTGCTTGCTGAGCACGGCTTCTTCCAACGCACGATGCGCGGTGAGCAAGGCAATCAGGCCCGGCGCTTCATACACGATGCGGCCCTTCAGCCCGATGGTGGTATCGCCGGTATACATGCCACGGCCAACCCCATAGGCGGCAAACAATTCGTTCAACTTCGCCAGCAACGTCGGGCCCGCCATTGCCACGCCATCGAGCGAAACCGCTTCACCCTCGATAAATTTCAGCGTGACGCGCAGCGGTGCGGCCGGCCATTCGCTGCGCGGTTTGCACCAGCCACGCGCGGCTTCACCCGGCGCTTGCCATTGGTCGATCTCGCCGCCGGAGAGGGTCACGCCGAGCAGGTTTTCGTTGATGGTGTATTGCTGCTGCTTGGCGCGCACGCCGAAACCGCGCTGCTCCAAATACGCCTGTTCGTAGGCGCGGGTCTGGGTGTGCTGCTTCTGGATTTCGCGGATCGGCGCGACGATGCGGTAATCGCCACTGGCCTTGACCGCCAGATCAAAACGCACCTGATCATTGCCCATGCCGGTGCAGCCATGCGCGATGGCATTGGTGCCCAGCGCATGCGCACGCGCCAAGGCCGCATCGACAATCAAATAACGGTCGGAAACCAGCAACGGGTACTGGCCCTGATAGCCTTCGCCCACCCAGACGAACGGCTTGACGAAGCCTTCCCAAATCGCCGGGCCGCCATCGATGGTGACATGCGAGGCGACGCCCAATTCTTTAGCGCGATCCTCGATGAAGGCGCGCTCCTCGGCATCGACGCCGCCGGTATCGGCAAACACGGTATGCACCACCCAGCCCTGCTCTTGCAGATAGGGCACACAAAACGAGGTATCGAGGCCACCAGAAAAGGCCAGCACGATGTCGGTGGAGGGGCCAGAGGAAGCAGTTTGATCGGACATGATTTTTCCAAAAGTGAGTTACGCATAAAGCAAATAGTGACTGCACAGGCGCACCATCGACGCCCTGACCTCTGGCCCCTAGCCTCTGCCCCCTGCACCATCCCCAACCAACGTTGCCATCACCGCTTTCTGCACATGCAGGCGGTTTTCGGCTTCGTTGATGGCGATGCAGTTGGGCGAATCCATCACGCCATCGCTGGCTTTGACATTGCGCCGCAGCGGCAAGCAATGGGAGAACACGCCGTTATTGGTCAGCGCCATTTTTTCTTCATCAACGATGAAGTGCTTGAATTGGTCGCGGATCGGTTTTTCGTTTTGCCATTGGCCAAAGTACGGCAGCGCGCCCCAGCTCTTGGCATACACCACATCAGCATCTTGATACGCGCTGGCGATATCGTGGCTAACGCTCAGCGAGCCGCCATTTTCGGCCACATTTTGCCGGCCCCAATCCATGTAACGCTCATCAAGGATGTATTGCTCGCTCGGGCACAGCAGGGTGACATCCATGCCCATCCGGGTGGCGATGGTGAGCGCGGAATTGGCCACCGCGGTGTTCAACGCCTTCGGGTGGTACGTCCACGTCAACACGTATTTCTTGCCGCGCAGGTCGCTGGTGCCGAAGTGCTCTTGCAATGCCAGTACGTGCGCCAGTTCTTGGCAGGGGTGGGTGATGGTCTCCATATTGATGACCGGCACCGTCGAATACTTGGCGAAGCTTTTCAGCACGCGGTCGTCGCGGTCAACCGCCCAATCGATGAACTTCGGGAAGGCGCGCACGCCGATCAAATCGACATAGCGCGAAAGCACGCGCGCCACTTCGGCGATATGTTCTTCGGCTTCGCCATCCATCACGGTGTCTAGGTCGAATTCAATCGGCCACGCATCCTTACCCGGCTGCAGCACCACCGCATGGCCGCCAAGCTGGAAGGTACCCAACTCGAAACTGGTGCGAGTGCGCATCGATGGGTTGAAGAACACCAGCGCCACACCCTTGCCTTTCAGCGCATCACCAAATTTCTGCTGCTTGTAGCGGGCGGCATCGCGCAAGACCTGATCGAGTTCGGCGCGGCTCCAATCCTGAGTATTGAGAAAATGCTTCATGGCAATCAATTGTGGTGAGTGAAAAAGACAAAACCCGGCACGCAGGCCGGGTTTTTTGAATCATGCAGATAGCAAGACCTGACCGGCGCTCAGTTCAGCAACAGTCGGCGCGCGCGCGAGGTCATGCCAGCCGCCATCCAGGCAGCGGATTGGTAAGCACAGGCGGCGGTGGCAGGCAGGCAGATCATAAGGTGCATATGCTCGCATGGCCGGCGCGTATCGACAAGCATTTCAAGGCTGCACTTCACTGCCAATCACCGGGGTGACGCCCACCCGGATACGCAGCCGCCGCCCCGGGTCTTGCGCCAGACGCGAGCGATACTTGACGCCGCGATAGGTGTAATCCACGTCATAGGCCACCGGGCGACGCATCTGCATCGGCACCCGCACCTCGCGGCAGTCGGCATCATTGCGCCCGCCATTGCTGCGGCACTGGCGCTCGGCGGCAGTGGCATTGAGCACCTGATACACCGGCTGCACGCTCAACACTTGTGCGTAGTCGTAACGCACCTGTTCGGCAGGCACTACGCGCTCTTGCGCCACCACGGGTACCGCCAGCAAAGCCAAGGCAATCAGGGGGAATCTGACGATTTGGAGAACAGGCATGTCGGGCGGCGGCGTCATCCGGATATCAATGGACAAGTGTAGGCAGGGCATGCGGAATGCCGCTTAACCATTGATTAACATGGGGCTTGTTGATACATCACCCTAGATGCACAGACTGGCTTCTTGTGTCCGAAGCGAAAGCCTGTCCGTATTGAGCGCGTGAGAACCGGGAATGCCTCCCTGCTGGCGAGTGCGCCACGGATGGCGCACGGCCGTGAATCGAAGCAGGATGCGCAGCCCTGAGCGGCGACGGCTGGGAGGCGTTTCCGGGCCGGATCGAGGTGATGGCTTTGGCTATGCGTCCAACCACCCCACCCAATCCCGCACGAGCGGATAAAATCGACGCCCCCACGTTCCGGTCTGCCTTGATGGCCCTGCATCTCCATAACAACCTGACCCGTCAGCTTGAACGCTTCGCGCCGCAAAACCCGGACGATGTGACCATGTATGTCTGCGGCCCGACCGTCTACAACTATGTGCATATCGGCAATGCGCGTGGGCCGGTGGTGTTTGGCGTGCTGGCCGCCCTGCTGCGCCGGCGTTTTGGCGGGCTGCGTTATGCGCGCAACATCACCGATGTCGATGACAAGATCAACGCCGCCGCCCGCGAAGCCGGCGTGCCGATTTCCACCATCACTGATCGCTATGCCGCCGCTTATCGCGATGACATGGCGATGCTCGGCGTCAGCGATGAATTTGCGCCGGATATCGAGCCGGCCGCGACCGACCACATCGATACCATCATTGCCATGTGCGAACGCTTGATCGCCGATGGCCACGCCTATGCCGCCGAGGGCCATGTGCTGTTTTCGGTTGCCAGCTTCAAGGCCTACGGCAAACTCTCGCGCCGCGACCCAGAAGAAATGCTGGCCGGTGCGCGCGTCGAGGTGGCCCCGTACAAACGCGAACCCGGTGATTTCGTGCTGTGGAAGCCTTCCAGCGATGATCTGCCCGGCTGGGATTCACCGTGGGGCCGTGGCCGCCCAGGCTGGCATATCGAATGCTCGGCGATGGCGGCGGCGCATCTGGGCGAGACCATCGATATCCATGCCGGCGGCGTCGATCTGCAATTCCCGCATCACGAAAACGAGATCGCACAGAGCGAATGCGCGCACGGCGGCAAGACCTTCGCCCGCTTCTGGCTGCATAACGGCATGCTCAATTTCGGCGGGGCCAAGATGTCGAAATCGCTGGGCAATATCGAGAAAGTGCACGATCTGGTGCGCGCCCATCCGCCGGAGGCACTGCGTTGTGCCCTGCTCTCGGCGCATTACCGGCAGCCGCTGGAATGGAGCGATGGCGTGATCGAACAATCGATCCGCACCTTGGACCGCCTGTATGGCAGCCTGCGTGATCTGGCCGATATCAAAGCCGATGCGCGCATCCCGGCCGGCATCGATGCCGCGCTTGATGATGACCTCAACACCCCGGCGGCGCTGGCCGAAATCGCCCGCCTCGCAAGCGAAGCACGCAAGGCCGAAACGGTTGACGCCAAACGCGAGGCCAAGGCCGCCCTGCTCGGCGCCGGTCTGGCCTTGGGCCTGTTGCAACAGAACCCGGCGGATTGGTTCAATCGCGGCGCGTCTGGCGATGACGATGGCGAGATCCAGCGTTTGGTCGATGAGCGTGTAGCGGCGAAAATGGCGCGTGATTTTGCCCGCGCCGATGCGATCCGCGACCAACTGGCCGACGCCGGCATCGTGCTTGAAGACACACCACAAGGCGTGAGGTGGTCGCGGCGTTAATGCGGGCGGCGCCGGCCCACCGACGCCCATCACTTACATGGTGAAGGTGGGCTTTTCGCTTTCCAGCTTGCCGGCCAACAGCGATTCGATCCTGTCCTTCATCGCTGCGCCTTCGCGCGTGTCATCAAACTGCACCCCCACCCCGGCCGGGCGATTGCCCTGCGCGCCAACCGGCGTCACCCAGCACACCTTGCCCGAAAGCGGCAGTTTTTCCGATGTATCCGGCAGCGTCACCAGCATGAATACCGGCTGCCCCAGCGGCAGGCGGTTGGGTGTTTGCGCAAACAAGCCACCGCCCTTGATGAAGGGCATATAGGCCGAATACAGCAGGTTTTCGTCGGCCAGATTGACCGAGAGGATACTTTGGCGTGCGCCGCCGGCTGGGGTAGTCATGCTGAAATCCGCAGTTGCATGCGCGCAGGATAACGCTTGGCGAGGGATTTGGCTTTGCCGATGGCCAGCGCCGCCATCTCAGTCAAAGCAGCTATTGTTTTCCAACGTGCGCCACAACGCCTCGCGGCCGGCGGGCTCCATGCCCGGCATCAAGCCAGCATCACCGGCCAGCGCGCCATTGGGGCTCGACATCATATTGAACTGGGCATACGTCATCGAGCAGGCGTTGCGCTGTGCAATTGAAGCGAAGCCGCCGCTTCGCAAACGCAATTTGAGCCGCTCAATACGCACAGGGAAATCGCGCTGCCGTGTTTTCCATCGTATCTGCTGATGCGAATGGCGGCGGCGGCATCGGCGGTAACCATTGGATCGGGATGCGTGTGTGTGGGCCGATAGGCTGCATGGTGGACGAGCGTGCGTGTTGATGTGCCCAAAGCAAACCGAGCACGACCGCAGCATTGAGCAATAACGACATCGCCAACGCCGGCCAGTGAATCGCCGGACGCCAGTCACGGTATGCGTAGATGTCGCATCCCGGACGATTCCATCGACAATAAACGCTACCCGCTGTTCATGGCCCGCACCGTCATGAGAGGTCTGATCGAACAGCTCAAAGCATCTCCAGTTGTCTCTCAATCGTCCGCACCATGATCATTGCTCTTCACAAAAACGCTCGCACCACCCCTGCCATTCGTGCCGAGATCGCTGCCAGTGCTGACTCGGTCGCTGTCCTTGCCGCACGCTACAACGTGAGCGAAGACACCATCCGCCGCTGGAAGACCCGCTCGGTCTTCACCGATGCCAGTCACACCGCCCATCGGCTGCAAACCACCCTCAGCCCTGCACAAGAGGCCATCGCCGTTGAGCTTCGCAAGACGCTGCTGTTGCCTCTGGATGATTTGCTGGCCGTCTGCCGTGAATTTCTCTGCCCCGATGTTTCCCGCTCAGGGCTGGATCGTTGCCTGCGCCGTCATGGCGTGGGCAACCTGAAGGCTTTGCTGCCAGCCACGCCCAAAGAGCCTGCCAAGGGCTTCAAGGCCTATGAGCCGGGCTATGTCCATGTGGATGTGAAGTACCTGCCGCAGATGCAGGACGAGAGCAAACGCAGCTACCTGTTTGTGGCCATTGACCGGGCCACGCGCTGGGTGTTCGTGCAGATCAAGACCCACAAGACGGCGGCCAATGCCAAGGCGTTTCTGAAGGCTTTGCACAAGGCTTGCCCGATCAAAATCAACAAGGTGCTGACGGACAACGGCAAGGAGTTCACAGATCGCTTGTTTGCCAGCCGAGAGAGGCAGCCCAGTGGCAACCATGAGTTTGACCGGCTGTGCCAGGAGTTGGGCATTGAGCACCGGCTCACAAAGCCCAGAACGCCCAGAACCAACGGCATGGTTGAGCGCTTCAATGGGCGCATCAGTGATGTGCTCAAGACGCACCGCTTTCATTCAGGACAAGACATGCGTCAGACGCTTGAGCGCTATGTGCACTTGTACAACCACCAACTGCCGCAGTCGGCGTTGCACTCAAGAACACCGATGCAGGAGATGAAGCGTT
>JAUNTK010000015.1:0-18022 GCA_030538735.1 Pseudomonadota bacterium
CAATTGCTCGAAACGTGCCTTCAATGCCGCCTGCATCGGCACCTGCTGCGGCTCGTTTTGCAATCCGCCAATGGTGGCGCGGATCTGCGCACCCAACTCACGCAGCACATCGATACCCGTATCGCCAGCCGGCTGCCCGGCCGCGACCAGACGTTTCAGCCAGCTCTCCGCCGGTGCCGTGGCATCAGTGATTTCCGGCACCTCGGCCATCGCGAAAGCACCGTTCATGGTGTGCACGGCGCGCAGCACCGCATTGCTTGGCGGCTGGCGGCGCTGATCGGCATCATCAAGCCAGCCGTCGATCGTGCTCAGGTGGCCATCGACTTCACTGCCGAGGATTTCCAGCAACACCGCATCGACCGCCACGCCAACCATCGGCGTCACTTCAATGGCATCGGCCGCTGCATCCACCGTTTGATCGATGACAACCTCTGTGTGGACTGGCTCGGTGGCAGCCAGCTCGGCAGCGGCCGGAGCGACATAGTTCACTTCTTCGCCAGCGACCAGGCGGTCGGCCACCGCCTCCATTTCGGCCAGAGGCAACACTGCGGGTGCTACGCCCAACAGGGCGCCATGCAGCCGTGGCAGCACCGTTTGCGCGGCAGCCACCAGACCGATCACGGCCTCGCTCGGCGGGCGCGTGCCATCGAGCACGCGATTGAGCATGTTCTCGATTTTCCAGCTGAACTCGCCCAGACGACGCGCGCCAACCAACCGGCCACTGCCCTTGAGCGTGTGAAAAACGCGGCGGATCGGGCGCAGCGCTTCGACATCTTCCGGCGTGCGCTTCCAGACGGGCATCAATTCATCAAGACGCTGGATTTCTTCGCTGAATTCTTCGAGGAAGATCTCGCGGATTTCATCGTCAATTTCGTCGTTGGAGAGATCGAAACCGCCCGCCTCGACCGGCAGCGGGCCACCCGCCACTGGCGCGGCAGGCAGACGCGCTGGCGCAACGGCATCGCTGGATGCGGGTTGCGGTTGCTTGGCCGCCGCTTGCTCGCGCGCTTCGTAATCTAGATCGAAGGCGTCAAGGTCGATCTCGGCTGTGGCGGCCGGCAGATCGGCGCGTGCGGCATCGTTGAGCCAGGATTCGTAGGCGTTTTCCAGCATGTTGTCGGTGAACGGCGCGTCCTCGACAACCGCGTTTGCATCCGGCACCGGCCAGTAATGCAGCAATTCCAGACTATGACGGGCAATCGCCAGCATGTCGTCGCGGCCGCCGCGCTGCTCGCGCAAGGCCTCCAGATAGTATTCAACGCTGGACATGGCATCGGCCAGCGTGTCCAGCTTCTGGTTGCCCGGCACCCGCTTTTTGCCGATCAGTTCAATCTCGGTATAGCGCTGGATGCCGGTGACGTAATCGGCGGCTTCATCGATACCCAACATGCGCAGCGCGCCGGTCACCTCGTGCAGCAGGCGCGGAATATCGCCGAGCTGGCCGTGATCCCAGCCGGTTTCGATGAAACCGACAAAACCCTGCCGGGCATCGCCGAAATTGGCGATTGCCTCGCGGGTCAGTGCGTCCAGCAGATTCTGGGCTTCGGCCGCACCCAAGCCTTCGGTGGCGGGTTCGCTGCTGCGCTCTTCCTCACCGAGCAGGGCCACTTGATCGTCCAGCGAGGCATCGACATACAGCAATGCACCGGCCACATCGAGTAACGGGCCATCGCTCATCGGCAACGTGCCTTTGGCCAACGCATCGACGGTGCCGGCTTGCGCGGCAACCAGATCGCGCACCGCGCCCAAACCCAACATGCCAAGCGTATCGGCGACCCGGGTCAGGGCTTCAACCTGCGGGGCCAGTGCCTCGGCATCCTGACGGCCAGTGCGCAGATGCAGGTCGAGGGCATCCTTGATCCGCAGCACATCCTCCTTGACTGCGGCGGCCACGGTATCAAGCAAGGCGCGATTGCGGCCGCTGACACTGGCGCGGGCGTGGGCGATTTCATCTTCCGATGCACCGACATTGCCCAGCGCGAACGACTCGCGCAGGCGTTGCAGCGAGGGGTGCTCGTCGTGGCTGCTGGCCGCGTGGAACAACAGTTGCCGGGTTGGCTCGCTCAAGGAGGCCGGGCTGGCCTGTGCGTGGTGATCGTCATCGGCAAACAGGCCGCGCGCCTCGCGCTCGACGCTGGCAAAGGCATCGCGCAAGGTAGACGAGGGCAGCAGGGCTTGATCGCGCAAGGCGGCGGCGATGTCTTTCGCCACCCACAACAGGCGCCTGGCCTGTGCGGAAATATCCTGCCCAGCCAGCGCGGCCAAGCTGTCATGCAGGCTGGCCGCATCGATTGCGCGGCCACTGTTCCAGTTGTCCAGCACGTCGCGCAGCTGGACAAGCGCAGCACCGGGATCCTGGTCGGCCGGCGCGGCGGGTTCGCTGGCGTATCCCGGCAGTGGCCGGTCAAGCTCCGGGCTGAACAAGGCCGCCTCGCTGACCGGCCGCATGCCGCGTGCGGCGCGCAGATCATTGATCAGCGGCATCAGCACGATCGGGATATCGCGATGGCCGCCCTGCAGGCGCTCAAGATAATCCGGCAATTGCATCGCGCCGCGCATCAGCACCGCGCAGGCTTCATCACGGGCCTCGGTCGCGCCATCGGCCAAGGCCAGCGCCAGCAATTCCATCTCACCCGCCGCCATTGCCGGGGCGTAGAGCTCGACCATTTTCAGGCTGCCCTGCACCTGATGCAGTTGTGCCGCAACGGCACGCATGCCGGATGGATCGGCACCATCTTCGATCTGCGATTCGACCTCCTGCCGAACCTGCAGCAGCACCGCGTCCAGCTCGGGACGGATCCAGCCGAGCGTGGCGTGATCCATTGCATCGCGCAACACGCTCATGGGCTCACCCGGATGGCAATGGCTGGTATCGATCGGATCATCGTCAAGGCTATCCCGTCAGGCTCAGGCCGGCAGTTTGAAGTCGGCCACGGAACGACGCAGGTCGGACGCAAGCTGGGCCAGATTGCCGATCGATTCGGCGGTGTGGCTGGCACCCTGCGAGGTCTGCGCGGTAATCGACTGGATGGTGTTCATGGTGTCGGTGATATTGGTCGCCGCGCTGGATTGCTGCGCCGCCGCCTGCGAAATATCTTGAATCAGCTGGGCCAAGTCATTCGACACGGTTTCGATTTCACCCAGTGCGGTACCGGCGTCCTCGGCCAAGCGCGCACCCTGCACCACTTCGCTGGTGGTTTCTTCCATCGAGCTGACCGCTTCGTTGGTATCGGATTGGATCGTGCTGACCAAGCCTTCGATGCGCTTGGTCGCGTTGGAGGCGCGCTCGGCAAGCCGCTGCACTTCGTCGGCCACCACCGCAAAGCCACGGCCGGCCTCACCGGCCGACGCGGCCTGAATTGAGGCGTTCAGCGCGAGGATATTGGTCTGCTCGGAGATATCGTTGATCAGTTCCACGATCGCGCCGATTTCCTGCGAGGATTCGCCCAGACGCTTGATGCGCTTCGAGGTTTCCTGAATCTGGTCGCGAATGTTGTCCATGCCACGGATGGTCTGGCGCACCACGCCGGCACCGTTGGTGGCGATCGCCACCGAGCGATGCGCCACCTCGGCCGACTGCGCCGAGCTTTGCGATACCTGGTTGATGCTGGCGGCGATTTCGTTGATGCGGTCGGTGGCGGAACCAATCTCGCTGGCCTGATGTTCGGCCGCCTCGGCCAGATGCAGCGCGGTGGATTGGGTTTCCTGCGCCGAAGAAGCCACTCGCACCGAGGTGTCATTGATCGTGCCGACCAGCGAGCGCAGTTGCTCGATGGCGAAGTTGATCGAGTCGGCGATCGCGCCGGTCATGTCCTCGGTCACCGTCGCCTTGACGGTCAGATCGCCTTCTGCCAGCGAACCCATTTCGTCCAGCAGGCGCATGATCGCCTCCTGATTGCGGTTGGTTAGCTCTTCGGCGCTGACTCGGCGCACGGCCTGCGCGCGATACAGGCTCCACAGCAAGCCGGCGATGGCCAGTAGCGCGACCAAACCCGAGATGATCGAGATCCAGATATTGCCGACCAAGCTGGTGTCCTTCAGCGAACCGGCCGAGGTGAACGCGCTGAACAACTGGCGCGAGTCCTGCAGCATTTGATCGGCGCTGCCGGCGATCTTGGCCGAAGCGGCCTGCGCCTGGAACAGCTTTTCCGAGCCGCTCTGGATGGCTTCCAGATCCTTCTGCATGCCCTGCCAGATTTCATTGGCCTTGTTGAGCGGTGCCAGCGCGCTCGGGGTGGTGACCTTGGCCACGCTGTCACCGCCTTCGAGCAGATCGCGCATCACCTGCCCGAACATGTTGGCATCCTGACTCAGCGCCTGGCCGGCCAGCGGCGCGGCGCTGCCACCGGCACGGATTTCGGCGATGCGGCGCGCCATCGAGGCGGCCAGAATCGGCTGGCGCATGGCGATGTACTGCTGGGTGGAAGGCACCCCCGCCGCCGACATCGCACGCACCATTTCACCCAGTTGCGCATCAAGCTGCGGCACGGCCTGGGTAAAACGATCGGCATTGCCGCCGAGGCCGGTCACCACCTGCTCGCTGGCGATGATCTGATCGGCGTTTTGCGTCAACGGCGCCCAGGTTTTCTTGATCTGGGCGATCGGTGCGGAGACCGAAATATCCGCGCCGTAGCCGCTATCGACCAGCTGGATGTTCTTGTCGATCTGCTCGCGGGTGCCTTTGAAATCCTTGAAGGCGGTGACCCGGCCGGCGGTGGCCTCCTGCGCCTGACTGGCCAACTGCTGCGAGAGCACCTGAAGCTCGGCCACCGCCGTGCTGGCACCGCCAAGACGGGTCGCGCGCCACACCGATGCCGCCGTGTTCGCGGCAAACACCACGATGGCGACGATCAGGAGAATCAACCAGAAACTGGTGCCGGCTTCGCGGGCCTTGCCGATCACCGAATTGTTGGCTGTGCTCATCTTTGGACCTCAATTGACTTGATTCGATATACCGCCAATCCAGCCGGCGGGTGGATGTGGATGAAACGATCAGGCCGCGGCCTGACGGAACTCGGGGGTGCGCGAAAGCCGATCAAGGCTCAACACCGCCCAATCAACGCCCAACTGACGATAGGCACGCTCGACCAGCGCAGAATAACGGCCGGATACCAATGCCGTGGCATCGACCACCTGATCCGGCTCGAAGATGCGCTGGCCGTACAGCTCATCGATCAGCACGCCGACATCGCCGCCGGGCTGATGGATCACCAACATGCGCTGGCGCTCACTGGCAACGCTGCGCTGGCCTTCGAGAAATTGCTTGAGATCGGCCACCGGCAGCAAGTTGCCGCGCACATTGGCCAGACCCAGCAACCACGGCTGGCTGCCGGGCACGGCGGTCAATGCCGGCACGCCGATGATTTCGATCACTTCTTCGTGCGCCGACACCAGATGATGCTGGCCGATCCGATAGGCCAAACCGCGCCAGCCCTGCCCGGAAATACCCGATTGCAACGGGCTGCCCGGCTGGTGGGCCAGACTGCGGCGTTCGTAATCGCGCAGCCGGTCGAACAGATTGCCGCCGTTCATTGCACTGCATCCTCCAGCAAGGTATCGATGCGGGCCAGCAGATCGGATTCACGCGGCGGCTTGACCAGATAATCCTTTGCCCCTTGGCGCAGGCCCCAAGCGATGTCGGTTTCCATGCCCTTGGTGCTGATGATCAGCACCGGGATGTGGCGGGTGGTTTGATCGCGCGCAATCAGCCGGGTGGCCTGAAAGCCACTCATGCCCGGCAGGACGACATCCATCAGGACCAGATCCGGCAACTCGCGCCGGCACACATCGATGCCGTCCTCGGCGCTGCCGGAGGCACTGACCCGATGGCCGTTTTTTTCCAGCAATTGCGTCATCACCACCGTTTCGGTTGGCGAGTCTTCGATGATCAGGATGTGCGCCATGCTGCCCCCCTCAAGCAGTGACGTAGGTGCGGATCGCGTCCAGCAATTCCTCGCGGGTGAATGGTTTGGTCAAGTAGCGGTCCGAGCCGACGATGCGCCCGCGCGCCTTGTCGAACAAGCCATCCCTGGACGACAGCATCACCACCGGCGTCGATTTGAACATCTGGTTGTGCTTGATCAGCGCCGTAGTCTGGTAACCATCCAGACGCGGCATCATGATGTCGACAAAAATGATGTGTGGACGCTGATCGGCGATCATCGCCAGCGCCTCGAAGCCGTCATTGGCGGTGATGACTTCATAACCCTCGCGCTTCAACAATGTTTCGGCGGTGCGGCGGATGGTTTTCGAATCATCGATCACCATCACCTTCAAACCGCTCGGGTTGTTGGCATTGCCTTCTTGCATCAGGTCGGTTCCCCTGCGGTCGTTTTACCCGCATCCAAGCCCCGCAATCTTTCATCCCAGCCCCGGGCTGTCAAGCGCAACAATGCGCAAAAACCCCGATTCGTGCGCAAACGCACCCTATCGGCAGCCCATCAGGCATCGTCAAGCCGGCCGTCAGCGCCTAAGATCACAGACCCGAATACAAGACGCAGAGCCATGCAACTCGATATCGTGGTGGTGATGGATCCGATTGGCGCGATCAAGCCGGCCAAGGACACCAGTTTTGCCATGCTGCTGGAGGCCCAGCGGCGCGGCCATCGCCTGCATTACGTGCGCCCCGGCAGCCTGTCGCTGCGCGATGGGCTGGCGATGGCCGAGGCCGCCGCGCTTGAAGTGCGTGACGCCCAGAGCGAATGGTTCAGTCACGGCGAGTTCCATGCGCTGACCTTCGGCCCCGGCCAGGCGGTCTTGATGCGCACCGACCCGCCTGTGGATGCCAACTATCTGCACGATACCCAAATTCTTGATTTCGCCGCCCGCCAAGGCGCACTGGTGGTCAACAACCCGCAGGGCTTGCGCGATTACAACGAAAAACTCGCCGCGCTCGAGTTCCCTGAATGCTGCCCGCCCACCGTGGTCAGCCGCGATGCCGGCGTACTCAAAGCCTTCGTCAACCAACACCGCGAGGCGGTGCTGAAGCCGCTCGACGGCATGGGCGGGCGCTCGATCTTCCGTGCCAGCGCCGGCGAGGCCAATCTGAACGTGATTCTGGAAACCCTGACCGAGGGCGGCACGCATCTGGCAATGGCGCAACGCTATCTGCCGGAAATCGTCGATGGCGACAAGCGTGTGCTGCTGATCGATGGCGAGCCGGTTGATGTCGCGTTGGCGCGCATCCCGCAGGGCGATGAGTTTCGCGGCAATCTGGCTGCTGGTGGCCGTGGCGAAGGCCGGCCCCTGACCGCACGCGAGCGCTGGATCGCCGCACAGGTCGGCCCGGAGATGAAGCGCCGTGGGATGTTGTTTGTCGGCCTCGACGTGATCGGCGGCTACATGACCGAGCTCAACGTCACCAGCCCGACCGGCGTGCGTGAGTTGGATAGCCAATTCAAGCTCAACATCGCCGGCCTGCTGTTTGATGCCATCGAACGCCGCCTGTCGCCGGCATGAGCAGCCACGCACCCCCGTTGCCCAACCCGGCCCGCATCGGCGAACGTGACCGTCTGGGCGCGACCCTGACCCTGTCGGCTGCACTGCACGCATTGGTGATACTGGGCGTAGGTTTTGTCGCCAGCGAATCGGCGCCGATAACGCCGATGCTCGATGTGATCCTCACCGGCACCCGCACCGCGCTGACCCCGAAAGAAGCCGAGTTTCTCGCCCAAGCGAGCAACCAGGGCGGCGGCGAGCATGACAAATCCAGCCGCCCGACCGATGACCAGACCGGCAGCCTGCCGCTGCCCAATCCCGGCGTCGCGGCACAGGCTTTGCAGGCGCAAAGCCCGGATGCCACGCCGCCGCCGGAGGCACGGATCATCACCAGCACCCGCGCCGAACAAACCGCAGCGCCCGCGCAACCCGAGCCCGAAGCCTTGGCCGAACCCCTGCCGCGCGGCCCGCAGCGCATCGCGCATGATGTGGAAATGGCCCGATTGGCCGCCGAAATCCATCTCAATTCCGAGCGTTACGCCAAACGCCCGAAGCGCAAATTCGTCTCCGCCAGCACCACCGAATATGTCTATGCCGATTACCTGCGGCGCTGGGTTGACCGGGTAGAGCGGGTCGGCAATCTGAACTACCCGGAGGCCGCACGCGCGCGCAATCTATCCGGGCAGGTGGTGGTGTCGATTGGCATCCGCCGCGATGGCACGGTGGAGGGCGTGACCATCGTGCAATCGAGCAAGCAACCGATTCTCGATCAGGCCGCCTTGCGTATCGCACAGCTGGCCCAGCCGTATCCGCCGCTGCCCAGAACCGACCAGGAAATCGATGTGCTCAATGTGGTGCGCACCTGGAACTTCAAACCCGGCGGCGAATTTGCTGATGAGTAAGCCTTTACGCCGCTCACCATCTCGCCGCGGGCACGCCGGTGCAGTCTTGATTGCTTACAAACCGCGCCAGACCGGGCCTTCGCCGCGCCGCCAATACACCGCAACCGCCCGCGCATAGACCTGATCGGCTGGCACCAGCCCGAACATCCGGCCATCAAAGCTGTTGCCACGCGCATCGCCCATCGCCAGCACCTGCCCGGGCGGAATACGCAGCGTGATATCTGGCCCGCCGCCGTAGACCAGATTGAGTCGGTAGCGATGCCCGCTGAGGATTTCCTCGTCCGCGCCACCGATGCGCGTCGCAGGCTGGCCGTTCACGCTCAGGTGGCCATCGCGCACGATCACCGTGTCACCGCCAACGGCGACGATGCGCTTGATCAAACGCTCGCCATCCGTCGGCGAGGCAAACAACGCGACATCACCGCGTTCGGGCAGCGCCTGACCGGCAATGCGCTGGCCGGTGATCGGCAAGCGCCAACCATAGGCGCGCATATCGACTACCACCCGATCCCCCGGCAGCAGGGTGTATTCCATCGAGCCCGTTGGCACTACGTAATGGTTGGCGAAGGAAGATCGGAAAATCACCAGCAGCAGCAAGGCGATGCCGATGCGCAGCAGCTCGCCCGGCCAGCCATCAAAACGCGAACGCGGGGCGGGTTCTGTGCTGTTCATGCCGGGCTCCGATACAGTGGATACCCGCAGCATCCACCCGCCACGCGGCCGCCGCCTGTGCCGAAAGTCAGGCGAGTTACTTTTGCTTGCGCACTGGTTGTGCAGGGCTGCACATGCAGTGTGCGAGCAAAAGAAAGTAACCCGCCTGACCTTGGGCAGGCGGAAGCTCTTTATCTTCAGAAAGAACGAATGAAAGCAAAAGAACTGGCCATTCTCGGGCAGACAAAGCCCCACTGTTTACCTAAAAATTCATCGCGTTAACGATTGGCAGCCATCCAGCCAACCGAGAACCCCTCAAAACTTGAACGCCCCCGGATATCGCCGCACCACCGACCACGGCAAGATCGCCCAATCAGAGTTTTCGCAGAAGCGGGCGGCACGATAGGTGGAAGGCAGTAAATGGATACCCCGCGCGGTGGCGTACCACGTCGGGAACTTCCACGTATCCGGATCGTGATAGTTGCAGCCTTCGTCGGGCACACTTGGTACGGCCATCTGCGCAGGGTAGATGGCACTGAACTGCGCGATGACCCACGGCGCGAAGGTCTTGTCGCGATAGTCGCCCCACGCCCGACTCCAATCCGTCTCGCCCGTCCCTCGATTGAACACCGGCTGGCCCTTGCCGACCCACAGCACATCTTCCAAGCGCAATTCACGGCCACTGGCAATATCCAGATTGAGCGGCGCATCGCCGAAATCCGGGTGCGCGCCACCGCAGTAATAGCTGGTGAACAGGCTGACGCTGAACAACCGATCACTCATCAGCCGTGGGGTGACGGTGGTGCCATCAAAGCCCTGCTCGCCCGCTGGAACGCCGGATTGGCATTCAAACGAAGCGTTGACCCATTCCCAATGCCGGCGGGTCAGGGCATGGTTGATCCGCGCCAGTTCATTCGGCGGATAGCCGGCGCTGACATTGAACAATTCGATGCCACTGACCGGCTCGCGCTGCCATTGCAACTGCCGGCCTTGAAAGGTTTGGCGCTTGCCCGGCTGCAATTTGAGCGCGGACAAGCGCAGCCAGACATAAGGATCAAATGCGTCGCGCACGCTGTTCAGCGAGGCATCGCGGGCCTGCGGCAACGCATTGGCATCGACCCGCGTCAGCGCAACCGGCAGGCGCTTGCCATCCAGACCAATCCACTCGCCACGCCATGTTGCGCCCTCGGCAGGGCGCATCCGCCATAACACCGTCCGCTCATCCGCGCCGGCACGCGGCCGAAATTCACTGAACACGCAGCCACCCTCCGCATTGATATCGCCATCAAGGGTGATATCCAGCCGATGGCGTGGATAGAAATAGCGGCCGCTGCATTCTGGCTTGCCGCCTTGATCGACCTGCTGCTCCAAAACGATTGGCAGCGTGCCGATATGCCCCTGCCAGACCGAAGGAGCTGCGCCGGCAAGCGGGGCGATCAACAACGCGAACAGGCCGCCGGCAATCCGCTGGATCGGTTTCATTGCCTCTCCTTGGCCGCACGCAATGCAGCCTGTTCGCTCAAGGTCAGCGCGACGTTGTTGCGCAGATAGGCCGGCTCGATGCGCTCCGGCGGCTGTGCCTCGCCGCGTGCAAATGCCGCTACCGCCAAGCGGGCAACATCGGCGGCGTGCGGTAAGGCGCTGGCATCAAGCGTGGCCAGCTGGGCAGACAAGTGCATCGCCAACACGCTCTCCTGCGCGGCAAACCCGGTACCAACCCCATGCCAGCCAGCTCCATCGATGATGACGTCAGCCGGCTTCGAGACCTGCTCTGCCATCAGCGCGTGAGGCTCGCCATCGCGCATCCGATAACTGCACCAATAGACCTCGCCCATCCGCGCATCAATCGCCGCCAACACCTGCTCGCCATCCTCGGCACCTGCACGCAAGGCCAGCGCCGCCAAGGTGGACACCGCGACCACCGGCCGCCCCAGTGCCAACGCCATCCCTTGCGCCAGCGAGATACCCAGCCTGACACCGGTAAACGCCCCCGGCCCACGACTGACCGCGATGGCATCCAGTGCATGGCGGGCCAACCCAGCCTCGGCCAGCAGCGCATCGGCCCACGGCAGACTGAGTTCAGCGTGGCGACGCGGCGCGATCTCGAAGCGCTCGATCAGTTGATCGCCATGCACGAGCGCGACCGAGCAGGCTTCGGTGGAGGTTTCGAGGGCAAGCAGATTCATTGGGCAATTATCGCCGCGATTGGTGAAGCCCGTCGGAAGTCACTATGTGGTGTAACGGCGAGCCGGCCATGTGCGGGCTGGGTGATATAGGCCAAACGCAAGCCGCGCACGTTTACCCAGCACTACGCACGGCAAAAAACGCCTCTACCTCGCCGATCTCGCGGCTGCGCGGCATCGGCGGCAGCGAGTCGAGAAAGATGCGGCCATAGCTTTTGCCGTACAGGCGCGGGTCGCATAGCACCAGCACGCCACGGTCATTGATGGTGCGGATCAGGCGGCCCGCGCCCTGCTTGAGCGCGATCACCGCCTGCGGCAGTTGTTCATCGCGGAAGGGGTTGCCGCCGCTGCGGCGCACCGCCTCCAGCCGCGCCTCGAACACCGGGTCATCCGGCGCGGCGAATGGCAGCTTGTCGATGACCACCACCGAAAGCGCATCACCGGCAACATCCACGCCTTCGCGGAAACTGGCGGTGCCCAGCAAGACGCCATTGCCGGAGTGGCGAAACGCATCCAGCAATTGGCCGCGCGGCGCCTCGCCTTGGACGAATAACGGCCATGGCGCAGCGGGATGTTGGCGCAGGATTTCCGCCGCCTCGCGCAGCGCACGATGCGAGGCAAACAGCACGAAGGCGCGCCCAGCCGATGCCTGCAACACCGGCAAGACCGCATCCACCACCGCTTGGGTGAAGCCGAATGCGGAAGGTTCAGGCATCAATTTGGGCAGGTACATCAGCGCCTGTTTTGGCCAATCGAACGGGCCGGGTTCCAGCCGGGTTTCCGGCTGCCACAGGCCCAGCCGCTTGCTGATGTGGGTGAATTCGCCGCCGACAGCCAAGGTCGCCGAAGTGAACACCCACGCCGCGCGCGATTGCTCGCGATGGCGGCGCAACGGCCCGGAGACATCCAGCGGCGTGCGTTGCAGGCGGAAGCCCTTCGGCGTCAATTCGTACCAGTACACGTTGTCGCGGCCGGGCGCTGGGCTGCGTTCGTCAAGTGGCTCATCATCGGCGGATTCTTCGCGGTTCCATGCCTCACGCCAGCGCGATAGCCGTGCCTCGGCCTCCACCGCACGGGCATGGCAGGCATCCAGACCGGGGCCGGTTTCGCGCCACGGGCCTAACGATTCGATCAACGAGCCGAGGCTATCGGCCAGTGCATCGAAGGCGGCTTCCAGCGCCGGCTCGGACAAGGCGCGGCTGCGCGTACCACGGATCGGCAGGTTATCCATCGCGCTGCGCAGGGCGCGGGTCGCTTGCTCCACGTGCTGCGCGGGCGCTTGCAAGGCCGCCAGCGCGCCGCTGGTTTCGCGGCATTCGTGCTGCACATCGCGGGCCAGGTCGACCAACAAGCGCGCGCCGAGACCTTCGCCGAAAAATTGCGCGGCAAGCTCCGGCAGTTGGTGCGCCTCATCAACCACAAAGGTCTGCGCGCCAGGCAGGATTTCGCCGAAGCCTTCTTCCTTCAGCGCCATGTCGGCCATCAATAGATGGTGATTGACCACCACCACATCGGCGGCCTGCGCACGTTGACGCGCCTGCACCACGAAGCACTCGCCCCAAAACGGGCATTCATTGCCAAGGCAGTTTTCATTGGTCGAGCTGACGACCGGGAACACCGGCGAGCCTTCCGGCAGGCCGTCAAGCTCGGCCAGATCGCCAAAGCGGGTGCGCCCACTCCACGCAACGATGCGCTGGAATTGCGCGGCCTGTTCTTTCGATGCAAAACGCGGCTCGCCCTTGGCCTGCTCCATCCGGTAGCGGCACAGGTAATTGGCGCGGCCTTTGAGCAAGGCCGATTTGTGGCCGATGCCAAGTGCCTCGCGCACCCGCGGCAAATCACGGTGGTAGAGCTGATCCTGCAGCGCCTTGGTGCCGGTGGAGATGATGGTCTTCCTGCCCGATAGCAACGCCGGCACCAGATAGGCATAGGTCTTGCCGGTGCCGGTGCCGGCCTCGGCCAGCAGGCAGCCGGCATCGACGATGCTCTCGGCAATCGCCTCGGCCAGATGTTGCTGTGCTGCACGCGGGACGAAGCCATCAATCGAGGCGGCCAACGCACCGTCATCGGCCAGCGCCGCGACGGTGCGGTTTGCAAGTGCGCTCATCGCGGCGGGTGACCGTTGAACCATCGCCTCATGGTTGCGACGGGTTCTGCGCCGGCGGCGTGCTTGGCGCTGGTTCGGGTTTGCGGCCGATGCCAAAGAACTCGCGCCAGCCGCCGCTGCGTTGGCTTTCTTCCGTTGGCGGCGGCAGTTCAATCGGGTTGCCAAACTCGTCGTACTGCACCGCTGGCTCGATCACGCAGGGCTGGTAGGCCGGCGCATAGCCGGTAACAAACGCGAAGCGGCGCGCACCGGGGCAGCTGGCATCGGTGGCATGGCTGCCATTGACCCATTGCCAATCGACGCCCTCGCTGCCCACGTCCAACGGCCGACTGGGCAGGCGCTGGAAGATGCCCGACCACACCCGCATCGCGCCGGTGGAGCCGTACAGGCCGGTCGGTTTGTTCTCGTCATTGCCGATCCAGATCACCGCCAGATGGTCGCCCGTCCAGCCGGCAAACCAGCTATCGCGGCTATCGTTGGAGGTGCCGGTCTTGCCGGCCGGCTGCAAACGCCCCAAACCATCGGCCATCAATTGGCGGCCGGTGCCGGAGGCTACCGCCTGCTGCAGGGCAATCGTGATCAGCCGCGCAGCTACCGCATCACCCTTCTGTGCCGGTGCCGGCTCCTTGTCGTAGCGGCTGAGCGCGCGGCCTTGCGGATCCAGCACGCCACGCACCGCATGCAGCGGCTGCACCTCACCGCCCGAGGCGAGAAATTGATACAGCTGCGCCATCGCATACGGGCTTTGGTCGGTGGCACCCAGCAGCAGCGATGGGTTGCTCTGCGGCTCGACCCCGGCCAGCGTGCGGGCCAGTTCGCTGACCCGCTCGGGGCCAACATCCATGCCGATGCGCACCGTCGCCAGGTTGTAGCTCTGCGCCAGTGCATCGATCATGCGCACGCTGCCGTGGCTGCGGCCATCGGCATTGCCCGGCGTCCAACGCTGGCCATTGCTGAGGCGGATGGTCAGCGGCGAATCATCGACATAACTCGCCAGCGACCATTTGCCCGGCTGCGCCAACGCCAGCATGTAAACGAAGGGCTTGATGATCGAGCCGACCGGGCGCTGTGCTTCCAGTGCGCGGTTGAAGCCGGGGTTGGTGAAATCCTTGCTGCCCACCGCCGCCGCCACTTGGCCGGTATGCACATCGGTGATGACCAAACCGGCTTCCACCGGCACCTTGCGATTACCCAGCGATTTCATCGTGCGGGTCACCGCGCCTTCGGCATAGGCCTGCGCCGAAGGCGACATCGCGGTCATCACCGAGAGGCCAGCCCCTTGCAGCGAATCGGCCGGGTAATCGCGCACTAACTGGCGACGCACCAGATCGACATAGGCCGGGAAGCGGTTGGGCGCGGCACCGCCCGGCTCTTTGCTGACGCCCAGCGGTGCCTTGAGCGCCTCGGCATATTCGGCCTCGGTGATAACGCCGTTTTCGCGCATTTTTTCCAGCACAAAATCGCGCCGCTCTTTGGCCCGCTCGGGGTTACGGCGCGGGTCGTAATAAGACGGCCCGTTGACGATGGCAATCAATAGCGCGATCTGCTCGGTGGTCAGGTCGTTGAGCTGGCGGTTGAACCAGAACTCCGAGGCCGAGGACACGCCGTGGATCGCCTGCGAGCCACGCTGCCCCCAATAGACTTGGTTGAAATAGGTTTCCAGAATGGTGCGCTTGTCGTAGCGCGCTTCCAGGATCAGCGCGTAGAGGATTTCCTTGAACTTGCGCGCGGCCGTCACCTCCTTGCCGATATCCAGCAAACCGCTGCGTGCCACCTGCTGGGTCAGCGTGCTGCCGCCCTGCAAACTCTTGCCGCCAGAGCGCAAACTCACCCACACCGCACGCACCATGCCGGTGGGGTCGATGCCGTAATGGCGGGCAAAATCGCGATCTTCAACCGCCTGCAGGCCGGTGACCAGCTTCTCCGGCACTTCGCTCAACTGCACCAGCCGGCGTTCTTCCTGATTTTGCCCGTACAGGGTTGCGATGCGGGCCGGATCAAGCCGTACCGCCTTCAGCGCACCACCGCCGACATTACCCACCGAAGCCACCCGGCCACCCGACAGGCGCACCTCGATCCGCTGCGCGGCGATGCGGCCTTCGACATCAAAATAGCCACGGCTGGCAATGGTGAAGCGGCCATCCTTCTGTGCATAGGTGCCGGGCTTTTCGCCGTGGCCATCATCGCGATAGGCGGCCGCATCCAGCTCGGTTTTCAGCGTTGCCGCATCCATCGCGATGCCGGGCTCCAATTGCAGCGGGCGGGCATACACGCGGGTGGGCAACTGCCATTGCAACTGGCCGAAATGCTGGCTGACTTGATGGTTCAGATACAGCGTGTAGGGGATCAAGAACCCCAGGCCGATCCCGGCCACGGCCAAGCCCAGCACCAGCAGCCGGCGTAACCAGCGCTGCACGAAACCGGGGCCGGTTTCTTCGTCCAGATCGTCGTGGTCGGGGTCGTCGTAATCGTATTTGCTCATGCAGGGTGCGGCGGCGGGCGGCGCTGGATGCGAGAATGATGAAGCCGCGAGTCTAGCCCAGAGCCGGTGCCGGGCGCGCTTGCGGCGCTTCCATCCTCAGCTGCCATTGCATCGATGCCCACTCGATCCCGCCTGCGCCAAAAGCTAGACCGCCTGCATGGCTTGTGGCTGCGCACCCGCACCAGCCTGCGCACACGCGGCCTTGCTGCCACTTTGGCGCGGATCCGGTTGCAGTTGGCGGCGCCGGTGGCTGGCCACGCCAAGCCGCTGTGGTTCCCCGCCGCCGATGCCGCGATCACGTTTGCCGATGTGCAAACGCCGCGCGCCAGCATCGTGATCCCGGTGTATGGCCAATTGCCGGCCACGCTCACCTGCCTGCGTGCGCTCGCCACCCATCCACCCGCCGATTGCGAGGTGATCGTGGTCGATGACGCCTCGCCCGATGGCAGCGCCGCCATGCTTGCCAATATCCCTGGCCTGCACCTGCTGCGGCGCGAACAAAACGGCGGTTTTATCGTTGCCTGCAATGACGGTGCCCATCATGCGCGCGGCGATTATCTGGTGTTCCTGAATAACGACACCATCGCCCAACCGGGCTGGCTGGATGCCCTGCTCGCCACGTTTGTTTCGCACCCGGATAGCGGTTTGGTCGGCGCGCAACTGGTCTACCCCGATGGCCGCTTGCAAGAAGCCGGCGCGGCAATCCAGCGCGATGGCAGCGCCGCCAATCTTGGCCGTTTCGGTGCGCGCAATCACCCGCGTCATGCGTATCTGCAACAGGCCGATTACTGCTCGGCCGCCGCCGTCGCCATCCCGCGTGCGCTGTTCGGGCAGGTCGGCGGTTTCGATACGCGCTATGCACCGGCCTATTACGAGGATGCCGATCTCGCCTTCGCCGTGCGCGCCAGCGGCCGCACCGTGCGCATGCAGCCGGCCGCGGTGGTGGTGCATGACGAGGGCACCACCGCCGGTACCGATACCCGGCAAGGCCCGAAAGCCGGGCAGCTGCGCAATCAAGCGGTATTCGCAGAAAAATGGGCCGACGTGCTGTGCACCTATCCAGCGCCCGGCGACCCCGCCCTCGCCCAGGCCGGCGTGCGCAGCGGCAAACGCAAGGTTTTGCTGGTGGATGCGGAAACGCCGCGGCCGGATCGCGATTCCGCCTCGCTGCGGCTGGTCAAGCTGATGCAGATGATTGCCGAGGAAGGCGCTGAAGTCAGCTTTATCGCCGACAACCTTGGCCACGCCGGGGAAGCCAGCGAAGCGCTGCAACGGGCCGGCGTCGAGGTTTGGTACGCACCGTTCGTCGATTCCATCGAGCGTTGGCTGCAGCGCGAAGGGCCGCGTTTTGATGTGGTGATTGTGTCGCGTCATCATGTCGCCAGCCGTTGGCTGCCGTTGCTGCGCCGCCATGCCCCGCAGGCGCGGGTCGTGTTCGACAGCGTCGATCTGCATTATCTGCGCGAACGCCGCGCCGCCGAACTGGCTGGCGATGCCGCCGCGCTGGCCACGGCAGAGCAAACCCGCCTGCGCGAACTGGCGGTGATCGCCGCCGCCGACATTAGCGTGGTGGTGAGCGAGGCCGAGCGCGAATTGCTCAAGGCCGACGCCCCGAATGCCGAGATCGAGCTGCTATCCAATCTGCATGAGTTGGCCGTAGGCGGGCTGCCGTTCGCCGAGCGCCGTGGGCTGTTATTCGTCGGCGGCTTTCGCCACCCGCCCAATATCGATGCGGTGCGCTGGTTTGCCGATGCCGTTTTGCCGCAGGTGCAGGCCGAGATCGCGGGCATCGGCTTCGATGTGATCGGTGCCGACCCGCCAGCGGAAATCCGCGAATTGGGCGCACGCACCGGCATCAAGGTGCACGGCCATGTGCCGGATATCACGCCGTGGATGGACGGCGCACGTATCGCACTGGCACCGCTGCGCTTTGGTGCCGGGGTCAAGGGCAAGATCAACCTGAGCATGGCGCATGGCCAACCCGTCGTGGCGACGGCCTGCGCGGTCGAGGGCATGCATCTGCGAGATGGCCGCGACGTATTGGTAGCCGATAGCGCGGCAGATTTCGCCGCCGCCATCGTGCGCCTGTATCGCGATGAATCCCTGTGGCAGCGGCTCGCCGAACATGGCCGCGAAAATATCCGCCGCCATTTTTCCCCCGATGCCGCCCGCGCCAGCCTGCGTCGCGTGTTGGGGAATCGCTGAGCGATTCAGCGCTTGCCGGTGGTGATGGATGGCCACTATGTCGCGAGCATGGCTC
>JAUNTK010000015.1:18032-24310 GCA_030538735.1 Pseudomonadota bacterium
CGGGTGGCCCCCGCGGGCGCGCGGGGGGCCCCCACCCCCCGGCGGGGGGGGGGGCGGGCGCGCCCCCCCCCCGCGACTGCATCCGCATCAAGCACGCGAACCCAGCCGCTCACGCGCGGCGCGCATCTTCCACGCCGGGCAGGCTTTCCAGCTTGCCCAGCAGCTGCGCCAGTTGATCGAAATCGCGCACCTGCACGCCGATCTGCAAACGCACCTGACCACTGCGCGGGTTGGGGCCGCCACGGATCGCCAGCACTTGCACGCTCTCTTGCGCGATGAGGTTGCTGATATCGCGCAGCAGCCATTTGCGATCACGCCCGCTCAGCGCGATCTGCACGGTTTGCCGGCTGCCGGCATCGCCCCAATCCACCGGCATCAAGCGGCCCGGGTCGCTGGCGGCCATCCGTTGCAGCGATGCGCAATTGGCGCGATGCATCGACAGGCCACGGGTCTTGGTCAGGTAACCGATCACCGGCTCGCCCGGCAGCGGTTGGCAGCAGCGCGCGACATGCACCAGCAGGTTATCGACCCCGGCCACCGAGACCCCGGCGCGCGGGCTGGGCGCATCGCGGGCCGGTGCCGCATCGGCCAAGGGCAGTGGCGGTGTGGGTTGTGCCGGCTTGCGCGCATCGGCCAAGGCGCGCACCACTTGGGTTGGGCCGATTTCGCCCAGCGCCAGTTGCACCCAGAGTTCTTCAATCGTGCCGACGTGGAAGCGCGGCAGGATCGCCGCGAGGTCGGCATCGGCCTGCCCCATCCGTTTCAATTCACGCTCGATGATCTCGCGCCCGGCCTGCTGGTTGCGCTCGCGGTCGAGTTTGCGAAACCACGCCCGTACCTTCTCGCGTGAGCGCGCACTTGCCAAAAAGCGGTTGCCCGGCAACAGCCAATCGCGGCGCGGCTCGTCGATCTTGCCGGTCATGATCTCGACCCGCTCGCCGGTTTTGAGCTTGTAATCCAGCGGCACGATGCGGCCATCCACCTTGGCACCACGGCAGCGATGGCCAACATCGGTATGCACGCGATAGGCGAAATCCAGCGGCGTCGCCCCGGCTGGCAATTCGATCACCTCGCCCTTGGGCGACAGCGCATAGATGCGATCCTCGACCAGCTCCTGATCCAGATCGGCGCGCAAGGCGGCATCGCTTTCTTCGCTGGCGGCATCCAGCAGCCGCCGCATCCACGCCACCTTGCGCTCCAGCGCGGCATCACCACTGCCGCCCTCTTTGTAGCGCCAATGTGCGGCCACGCCCAACTCGGCATGCGCGTGCATTTCGCGGGTGCGGATTTGCACCTCGACAATCTTGCCTTCCGGCCCCGCCACGCAGGTGTGCAGCGATCGGTAATCGTTGGCCTTGGGCCGGGCGATGTAATCATCAAACTCGCCCGGCACCGGCATCCATTGCGCATGCACCAGGCCAAGCACCGCATAGCATTCGGCGGTTTCATCCACCAGCACGCGCACCGCGCGCAGATCGTGCAGGCCTTCAAACGGCAGGTTCTTCTTCTGCATCTTGCGCCAGATGCTGTAGATGTGTTTTGGTCGGCCGGCGATATCGGCATCGATGCCCTGCGCCGCCAGCGCCGCACCAAGATCGCGTTTGAACACATCGATATAGCTTTCGCGGCCACGCCGGGTATCGTCAAGCAAGCGCGCGATGCGCCGATACACATCCGGCTCCAGCGCGCGGAAGGCGAGGTCTTCCAGCTCCCATTTCAGCTGCCAGATGCCCAGACGGTTGGCCAATGGCGCGTGGATATCGCGGGTCAGCCGCGCCAGCTCGATGGCGTCATCGGCCTGCTCGGCCAGATGCCGACGCAGGCGGGCGAGGTGGCGCGCCAACAGCATCGGCACCACGCGCAGGTCGTGGCTCATCGCCAGCAACAGGCGGCGTAAACCTTCCGGGTCGTTGTTCTGGCCCTGCTCGGCATGCAGGGCGCGTACCTGCGCCTCGGCGGCCAAGCCTTCCAGCAACGGTGCCAGTGATTGCACCGCCGGGGTTAACGCCAGGCCCGCCGCATCGGCGACCGCTGCCGCCAACATCTCGCCATCGGCATTGAGTGTGGCCAGCAAATCCAACGTATCGGTCACATCGGCCCAGGCCTCGTTATCGGGCGCTTCCGGCAGCGCGCCCTGCAACCACGCACGTAGCGCGCTGGGCAATGGCGCCAGCCGTGGCGAGGCAAGCAATTCGGCGCGGGTAGCAGGATGATTCACAAGCGGGGACGGGCAGCGATCAGCACAGGGGATGCGACTACACTACCGCCAAGCCCTGTGATTGGAAGCCCCATGACGCGCATCCGTTTTGTTCTGCCGATCTTCGCCCTTGCCCTGTTCGCCACGCCAGTCTTCGCCCAAACCGGCACACCGCCGATCGAAGCGCGGATGAGCGCGGAAGAATTCAAGGCCTCCGGCCTCGACAAACTGAATAAAGACGAACTTGCACGTTTGAATGCGTGGCTGGTGGGCAGCGCCCCCGACCAAGCCGCACTGGAACAAGCGCGCGAGGAAGGCCGGCAAGAAGTGGTGACCAAGAACCGTGGTTTTTTTGATTTCGGCAGCAGCGAACCGATCGAAAGCAAACTGGCCGGTGAGTTCCGTGGCTTTGCCAAAAGCCGCGAATACACGCTGGAAAACGGCCAAATTTGGCAGCAGATCGACGATGCCAGCCTGTACGGCGTGCGTGCCAGCAACCCCGATGTGCGCATCCGCCCCGGCGCGATGGGCGTGTGGTGGATGCGGGTCGGCAACAATGCGACGCAGGCCAAGGTGAAGCGCATCAAGTAAGGGCAGCGCGGCGATAGCGACAGATTGAGCGCGGCGCACATCCCACCAAGCCCATCACACCTGCCACGCCGCAATCCGCGCCGCCAGTTTTTTCGCCGAAACGCCGCCCTTCGCGCCGACTTCTTGCGCGAACGTGGTGATGCGTAATTCTTCCAGCTCGCGCTTCAGGGTGGCGGCCACCTCATCATCCGGCGCGGCATCGGCCAAGGCATCGACGAAGGGCTTGATTTCCAGCATCCGCGCTTGATCTTTGGCCGGGTCATGCTGGGCGCGCTCGGCACGGATCGACAGCGCACGCAGCCAGCGCGGGTAATCGGCCAAAGCCTCGGCGGGCGTATCGCGCAAGAACCCCGGGTGGGCCAACTGCGCCAAATGTGCGCGCATGTCATCCAGGTTGCCGCTGGCCCAGCCCATCAATTTTGATTCCAGTTTGAGGCGGATGTCCGCAATCAACTCAAGAATGGTTTCGGCCTGTTGCAGGCGCTCGATCGCCTCGGCAAACAGAGTCTTGGCCACGCTGTCGCGTCGTGCTTCAAACGCGGCACGTGTGCGGATCGCCGATAAACCTTCGGCCGCCAACGCGGTGAACGCGCCTTCAAGCAAATCTTCGCGCAGCTGCTCGGCATCGCGCGCGACGGGCTTTTTGAAGGTATCCAGCGCACTTGGCGCGCTATCGAGCGTGGCGTAGAGCAGGCCGGTTTTCGGCTTGATCGGTAATTGCCGGCGCGCCTGTTTTTGCTTGTCGGCCAATTGCAGGCGCAGCAGGCGGCGCACACCGGCGGCGTGATGACGCTCGGCCACCGCGCGCTGGGCATGCACATCCAGCGATACCGTATCGCCATCATCATGCAGCGCCGGGAACGCCGGGATGCCGCCATCGCCCGTTACCTGCAACGGGATATCGGTTGGCGGGAAATCCAGCAAGCCGGTTTTCGCCATGTTTTTGGCCGCGCGGCCAGCAAAGGCACGTTGCGCGCGCTGGCCGAATTCGCCGCGCAACGCATCCAGATCACGCGATACCGCCAGCACCCGCTTGCCGGATTCATCCTGCAATTGCACGGCGGCACGCAGATGCGGCTCAATCGCGCTCTCATCGAAATCGATCGCACCGATCTCGACACCGGAGAGTTTCTTCAAGAACTGCGCCAGACTCGAGGTGATCGCGTCAGCTTCTGGCTCGCGCTGTGCCTCGGCAAACGCGCGGGCGAAATCCGGGGCCGGGACAAAATTACGACGCAGCGATTTTGGCAATGATTTGATCAGCGCCGCGGCCTTGTCTTGCACAAACCCCGGTGCCATCCAACCAAGACGGGCCGCATCCAGCGCGTTCAGTAGATGCAACGGCACCACCACGGTCATGCCGTCATCGGCCGCGCCCGGCTCAAAGCGATAACGCACCGCCAAGCGCGCATCGCCCAGCGCGATATACGGCGGGAAGCGCGCGGCATCGGTTTCTTCGACCACCAACAGATCATCGCGCTGCCATTCCAGCGCCGCCTGCTCGGGCTTCGGCAAGCCCTTGAACCACGCATCCAAGGCCTGCGCGTTATGCACATGCTGAGGCAGCCGATCCAGATACCACTGCGCCTGCCACTCCTCATCCACCACCAGCCCGACGCGGCGCTGCTTGGCTTCTTCGTCTTTGGCCGCGGCCAACGTGTTGAGATTGCGGGTGAGAAAACTGCTGCGGGTATTGATCTCACCGGCGACCAAACCATCGCGGACAAAGATCGCCCGCGCTTCTTCGGGATACAAGCTGCCGTAATGCACCGGCTTCTTCGGTGCCAGCACCAAACCAAACAGACTGATCTGCTCGCTGCCCAGCACCCGCCCCTGCGAACGCGACCAGCGTGGGTCGTGATGGCGACGCGCCAAGAGATGCGGCAACTCGGCAATCACCCAATCGGGATCGATCCCGGCATTGGTGATCGACCAGACTTTTTCGGTATCCAGCAACGTCGCCGACAACAGCCACGCTGGCGGTTTTTTCGCCAGCGGTGAGCCCGGAAACACCCGAAAACGCCGGCCACGCGGCCCCTCAAAATCACCACGCTCGCCCAGATGCCCAATCTGCGTCGGCAACCCAGCGATCAAGGCGCGGTGCAGGGCGGCATAAGCCGCAGGGGCTAGGGGCTGGGGGCCAGAGGTTAGGGGAACAGCGGCTGGTGCGGGCGTCTTCAAGCTCGCCGGCACTTTGCTTTTCCCTGATCCCTGGCCCCTGATCTCTGACCCCTGCCTTCCGGCCTCTGACCCCTGCTCAAACGTAAGTTTGAGCTGCCGATGCAATTCACGCCATTCGCGTAGGCGCAGGAAGCCCAAGAAATGTTTCTCGGACCATTTGCGCAGCTGCGATTGGCTTAGATCTTGGTGGGCGATGCGGAAGGCTTCCCACAATTTCCAGATGCCGATGAACTCGGATTTCGGGTCGGCAAATTCGGCGTGCGCGGCATCGGCAGCGGCGCGCGCATCGGCCGGGCGCTCGCGTGGGTCTTGGATACCGAGAAAGCTGGCAATCGCCAACATCTCGTGCAGCACGCCGTGTTTTTCGGCGGCGATCAGCATCCGCGCGAGCTTCACATCCACCGGCAGTTGCGCCATCCGCCGCCCGGTTGCGGTCAATTTTCGCTTGTCGTCAATCGCGCCCAGCTCGTTGAGTTGCTGCCAGCCATCGGCCACCGCGCGTGCATCGGGCGGCTCCAGAAACGGGAAGTGCTCGATATCACCCAAGCCGATCGACAGCATCCGCAGGATCACCCCGGCCAGCGCCGAGCGGCGGATTTCCGGGTCGGTAAATTCATCGCGGGCAAGAAAATCGGCCTCGGAATACAGGCGGATGCAAACGCCATCGGCAACGCGGCCGCAGCGGCCGGCACGCTGGTCGGCGCTGGCCTGCGAGACCGCCTCGATATGCAGGCGGTCAAGTTTCTGCCGTGGGCTATAGCGTTTGACGCGGGCAAACCCGGGGTCAACCACATAGCGGATACGCGGCACCGTCAGCGAGGTTTCCGCCACATTGGTGGCCAGCACGATGCGCCGTTTGCTGCCGGGTTGGAACACCTTGTCTTGGTCTTTAGCCGATAACCGTGCGTAGAGCGGCACCACTTCGGTATGGCGATACTTGCGCCGCTCCAGTGCCTGATGCGCATCGCGGATTTCGCGCTCGCCGGGCAGGAAGATCAAGGTATCGCCCAGCGGGTTTTCACGGGTGATTTCATCGCAGGCGGCGACGATGCCATCCAGCACCGTGCGCGCGCCATCGTGCTCGCCTTCACCCTCAATCGGGCGATGCCGCACTTCAACCGGATAGGTGCGGCCTTCCACTTCGACCACCGGCGCGCCGGCGAAGTGTTCGGCAAAACGCGCGGTATCGATGGTGGCCGAGGTCACGATCAGTTTCAGGTCGGGCCGACGCGGCAGTAATTGCTTGAGATAGCCCAGCAGAAAATCGATATTGAGGCTGCGCTCGTGCGCCTCGTCGATGATCAACGTG
>JAUNTK010000015.1:24340-33536 GCA_030538735.1 Pseudomonadota bacterium
AATTTGATCGCGCTGGTATCGCTCACCTGCTCGTTGAAGCGCACCTGGAAACCGACCGCGCCGCCCATCGGCACCTGCAACTCCTCGGCGACGCGCCGCGCCACCGAGCGCGCCGCAATCCGGCGCGGCTGGGTGCAGCCGATCATCCCGGCCTCACCACGCCCGGCCATCAGGCACAGCTTGGGCAATTGGGTGGTCTTGCCGCTGCTGGTTTCGCCGGCCAACACCACGACTTGATGGTCACGGATCAGCTGCACGATCTCATCGGCGTGTTCGGCGATGGGCAGGTCGGGGTTGATCGTCGCAGCCGGCAATTGCGATCCGCGTGCCGCACGCGCCGCCATCGAGGCGTGCAATTTCGCCGCGAACGCATCGCGCAAAGCGGCATCCTTCGGCTTGGCCTGCCACTTCGCCAGCAAGCCAAACAAACGGCCACGATCGCGCGTCAACGCGGTATCAATCGCGCGGCGGGCTTCGGATGGCGTGTTGATCGGTGCGGCAGACATCAAGGTTAGATGGGGATGAAATCCAGACAGTGCAAATGCCGGCGAATCGTTAGCAAGCAGGTGTGAAATGCAGGGAGCCGACTTGCCGAAGCACAGCTACCTGCAATCCGCAAACGCCCGCTCCAGCACCGCCATCCGCACCAGCACGCCGTTTTCGACTTGGCGCAGGATGCGCGAGTGCGGCCCGTCGGCCACTTCATCGCTGATTTCAACACCACGATTAAGCGGGCCCGGGTGCATCACGATGGCATCGGGCTTGGCGCGCTGCAAACGCTTGGCGGTGATGCCGTAATCGCGGTGGTAATCCGCAAGCGAGGTGATCAGGCCATCTTCCATGCGCTCGCGTTGCAGGCGCAGGGTCATCACCACATCGGCATCGGCCAGTGCCTCGTCCAGATCGCGGCTGATTTGGCAGCCGACAAGTGTTGCATCCTGCGGCAGCAAATTGGCCGGGCCGGCGACGCAGATCTCCCCCACGCCCAAAGTTTTCAGTGCAGCCAAATCGCTGCGCGCCACCCGCGAATGCAGGATGTCGCCAACGATGGCGACTTTCAACGCGGAAAAATCGCGGCCCTTGGCTTCGCGGATGGTCAGCATATCGAGCAGGGCTTGGGTGGGATGCTGGCTGCGGCCGTCGCCGGCATTGATCAGCGCGGTGTCGTTGTCGGCCGATTCGGCCAAGCGCGCGACCAAGCCATCTTCGCGGGCGCGGATGATGAAGGCGCGCACGCCCATCGCCTCGATGTTCTTCAGGGTATCGAGTGCGGTCTCGCCCTTGGTGGCCGATGATGTGGCGGCCTCGAAGCCGAGCACATCGGCGCCCAAGCGTTGTGCGGCGCGCTGGAAGCTCAGGCGGGTACGGGTGGAGGGCTCGAAAAACAGGGTGCAGACGGCGTGGCCCGCCAGCCGGTCGCGGCAATCGTGGGTGGTGCGCAAGGCTTCGGCGCGATTGAGCAGGGCGTCGAGCGGGTCGAAGCCCAACGCCTCCATCGAGAGCAGATGCTGCGGCATGGCCTCAAGATTCCTTGTGGTGGATGACGGCGGCGGAATCCGGGGCGGCGATCCAGCGTTCGATAATGACCGCAGCGGCGACGGCATCCAGTTCGGCGGCATCGCGGCGGCGGCGTTGGCCCTCGGCACGGGCGGCGGCGAACCGCTGCGCGGCTTCGATGCTGGAGCTGCGCTCATCGATCATCAGCACCGGCAGGTTGAAGCGCTCGGATAGCCGGCGGGCAAAGCGCTGCGCGCGCTGGCGCGAGGCTTGGTCGCCGCCATCAAGCGTCATCGGGTCGCCGACAATCAAGCCAGCCGGCATCCATTCGCGCTTGAGTTTGTCGATCAGCGGCCAATCCGGCACGTCATCACGCATATCCACCACCGCGATGCCGCGTGCGCCCGCCCCCAATGCACTGCCCACCGCGACGCCGATCCGCCGCGCGCCAACATCGAAGCCCAGCACGGTGCCATCCAGCCTCATGCGTGGCCGGCGTAGTGAGTCATGGTGGCCAGATTGACGCCGACCAAACCGGCCGCCGCCTGCCAACGCTGCTCCAGCGGTTGACGGAACACGATCTCCTCATCCGGCGGCGCGGTCATCCAACTGTTGTCGGCGATTTCCTGTTCCAACTGGCCGCCACCCCAACCGGCACAGCCCAGCGCGACCAAGGCGTTATCCGGCCCTTCGCCACGCGCCATCGCCGCCAACACATCACGCGAGGTGGTCAGCGACAGGCCACCCGGCAGGCGGATGCTGGAATCCCATTCGCGCTCGCCGTCGTGCAGCACAAAGCCGCGTTCGGCATGCACCGGGCCACCGGCCAATACCGGCCGCGCCAGCAGTTCCGGCGTGCCGCCATCGATATCGATCTGGGCAAACAACTCGCCGATGCTGTATTCCGAGGCACGGTTGATCACGATCCCCATCGCGCCATTGGCATCGTGTTGGCAGATCAGGGTGACCGTGCGGGAAAAGTGCGGGTCATCCAGCGCAGGCAGCGCGATAAGAAGCTGCTGCGCGAGTCGGGTGGCGGTATCGGACATGCCGCCATTGTAGCGAGGCCCGGCGCCGCGATGGGCGCGATCAGGGCCGGACTTCGGCCACTTCCACGCCATCCATGCCCTGTGCCAGCGTGCGTGCATCGCCGCCCTGCGCCAGCTTGATCTTGAGCCGCACCTCGTTTTGCGAATCGGCATAACGCAGCGCATCGTCATAGCTGATCTCGCCGGCCTGATACAGCTCAAACAGGCTTTGGTCGAAGGTGCGCATGCCAAGCTGGGTGGAATCCTTCATCACTTCCTTCAGCTTGTGGATCTCGCCATCGCGGATGTAATCCTGCACCAGCGGCGTACCCAGCAGCACTTCCATCGCCACCCGGCGGCCCTTGCCATCGACGCGCGGCAGCAATTGTTGGGCGATCACACCCTTGAGGTTGAGCGAAAGATCCATCAACAACTGGTTGCGGCGTTCTTCGGGGAAGAAGTTGATGATGCGATCCATCGCTTGGTTGGCGTTATTGGCGTGCAAGGTACACAGCACCAAGTGGCCGGTTTCGGCAAACGCGATGGCGTGATCCATGCTCTCGCGGGTACGCACCTCGCCGATCATGATCACGTCCGGCGCTTGGCGCAGGGTGTTTTTCAGCGCGTTATCCCAGCTATCGGTATCGATGCCGACTTCGCGCTGGGTGACGATGCAGCCTTCGTGGCGGTGGACGAATTCGATCGGGTCTTCAATGGTGATGATGTGGCCGGTCGAGTTCTTGTTGCGATGGCCGATCATCGCCGCAAGCGAGGTGGTCTTGCCGGTGCCGGTGGCGCCGACGAAGATGATGATGCCGCGTTTGGTCATCGCCAGTGTCTTGACGATCGGCGGCAGGTTCAGCTCTTCGGTGGTCGGGATATGGGTCTCGATCCGGCGCAGCACCATGCCCACTTGGTTGCGCTGGTAAAACGCCGAAACACGGAAACGCCCCACGCCAGAAAGCCCAATCGCGAAATTGCATTCGTGGGTTTTTTCAAACTCCTCACGCTGAGGCGGGGTCATCACCGACAGCACCAAATCGCGGCTTTGCTGCGGGGTCAGGCCGCTCTCGGTCACCGGCGAAATCTTGCCGTGGATCTTCAATGAGGGCGGCATGCCAGCGGTGATGAACAAATCCGAGGCGCGCTGGGCGGCCATCAGTTTGAGCAGGGAGGTGAATTCGGCGGGCGTGGTCATGGTGAAACTCCGTGTGCGGGGGCAGTCGGACAATCGATCAGGATCAGGCGATCAATCGAACAGGCGCTTGTCTTTGGCGTATTCGCGGGCCTGCTGACGGGCAATCATGCTGCGCCCAACCAGATCCTGCAGGTGCTGGTCCAGCGTCATCATGCCGTGCTGCTGGCCGGTCTGGATCGAGGAATACATCTGCGCCACCTTGTCCTCGCGGATCAGGTTGCGGATCGCCGGGATGCCGACCATGATTTCCCACGCGGCAGTACGGCCACCGCCGATCTTCTTCAACAGCGCCTGCGAGATCACCGCGCGCAGCGATTCCGACAACATCGAGCGCACCATCGGTTTTTCGCCAGCCGGGAACACGTCGATGATGCGGTCGATGGTCTTGGCCGCGCTGGAGGTATGCAGGGTGCCGAACACCAAGTGGCCGGTTTCGGCCGCGGTCAGCGCCAAGCGGATGGTTTCAAGATCGCGCAATTCGCCGACCAGAATGTAATCCGGGTCTTCACGCAGCGCCGAGCGCAGTGCCTCGTTGAAGCCGTGGGTATCGCGATGCACTTCGCGCTGGTTGATCAGGCATTTTTGCGATTGGTGGACAAACTCGATCGGGTCTTCCACCGACAAAATATGCCCGTATTCGTTCTTGTTGATGTGGTCGAGCATCGCCGCCAGCGTGGTTGATTTACCCGAGCCGGTTGGGCCAGTCACCAAAACCAGGCCCTGCGGCTGGTCGATCAATTCGCGGAAAATCGGCGGGCAACCCAGTTGATCGAGCGATAGCACATCGGAGGGAATGGTACGGAACACCGCACCGGCACCACGGTTCTGATTGAAGGCGTTGACCCGGAAGCGCGCCAAGCCCGGGATCTCGAACGAGAAATCGGTCTCCAGGAATTCTTCGTAATCGCGGCGCTGCTTGTCCGACATGATGTCGTACACCAGCGCGTGCACGGTCTTGTGGTCCAGCGGCGGGATATTGATCCGGCGCACGTCACCGTCAACGCGGATCATCGGCGGCAAGCCAGCCGAGAGGTGCAAATCGGAGGCCTTGTTCTTGACCGAAAATGCCAGCAGTTCTGCAATATCCATGTGTATCCCCAGTATTGAGCCGCCCCGTGCCCGGCTCCGCAATAGCGCAGAATACCCATATCCAGCGCAGATTGGCAGCGGCCAAGCGCCCGGCATGGGCAAACCGTGCCGGCCGTCATTGATTATGCGGCCGCCGCCAGCGGGCCAGCACCGCGAAACGCTATCCTCCAGCCTTCGCCCCCGGAGCCATCAATCATGAGCACGCCCCCGCCCGTTTCCCTGCCGGTCATCGCCTTCATCGGCGGCGGCAACATGGCGCGCAGCCTGATCGGCGGCCTGATCCAATCCGGCGCCGATCCGGCATCGATCCGCGTCGCCGAACCCGCCGACGCCCTGCGCGCAGCGTTGAACACCGATTTCGGCGTGCAGGTCTTTGCCGATGCCGAGGCGGCCAGCGAGGGTGCCGAGGTCTGGCTGCTGGCGGTCAAGCCGCAGGTGTTGCGCGCGGTCTGCGAATCGCTGGCCGGCAACATCCAGCGCACCCGGCCGTTGCTGGTCTCGATCGCCGCCGGCATCACCAGCGGGCAAATCGCCGGTTGGTCAGGTGGCGGCAGCGCGGTGGTGCGCACCATGCCCAACACCCCGGCCTTGCTGGGTGCTGGCGTCACCGGCCTGTACGCCAACCCCGAGGTCAGCGCTGCCCAGCGCCAGATCGCCGATGCGCTGCTGGCCAGCGCCGGCGAAACCGTGTGGATCGAAGACGAGGCGCTGATGGATGCGGTCACCGCCGTATCCGGCAGCGGCCCGGCCTATGTATTTTTGCTGGCCGAAGCGATGCAGGCCGCAGGCGAAGCCGAAGGCCTACCGGCCGCTGCCGCGCGCCAGTTGAGTGTGCAAACCTTGCTTGGCGCGGCCCGCATGCTGAGCCATGACGACACCCCGGCCGCCGAATTGCGCCGCCGCGTCACCTCGCCCAACGGCACCACGCAGGCCGCGATCGAGCAATTCGAGGCCGATGGTTTCCGCGATATCGTGCGCCGCGCCATCCATGCCGCACGCGTTCGTGGTGCGGAACTCTCTGCGGCTAATGATTGAGCGGGTTGCATGCCCAAGTTACGCACCTCTACTGCCATCATGCTGCTCGTTTGCTTGTCCGCGTGCAGCAGACCGATTAGCCCACACCCTGAGACAGCATTCACCATGGACGATATGACGATCTATGATGCGGCGGTTTTTGGCAACTTCCCCAGCGTGCGTGCCCTGCTTCGGCAGAACCCTGATCTGGTCAATGCCACGGATAAATACGGTTTTACGCCACTACACGGGGGGGCCGGAGAGCATCACTTCGATATGGCAAGGCTGCTGATCAAGCACGATGCCGATGTCAACGCAAAAAACGATCAAGGCATCACGCCACTTCATCTGGCCGCGCATCCGGAAATCGTCGATATTTTGCTGGCCAACGGGGCCAATCTGGAGGCACGCAGCGCGATAGGCCGCACGCCATTGCATGTCGCCACAGAGCACCCGGAATCAAACGATGTCATGGCGTCTTTGCTGCGCCACGGGGCAGATGTCAATGCAATCGATACGTATGGCCTTACTCCCCTTGACTTTGCCTACGAACGTGAAGATCAGGACAAAGCCGATCTTTTACGAAAGTATGGTGGTCTTAGACGCAAGGCAATCTAAAAAAACCATCCCAACCGCATCCTTCGCTACGCATTTGGCGTCGGCCTAACTCAGGCGATATCTCCATGAAACCCTTGTTACTGCCCGCTCTCCTCGCCATCACCTGCGCCTTGCCCGGCTGCAATCGTGAGCCCGCCCCCAAACAAGCCACCGCGCCGGGCCACACCGATCAAGTGACGGCAGAAAAACTGCGCGTGGGCGATGCCGAGCTTGAAGTGCGCCTGATCAACAGCCAGCGCCTGTCCGAGGCGATGGGCCAGCGTTATGGCGTCGCGCGTGATGCCGACAACTGGCTGCTGCTGATTTCGCCACGCAGCGCAACGGGCGAGGCGATCACGCTGGATGGGCTGGTGGTCGAGGCCCGTGCCGGCAGCCTGATCGAAACCCCGGCAGGCATCGCGCTACGTGTGATCGAGGCCGGTGATTACCGCGATTTGATCGGCGAAATCAAAGCCAAGCCACCGACCACGCTGCGCATCGAGATCGACGCCAATCGGGGCGGCCAACGCGGCCAGTTACGCTTTAGCCGGGACTTGACCAAGGCTGATTGATAGCGGCCGATACGCGGGCGATCAGGGGTACAGCATCCGCTTCGTCCACACACCATCGGCCGTGCGCTCGTACACATCGCGCTGATGCAGGCGGAACTTGGCGCCATACCAAAACTCGATGGCACGCGGCACCACCCGCGTGCCTGACCAATCATTCGGGCGCGGCACCGGCTGGCCTTCAAACTCGCGCTCAAAGTTTTCGATGCGATGCTCGAAGCTTTCGCGCGCATCCAGCGTGCGCGATTGCTCCGATGCCCAGGCACCGATCTGGCTCGGGCGCGGGCGGCTGGCAAAATACGCATCCGCCTCGTCATCGCCGACCGGCTCGCAAACACCCTCGATCCGCACCTGCACCCCGGCCTCGCCCAGATGCGGCCACCAGAACAACAACGCGGCCTGTGGATTGCCGGCGATCTCCCCGCCTTTGCGGCCATCGGTATGGCTATAAAACACGAAGCCGCGCTGATCAAAATCTTTCAACAAAACCACCCGCGCCGCTGGCCGGCCTTCGGCATCGACGGTCGCCAACGTCATCCCAGTGGCATCGGCTTCAAGCGGCTTGGCCTGCTCGAACAATTTGGCGAAGGTGGCGATGGCGTCGCTGAGCTGGGCTGTGTTCATAAGGGCATGATCGCGCTGATGATGTGGATTGGGAATAGTGCGTGATTGTGGGCCGTGCGGCTTGATTGCACGCAATTACATTCAATTCCGCCGATTTCGCCCGGCTTTGAACGGGCCCAAAGCAGCAGCGGCATCCTCACCACTGCCTTGCATACCTTGCGCTATTGTCGCTTGCGCGGGATCTGATCAGAGACTCGCCGATCAGGTGTCCATTTGCCAATTTCAAGGAGTGATCAGATGACAAACACGCAACCCGACGACATGCGCCCAACACCGGATCCGGCGGAAGACAATGCGTTTTTCCCGTCGCCGTACTCGCTCAGCCAATTCACCTCGCCCGTATCCGATCTTGCTGGGGCGGACTATCCGGCCCCCTACACCGACGGGCGATGGAAAATATTGGTGATCGGCGCAGACGAACGCTATCTGCTGACCGACAACGGGAGTATGTTCTCGACCGGCAACCACCCGGTGGAAACCCTGCTGCCGATGTATCACCTTGACAAGGCGGGGTTTGGCTTTGATATCGCCACACTGTCCGGCAACCCGGTCAAATTCGAGTTTTGGGCGATGCCTTCCAAGGACGAAGAGGTCAAGGGCCTGTTCCGCAAATATGCGGATCAATTCAAATCGCCATTGAAGCTGGCCGATGTGCTGGCCGATGCCTTGGGTGAGGATTCGGACTATATCGGTGTGTTCATCCCCGGTGGGCACGGCGCGCTGATCGGCCTGCCCGAAAGCGCTGATATGCGGGTGCTGCTTGAGTGGGCGGCGGAGAGGGACAAATTCGTCATTTCACTCTGCCACGGCCCTGCCGCGTTTCTGGCCTTGGGTGATAGCCCGGCGTATCACGGCTACAAGATCGTGGCCTTCCCTGATGCGCTGGATGCCCAAACCCCGGATATCGGGTACATGCCCGGCCATCTGACTTGGAAATTCGGCGAAGCACTTCAGGTAATCGGGTTTGAAATTCTCAACACGGCCATCTCGGGTGCCGTGCATCGGGACCGCAAGATGCTCACGGGTGACAGCCCACTTGCGGGCAATGCGCTTGGCAAACTTGCCGCCAGCGCACTTCTTGAAGAAGTCGGCAAGGCATAAGCCCTGTCGCCGACGTGCAGCGAATCGCGATCACCGTGCGCGGGTTGCGCCATTACCTACCACTGATGGGGAGGCATTCGGAAACGCCCCCATCAGCCGCTGCGCCGCCGGAACAACAACCACGACACCGTCAGCATCAATATCGATGGCAGCAGATACGCCAGCCGGTAATCAAACCGATATGCGCCGGCCAGCCGCGCCGACATTTCCTGCAGCAGCCAGAAGCCCAGCGCGAACACCACGCCGATAAACAAACGCCGACCCAAGCCGCCACCGCGCAAGGTGCCGAACGCGAAGGGGATCGCCGCCAGGCACAGCGCCAGCACGTTCAATGGATAGAACCAGCGCCCCCAGTAGTAAGCCTCGAACTCGCTGGCATCCAACTGGTTGCGCTTGCGGTACTCGATGCTGCTTTTGAGTGTGGATGAATCCAGAAAACGCGGCCGCGCCACGCTGGCCGATAGCGCGCTGGAATCCAG
>JAUNTK010000016.1:0-23127 GCA_030538735.1 Pseudomonadota bacterium
GCGGGATGCGGATTGGGCGCCTAGCAAGGCACGATTCGCCAGCCTGAGCTGGCTATTGGCAAGAAGTGTAACGCCGCCAAGGGCACAAGACCGCGCCTGCGCGCCCGTGGCGAGCCTTGAACAGGCTCTCAGCCCGCGGCCAGCCGCCCGAGTATCAACGCGGCATTGGTGCCACCAAAGCCGAAGCTGTTCGACATCACCGTATCGACCCGCCCGGCGCGCGTTTCACGCAGGATCGGGAAGCCGACGCACGCCGGATCCAGCGTTTCGATATGCCGCGATGCCGCCATGAAGCCATCGCGCATCATCAGCAGGCTGTAGATCGCCTCGTGCACGCTGGCCGCACCCAGCGAATGGCCGGATAGCGCCTTGGTCGATGACAGCGGCGGCACGGCATCGCCAAACACCTCGGCCAGTGCTTTGAGCTCAGTGATGTCGCCCAACGGGGTGGAGGTGCCGTGGGTATTGAGATAGTCGATCGGGCGCTCAAGGCCGGCCATCGCCATCTGCATGCAACGCACCGCGCCTTCGCCGCTCGGCGCCACCATATCGGCGCCATCGCTGGTCACGCCATAGCCCAGCAATTCGGCATGGATGGGTGCACCGCGTTTGATCGCATGGTCGTAATCTTCCAGCACCAATATGCCGCCGCCGGAGCCGATCACGAAGCCATCGCGGGCCACGTCATACGGGCGCGAGGCATGCGCGGCATCGGCGTTGAAGCCGGTGGAGAGCGCGCCCATCGCATCAAACATGCAGCTCATGCCCCAATGCAATTCCTCGCCGCCACCGGCGAACACGATGTCCTGCGCACCGTGGCGGATCAGCTCGGCCGCGGCACCGATGCAATGCGCCGAGGTGGCGCAGGCGGCGGCAATCGAATAACTCACACCTCTGATTTTGAAGGCGGTCGCCAGCGCCGCCGAGACCGTGCTGCACATCGTGCGCGGCACCATGTAGGGGCCAACTTTGCGCACGCCTTTGTCGCGCATCAAATCGCCAGCGGCGATCTGCCATTCCGCCGAACCGCCACCCGAGCCCGCAATCACCCCGACGCGCGGGTCAGAGACCGTCTCCCGATCCAAGCCGGCATCGAGCATCGCGTCTTCCATCGCCACCGCCGCATAAGCCGCGGCATCGCCCATGAAGCGTTTTTGCTTGCGGTCGATGCGCGCATCCAGATCGATATCGCACACCCCGCCCACTTGCGAGCGCAGGCCGATTTCGGCCGCCTCGGGCAGAAAACGGATGCCGCTCCTGCCCTCGCGCAGCGCCGCGCTTACGCTGTCGGCATCATTGCCCAAGGGCGAGACGATGCCGAAGCCGGTAACCACGACACGACGGGGCGCGGACATCGCCATCAGAAACTCTCCGTCGAATTGAACAGGCCGACGCGCAATTCCTTGGCGACATAAATCTCGCGGCCATCGACCAAGGTGCGGCCATCGGCGATCACCAGCCGCAGCTTGCCACGCAGCACGCGACGGATATCGATCTCGTATTGCACCTGTTTGGCGCTCGGCAATATCTGCCCGGTGAATTTGACCTCGCCCACGCCCAGCGCGCGGCCACGGCCGGCCTCGCCCAACCACGGCAAATAAAAGCCGGCCAGCTGCCACATCGCATCCAGCCCCAAGCACCCCGGCATCACCGGATCGCCCTCGAAATGGCAATCGAAGAACCAGAGATCCGGGCGGATATCAAGTTCAGCGCGGATCACGCCCTTGCCATTGGCACCGCCGGTTTCGTTGATTTCGGTGATGCGGTCGAACATCAGCATCGGCGGCGCGGGCAGGCGCGCATTGCCGAGGCCGAACAGCTCGCCACGCGCGCAGGCAAGCAACGCATCGCGGTCGAAGGATGAAGCGCGGGTCATCGGCGCAGTCCAGATCGTGTGGGCTAGCCAGCAAGTGTAGGCGGCTGATGCCGCAGTGCGCTTCAGTACGGAGGCGGGGGCCTGAATCCTCATGCGAGGTCGTTCAGGCTTTCATTTGTCAGCAACACGTGTCAGCGGATGGAGACTGTGCGTTTGCTTAAAGCGGCGCACGTCCTGTGCGGCGGTTTGAAAGCCAACACCCGACCCAACCCGGAGGGCGTCGGCCAGGGATGGCCGACGTTTTCCGCATGAGCCATGGAATGGCGAATCGGAACATCCCCGGACAAACCCCGCTGGCGGGCTGTGGCTTTGTCGAGCGCACTTTTCTTTGGTTACTCTTCTTTTGTGCGAGCAAAAGAAAGTAACCCGCCTGGCCTCGGTCAGGCGGAAGCTCTTGATCAAAAAATCAAGCCACCGCCAGCCGTTGCCGGCGCCGATGTGCGAGGGCGATCGCCAACGCGGTGGCCAGCAAGACCGAGGCGATATACCACGGCATACCCGGCAATTCGGCCGGGGCATCCTCGCCGATGAAGCGGGCGAAGGCCTCGGTATACAGCTTGGGGCCGATGATGCCGGCCAAGCTAACCAAGCTGGCCAGCGCGCCCTGAATCCGGCCCTGCACATCGGCCCCCACCTCGCGGGTGACCAATGCCTGCGCGGCTGGGCCGGCGAAGCCCCAGAACGCCATCACCGGGATCGCCGCCATGAACAACGCCCCGCTCGGGGCCAAGCCATAAGCCATGAAACCGATCGTGCCGCAGGCAAGGCCAAACAGCAGCGCGTTGTGCTCGCCAATCTTCGGCACCACCCGCCGCACCAAGCCACCCTGCACAACCGCCGAGCACACGCCGACAATCGCCAGCACTTGGCCCACCATCATCGGCCCCCAGTCATAGCGGTAATCGGCATACAGCACGAACACGCTGGGGTAGACGTAATGGGCCAGATTGGATAGCAGCAGGATCGCCATCAAGCCGCTGAGTTGCGGGTATTGGCGGATCAACTTGAACGAACCGATCGGGTTGGCCTGCCGCCACTGGAAGCGCGTGCTGCGGCGCTCCTTCGGCAGTGATTCCGGCAACACGAACAGGCCGTAACAGAAGTTGAGCAGGGCCAGGATGGCCGCGCCCCAGAACGGCCAGCGCAGATCGAAATGGCCCAGCCAACCACCCAACATCGGCCCGACCACAAACCCCAAGCCAAACGCCATGCCGATCATGCCGAATGCGCCGGCGCGTTTTTCCGGCGCGGTGACATCGGCGATATAGGCATTCGCCGTAGTGAAGCTGGCCGAGGCCACGCCGGAAATCATCCGCGCCACCAACAGCCACCACAGGCTGGGGGCCAGCGCCATCAGGATGAAATCGAGGCCCAGCCCCAGGCAGGAAATCAGGATCACCGGGCGGCGGCCGAAGCGGTCGGACAGCGCGCCCTGGATTGGTGCCGAGAAAAACTGGATCGCCGCGTACAGCGCGCCAAACGTACCAACCCAGCGCGCCGCTGTCGCGGTATCGCCGCCGACGAATTCTTCGACCAGATGCGGCAGCACCGGGATGATCAGGCCAAACGCCAAGATATCGATCAGGACGGTGATGAAGATGAAGACCAGCGCCGCGCGTCGCACCGGCTGGACATCGGAAACAGGCATGGGGCAGCCGCGTACTGGCAGACGAAGGGCGCTATTTTGCCTCTCCGCCGCCGGTTTGGGCGATCAGCGCCAACTCAAACCGGCCACACCGCGCTGGCCAACAGCAGCGCATGATCGCGCAGATCATCCGGCCAGCCAGCCAATTCGGCCTCGAACCGCGCAGCATCGGCGGCAAACAAGGCCCGGCTGGCGGCCTCGAAACCGGGGCGTTCGGCACCAATCGCGGCGATGAAGCGGTAGGCGCGCGCTTGCGCGGCACGGCGCGGGTCAGCGCCGACATGGTGATAATCGCGGGCGGCATCAACCAACGCGCGCAAGGCGACCGAGGCACCGCCAGGCTGCGCATTCAACCATTGCCAATGCGCCGGCAGCAGGGTGATTTCGCGCGCGATCACACCCAGACGCGGGCGGCCACGACGGCGCTTTTCTTCAGCCACAGCCCGATTGGCCAAAGGCAATTCACCGCGATTGAGCTGCTGGACGATTTCCGCCACACCGGCGCGCAGATCCAGATCGATCAGGCTGGCATCGTTGTCATCAAAAACCTGCAACTGGCCGTCGGGCCGTGCCTGCAAGGCATCGCGGGCGCGCAGGGCGACATGGCGCAGCTCGCCGGCGGCAATCCGGCGATCATCCAGAAAGGCGGTGCAGCGCGTATCCGGGGAATAACGAACGGCAGGATCAGTCATCCCGCCATTATTTCGCCCGGATCAAATCTGTCAACGCCGGTTTTCGATGAAGCGCAGAAACTCGTTGCGGGTGCGCGCATCCTCGCGGAAGCTGCCGAGCATGGTCGAGGTAATCATGCTGACCCCGCGCTTGTGTACGCCACGGGTGGTCATGCACTCGTGCGCGCCATCCACCACCACCGCCACGCCCTGCGGCTGCAAGGCACGCTGGATGCAGTTGGCGATCTGCGCAGTCATCTTTTCTTGCACTTGGAAGCGGCGCGCATAGGCATCCACCACCCGCGCCAGTTTGCTGATGCCGACCACCCGGCCACTCGGCACATAGCCGACATGCACCTTGCCGATGATCGGTGCCATATGGTGCTCGCAGTGGCTTTCGTACTCGATATCGCGCAGCACGATCATTTCATCGTAGCCGGCCACTTCCTCGAAGGTGCGCGATAGATATTCGTCCGGGTCGATGGCGTAGCCGCTAAACCAATCGCCATACGCCTTGACCACCCGCTTCGGGGTATCCAGCAAGCCTTCGCGTGCGGGGTCTTCACCGGCCCAGCGCAGTAAGGTGCGCACGGCGTTTTCGGCGTCCGCGCGGGCTACACCGTGGCGGCTGTCAGGTTGGGGGGAATCGGATGCGCTCACGCTGAAGCTCGCGATCTTGGGGGAGCCCATGTTACCGGCTTGCGGCGTGGCCGGCCGCTTCCGGTTTGCAATCCCCCCCTATTTGCAGCCGTGGCCCGCGCCCCGCCCGCGGCGTTGTGAGAATGCAGCCGGCGCGGCCTCCATTCAGTAAACTCGGGCCATAATGATGAACATTGTGCCCGTGGTTCCCATCGTGCCAAATCCTGATCCCGCCATCTTGCTTGACGACGTCCGCCTTGATCGTGGCGGCCGCACGATTCTGGACGATATCCGTCTGAGCGTGCCTGTTGGCAATATCACCGCCGTGCTCGGCCCATCTGGCAGCGGCAAATCCACCCTGCTCTCGGCGCTGACCGGCGAGTTGGTGCCGGCGCGTGGCCGGGTTGCCTTGTTTGGTGAGCCGGTCCCGGCCGCCGGCAGCGCGCTGCTCAACCTGCGCAAGCGCCTCGGCGTGCTGCTGCAGGGCAATGGCCTGCTGACCGACCTGACCGCCGGCGAGAACATCGCCCTGCCGCTGGCCACGCATACCGATCTGCCCGCCGAGGTGATCGACAAACTGGTCGAAATGAAACTGCACGCGGTCGGCCTGCTTGCGGCCAAGGATCTGTACCCGCGTGAGTTATCCGGCGGCATGGCGCGCCGCGTCGCGCTGGCCCGGGCGCTGGCGCTGGACCCGCCGTTGATGATCTACGACGAGCCGCTGACCGGCCTTGATCCCATCGCCTCTGGGGTGATCATGAGCCTGATCAGCCGGCTCAACCAGACCCTTGGCCTGACCAGCATCATCGTCACCCACCATGTCCACGAGACCTTGCCGGTGTGTGATCACGCGGTGGTGATCGCCAATGGCCAGATCGTGTTCGATGGCACGCCCGATGCATTGCAGGCCAGCGACGACCCGCTGCTGCGGCAATTCATGCGCGGCGAGCCGGATGGCCCGATCGCCTTCGACAGCCGCCCGAGGCAGGCCGCATGAAGGCCTTGATCAATACCATTCGCTCGATTGGCCAAGCCGGCCTGTTCGCGCTTTCCGTGTTGCGTGCCTCCACCCCGACCCGCGATTTCCTGGCCGAGCTGGTGCGCGAGATCTACAAGATCGGCGCGCGCTCGCTGCCGATCATCGCCGTCGGCGGTGCCTTCGTCGGTTTGTCGGTGATCCTGCTTGGCTACCGCGCGCTCGATACCTATGGCGCCAGCAATCAGGTCAGCGCGATGTTGGGTCTTGGCCTGTATCGCGAGCTGGCCCCGGTGCTGACCGCGCTGCTGTTCATCGGCCGCGCCGGCTCGTCGATTGCCGCCGAGCTGGGCCTGATGCGCGCCACCGACCAGATCACCGCGCTTGGCCTGATGGCGATCGATCCCGTCGCCAAAGTGGTTGCCCCGCGCTTCTGGGCGGCGGTGATCAGCGTGCCGCTGTTGACCGGCTTCTTCGTCGCCTTTGCCCTGCTCTCGGGCTGGTTCGAGGCGGTGCACGTGCTGGGGCTGGATGCCGGCACGTACTGGCAAGTAATGAAGGACATCGTCGATTTCCGCGATGATTTCCTCGGTGCCTTCATCAAGGCCGGCGTATTCGGCGCGATTGCTGCGTTGGTCGCCGCCTATGTCGGTTTCCATTCCGAACCCACCATCGAAGGCACGTCGATCGCCACCACCCGGGCGGTGGTCAATGCCTCGTTGTTGGTGCTGATGTTCAATTTCGTGCTCTCGGCATTGATGTTCCGATGAGCGGCAAGGAGTTCCAATGAGTATCCGTGGCCCCCGTCTCGAATTCGCCGTCGGCGCCTTTCTGCTGCTGGCGCTCGCCACCCTGCTGGTGCTGGCATTTGCCTCGACCAACAGCCAGTTCGGCTTCTCCGGCGGCAGCTATCCGCTGAAGGCGCGCTTCACCAGCATCGGCCAGTTGCGGGTCAACGGCCCGGTCAAGATCGGCGGCGTCACCATCGGCCGCGTGGCTTCCATTCAGGTTGACCCGGTTAAATACGATTCCGTCGTCACTCTCGCCATCGAAGACACGTTCAAGGATTTGCCCGCCGATACCTCGGCCGGCGTGTACACCAGCGGCCTGCTGGGCGAGGCCTACATCGGCCTGCAGCCCGGCGGTGATCCGGAAACCCTGCAGCCGGGTGAGGAAATCGCCTTCACCCAGCCGGCAGTCGATCTGCTGCAGCTGGCTGGCAAGTACATGTTCGGTGGTGGGGCGCCCGGCGACAACGCCAGCACGGATGCTGCAACCCCTCATTCCGATTCCCACATGGAACCCGCTCAATGACCCGTTCCCTGATTTCCATCGCCATTGCCGCCACCCTCACGCTGGGCATCGCGCCCGTCACCGTCATGGCGCAGGCCAACCCCGCCGCCGCCGCACCGATGGCCGGCTCGCCCAGCAAGGTGGTGCTCGACAACAGCACCCGGGTGTTGACGACGCTGGATTCGCGGCGCGCCGAGTTCACCCGCGACCGCCGCGCGCTCAACACCTACATCACTGCCGAGTTCAACCAGATGTTCGACCGCGATTACGCGGCACGTCTGGTGCTGGGCCGCCATGCGCGCGGTGCCTCGGATACCGACGTCAAGCTGTTTGCCGATGCACTGGCCGACAACCTGATGGCGCGCTACGGTGCATCCCTGCTTGATTTCAACTCCCAGTTGCGGGTGCGGATCAAGTCGGAAACCGCCCTGCCCGGCAATCGTGGCGTGCGCGTCAGCAGCGAGATGCTGCGCGCGGGCGGTGAGCCGATCCCGGTCGATTACTTGATGCGCCGGGTCGGCAACCAGTGGCAGGTGTTTGACGTGATGGTCGAAGGCGTATCGTTTGTGCAGACCTTCCGTAACCAGTTCGACAACCCGTTGGCCCAACGCGGGATCCGCGCAGTGGCTGCCGAGCTCAAAGACGGCAAGATCCAGGCCGATGCCAAGCGCTGAATCCAACATCCTGCGTGATGGCGATGTCTTGCGTTTCCACGGGGTACTGACCCGCCCCGTGGTCGCCGCCGCGTTCAAACAAGCCAAGGCGCAGCTTGCCGGCGTGCGCCGTTTCGATATTGGCGGCCTTGCCCGCATCGACAGCGCCGGCATCGCCCTGCTCGCCACACTGGCAGCGGGCCTCAACAACACCATCGTCATCGATGGCCTGCCACCGGGCTTTGCCGAGCTGCGCGATGCCTATCGCCTCGACGATACCCTGAGTTGCGCACACTAACGGCGGTACCACATTCGCCCCGTTATAGTTGCCCCCACCATGAATCCCCAACATCGATTACTCGGCCTTGCCCTTGCCCTTTTGCTTGCGGGCTGCGCCGGGAAAACCACGCCGCCATCGGCCCCACCGACGGCGATTGGCGCTACCCCGGCCATTGAGGCCGTCGCTGAAAGCGAGACACACGGTGCGTCTTTGACCACCCACGTCGAGACTGAAATCAGCGCCGACCTGGCCGCCGCGCAAGACCCCGGCAAGGCAGCCGTAGCCGCAACGACCACCGCACACGCCGATCAAGCACCCGACCAGCCGCCCGCCAGCGCAAGCGTTGCCGAAGCCACCAGCGCCGAGGACGATTTCAATCTGCTCTACGGCCAGCCGGAATACGACGCTGCCTATTCCAAGCTGCCGCCGGGCATCAGTGTCGCCCCCAGTTATGACCCGTGGGAGCCGTTCAATCGCCGCGTCCATACGTTCAACAATTTCATCGACAAAGTGCTGGCCACGCCCTTGGCACGTGCCTATGTCGCGGTGGTGCCGCGCCCGGTGCGGCTTGGCATCAGCAACTTCTTCAATAACCTCAGCCAGCCGATCAGCTCGCTCAACGCGCTGCTGCAAGGCCGCCCCAGCGATGCCGGCTTTGCCGTGATCCGCTTCGTGATCAATATCAGCGTCGGCATTGGCGGCCTGTTTGATCCGGCCAGCGCGATGAAGGTGCCTTACATCAATGAGGATTTCGGCCAGACGCTGGCGGTCTGGGGCTGGCGCACCTCGCGCTACGTCGAGTTGCCGGTGTTTGGCCCGCGCACCGTGCGCGATATTTTCGGCATGGTGGGTGACCGCCCGCTCTCGCCCTATCCGCATATCCGCAACACCGACACGCGGTTTGCGCTGCAGGCATTGCAGTTGGCCGACATCCGCAGCCGCTTGTTCTCGATCGACAGCCTGCGCGAAGGCGCCAGCGACGAATATGCGCTGTATCGCGATGCCTGGCTGCAGCGCCGTAATTACCAGATCATGCGCGATCTGGATCGCCCGACCGAGCAACACCACGATCTGCCGGATTACCTTGATGAGCCGGAAGACAATCCCAGCATCCCGGTGGATGCGATCCCGGTGCAGGTACGTCCGTGATCCACCCCATCAAACCCGTGGCGCTTGGCGCGCTTGCCATCAGCGTGCTGGTTGTTGCCGGTTGTCAGCCGGATCGGGCGGCACCGGGTGCCAGCCGTGACAGTTTCGGAACCAGCATCCACTCCGCCCCGACCGCCACCCAATCGGTGCGCGGCATCTATATCCGCGGCGCACAGATCGAATCGCTGCAGCCCTGCGGCGAGCGGGTGATCTGGCGGGTGGAGGGCGATACGCGCTTGCTCGCGCCCTTGCATGCCAAGGCCGATCAACGCCGCGCCGCCGACCCGGCGAATGTGGACCCGCTGATTTATCTCGAAGGCCAAGGCCGCCTGCTGGGCAAGACAACCAGCGATGTGACTGCTTATGACAACGTGCTGGAACTGACCAGCGTCAACCGCATCGAGGCACCGCCGCCGGCTGATTGCCGCCTGCCAGCGCCCGACTGAAGGCCAATTGAAGCTGAGTGCTGAACCCGGTTGTTGACGCCCGGGTCAGCGATTTGCGCTGCAGCCGGCTCAATCCTCGCTTTCGTCTTGATCATCCAGCGCCGGCAAAGGCCGGGTCGAATCACTTGGCAATGCCTCGACTGCACGCAGCTTGCGCTCAATCGCGCGACTGCGCACCCCGGTTTCATCGATCTTGTTGCTGGCTTCCTGCAACTTTTTCTTCACCGAATCCAGCACGCCGCCAAACTTGCCGAACTCGGTCTTGACCGCGCCCAGCGTTTGCCAGACCTCGCTGGAACGCTTTTCGATCGCCAACGTTCTGAAGCCCATTTGCAGCGCGTTCAACACCGCCAGCAAGGTGGTCGGCCCGACCAGCGTGACGCGCTGCTCGCGCTGCAGGCCATCAAACAACCCCGGGCGGCGCAGCGCCTCGGCGTACAGCCCTTCGGTTGGCAAAAACAGCAGTGCAAAATCGGTGGTATGCGGCGGCTCGATGTATTTGTCACGGATTTTCTTCGCCTCGTCGCGGATCCGGCGCTCCAACGCCTGCCCCGCCGCCTGGGCCGCATCGGCATCGGCACGCGCCTGCGCATCCACGAGACGCTCGTAATCCTCACGCGGGAACTTGGCATCAATCGGCAACCACACCGGCTGTTCACCGTGCTGGCCGGGCAGGCGGATCGCGAACTCGACGCGCTCGCTCGAACCCGGTCGGGTGACCACATTGGCCTCGTATTGCTCGCGGGTCAGCATATCGTCAAGCAAGGCACCCAACTGGGTTTCACCAAAGGTGCCGCGATCCTTCACATTGCCGAGCACCCGCTGCAGGCTGCCGACATCCGAGGCCAGCTGCTGCATCTCGCCCAGGCCGCGCTGCACCGCCTCCAAGCGCTCGGAAATCAAGCCAAACGAGGCGTTGAAGCGCGTTTCCAAGGTCGATTGCAGCTTTTCATCCACCGTGGCGCGCATCCGTTCCAGCTTCTCGGCGTTATCGGCCTGCAGGGTTTTCAGCTGGGTTTCCACCTGCGCGCGCAACTCGGCGATGCTGTGCGCGTTGCGGTCGGTCAGCTCCTGCAGGCGTGTTCCCAGCGCATCGGCAAAGCGCTGTTGCTGCTCGGCGGTTTCGCGCCGACCACGTTGCGCATCCTCACCAATCGCGATGCGGAACTCATCCAGCCGCTTGTCGGTGCGCTCGGTCAACTCGTTGACCCGCTGGGTCAGCGCGGTGTTGTGGCGCAGTTGCAATTCACCGGATTCGCTGCGCGCCGTGGACGCATCACGGGTCAGGGTTTGCGCGAGCGCATCGAGTGATTCGCGCAGCTCGCCACGGCCGCTGCGTTGCTCGTTGCGCAGCGCGTCTTCCAGCTGGGTGCGCAGTACCGCGAGGGCGGCATCGGGCTTGCGCAACAATAAAATGACAATCAGGACGATGGCGATGGCAAGCGCCACCAAGATGAAAATCAGCAGGATGAAATTGTCTGGCATCGGATCAGTTTAACGAGGCCCGTCGCAGGGATTGCGACCGCCGGCGGTTGTTCGCCATCACCGCCCAGGCAACACGCACGCGGCGGCGTCAGGCCACACTGACACCGAACAAGCGGCCGATCAATGCCGTCGCGCCCATTGCCAGCGCGCCCCAGAACAGCACCCGCGCCGCGCCTTTGACCATCGAAGCGCCGCCCAGCCAGGCGGCGAGTGCACCCAAACCCGCCAGCAAGACCAGCGTGGACAACGTGATCGCCATCGGCAGGCTGTCTGCCCGCCACAACCAGGCCAGCAACAACGGCGATGCGGCGCCGGCAGCGAAGGCCGCCGCGGATGCCATTGCCGCCTGCACCGGGCGCGCGGCGGTGTGTTCGGCCATGCCCAGTTCATCGCGGCGATGCGCCGCCAGCGCATCGTGGGCGGTGAGTTGCTCGGCCACTTGTGCGGCCAACTCGCGCGAGAGCCCACGCTGCACATAGATATGGGTGAGTTCTTTCAGCTCGGCTTCCGGCATCTCGGCCAGTTCGCGCTTTTCCCGGGCCAGATCGGCCGCCTCGGTATCGGCCTGCGAGCTGACCGATACATATTCACCCGCCGCCATCGACAGCGCGCCCGCCGTCAACCCGGCGATGCCGGTCATCAAGATCACGTGCGGGTTGACCCCAGCCGCCGCGATGCCGACCAACAGCGAGCTGGTTGAAATCAGGCCATCGTTGGCGCCGAGTACGGCGGCGCGCAGCCAGCCGATATGGTCATTGCGATGGCGTTCGTGATGTGGAGTAGCAAGCGGCTTGGGCATGACGATGGTTGCGGGCGGCGCGGCCGTTCGTGCAAGGGGCGATGGGATTATCGACCACATCAATGACCACGACCACCGACCCGCGCCGGCCACTGCATCCCCGGGTTTGCAGCCGCGTTGCCCTCAATCCAGCACGCGGCAAAACACCGCTTTTAGATAGCGCGATTCAGGCACTTGCGCCAGCCACGGGTGATCGGGGCCGGCACCGGCCACTTTCAATACCTGTACGCTGCGCCCGGCATAAAAGGCGGCACGGCGCAGCATGTCGAGGAATTGATCCTCGCTGACCAGCCCCGTGCAACTGAAAGTGGCAAACAGCCCGCCGGGCTTGACCACGCCCAGCGCCAGTTTGTTCATGTCGAGGTATTTTTTCAGCGCCGGGATCACCTGTTCGCGGTCGCGGGTCATTTTGGCCGGGTCAAGGATCACCACATCAAATTGCTCGCCGTTGATCGCGGCATCGCGCAACCACGGGAAGATATCGGCCTGCACAAAACGCGGGCGCACGCCATTCAATTTGCCATTGGCCTTGGCGATCTCAAGCACCGCCGGATCGATATCGATGCCCAGCACTTCCTCGGCCCCGCGCACCGCCGCATACACACCGAAGCCGCCGGTATTGCAGCACAAGTCCAACACCCGCTTGCCGGCCACCTGATGCGATAGCCATTCGCGGTTTTCGCGCTGGTCGGCAAAAAAGCCGGTCTTGTGCGCACCGGCCGGGTCGGCACGGAAGCGAATGCCGTATTCCTCGATCACCGCGGCCTCGGTGCCTTGGGTATCGCGGTAATCGAAACTCTCCTGCTTCTGCACATGCTCATCGGCAAAGCTGTGGAAGCGGCAACCGGGGAATTGCCCGCGCAGCACGTTGAAGATGATTTCGCGATGCCGCCACGCGCCAGCACTGAAAAAGCCGACCACCAGCAGGTCGTCGTAGCGGTCGATCACCAAGCCGCTGATGCCATCGCCCTCGCTGTGGAATACGCGCCACGCATTGCTCACCGCATCCAGTTTGAGGATGTCGCGGCGCAGGCGGATCGCCTCGGCAATTTTGTGCGCGAACCACGCCTCATCGACCGCCACCGATGGATCGGTTTCCAGAATGCGCAGCGCGATGCGCGAATGGCCGTTGTAAAACCCGGTGCCGATAAACCCGCCATCAACCCCGTACGCCTGCACCAAGCTGCCGGGCTTGGGCCGCTCCAACGGCTTCTCCACCAAGCGCTGAAAGATCCAGGGGTGCGTGGATTTCCACGCGTTCTTGAGCCGGACAACCGGGAGCGATGCGTTCATCCGCACATTTTACGCGGGATGCGACAAGGCCGGCTTGCGCCACGCAGCCCGGGCTTGCATTCCCGCGCCACGACCGCCATCTGATCGTAATGGATCTGCCCCACACCGACATCCCGGATACCCCCGCCCAGCGCGCCCAAGACCGTGGCCGTGTGTTGCGTGCCTTCAACCTGAGTCTCGCCGCCGTGTTGCTGCTGGTGCTGGTGTTTTTCGCGCAATCGGCTTTCGACGTGCGCGCGTTCGCCGTTGCCCCGCATGAGGCGCGTGGGCTGGTCGGCATTTTGACCGCACCGCTCTTGCACGGCGGCCTGACCCATCTCGCCACCAACAGCATTGCCATCCTGATGCTGGGCACCTTGGCTGGCAGCGTCTATCCCAAGGCCAGCTTGCGTGCGCTGCCGCTGTTGTGGATCGGGGCTGGGCTGGGTGCGTGGTTGCTGGGCGATGTTGGCCAGCGTCATCTTGGCGCCAGCGGCGTCACCCACGGGCTGGGTTTTCTGATCTTCGTGCTGGGCCTGCTGCGCCGCGACCGCGCCGCGATTGCCGCCGGCATGCTGGCCTTCCTGTTCTACGGCGGCATGCTGCTGACCGTGCTGCCGCAAGAGCCGGGCGTGAGCTGGCAATCGCATCTGGGTGGCGCGGTGGGCGGCATCGTTGCGGCCTTCCTGTTCCGTCGTGCCGATCCCGAATTGCCACGGCGCAAATACAGCTGGGAAATCGAAGAAGAAGAGGCCGAGCGCCTGCGTGCCGAAAACCAGACCTACGAGCCGCCGCGCCCGGATGAGGTGCCGGTGATCTGGCAGCGCGACACCATCAGCACCGATGAGCGCAAGGTACTGCCGTTTCGCGAGCCTGGCGATAAGGATTCCACCAACCGCGGATGAACAACGGCCACGCCGTTCTCACCGTCGCTTCATCAAAATCCCCGACAATGGCGCGATGAGTATCGTGCTGCCGCGCCCATTGATCGTTTTCGGCCTGTGTACCGCCCTTGTCGCTTGTGGCGGCAAAGCGGTGCAACCTGCGCCGCCCGCGCCGGTCGTGCCGCCTGCGCCGGCCAAGATCAAGGTCGGGCTGGCACTGGGCGGTGGTGCGGCCAAGGGCTTTGCCCATATCGGCGTGATCAAAATGCTGGAGGCCAACGGTATTCATGCCGATGTCGTGGCTGGCACCAGCGCCGGCAGCGTAGTGGGCGCGCTGTATGCCAGCGGCATGACTCCTTACCAGATGCAAACGCAAGCCTTCGCGCTGGATGAATCCAAGATCCGCGATGTCAGCCTGTTTTCCGGCGGTCTGGTCAAAGGCCAGAAGCTGCAGGATTACGTCAATGAGCTGGTCGGCAACCAACCGATGGAGCGCTTCGCCAAGCCCTTCGCGGCGGTCGCCACCGAGCTGAGCGAGGGCAAGCGCACGGCCTTCGTGCGTGGCAATGCCGGTCAGGCCGTGCGCGCCTCATGCAGCATTCCGGGCGTGTTCGAGCCTGCCCCGATTGGCAAGGCCCGCTACGTCGATGGCGGTGTGGTCAGCCCGGTGCCGGTCGATGCGGCGCGTGAGCTGGGCGCGGATTTCGTCATCGCCGTGGATATCTCCAGCAAGGCCGGCGGCAACCGCCCCGGCAACATGATCGGCATCGTCAACCAATCGATCACGATCATGGGCCAGCGCCTTGGCGAGCAGGAAATGAAGCGCGCCGACATCGTGATCCGCCCGCGTGTCGGCCAGATCGGCTCGGCCGATTTCGATCAGAAGAACGTCGCCATTCTTGAAGGCGAAAAAGCCGTGCAGGCCGCGATGCCGCAGATCAAGGCCCGCATCAGCATGCTGCAAAACCAGCGCAATGCCGATTGGGCGCGCCGCCACGCGCCGCCGCCGAAACCGATCTGCGAGCCCAGCTTGATCGACAAACTGGGGCGCTGGGTAGGCCGTCAGGGCAGTTGCGCCGCCACTGATTGAGTCACCCCAGCAAGGACAACCTGATGCGTATCGCCACCCGCCAGATCAACATCGGCCTGATCGCCAGCAGCCTGCTTGCCGCCTGTGCCAGCCAACCCGTCACGCCACGCGCCGATGCGGCCGGCGAGATGCACTTTTTCGGCGTGGTCGAGGCGCGCCGCGATGATTGTTATACCGATGGCGTCTGCAACGCCCGCGTGGCCGGGATCGATGTCATCACCATGAGCGGGCAACGGATCCCGACGCCTGTTTGGGGCCATCCCAACCAGCAGCCGGAGATCGGCAGTCGGGTCGAGGTGTATTGCCTCGCCACCGGCCCACGCAGCTGCACGCTGAAGGGCAAGACGGCCTATTACCTGCGTCCGGCCCATTGATCGAATCAACATCTTGAACGCAATTCGCCCCATTCAGATTTGTAATCAAGGCTGAATCCAAGCGAATCCGCATCAGAATTGCGAGTTTCGGTCAGCAACCGGGCAGGTTGTTTAATTCTTTGTTTACGGGAATCGGGCAAACCTTCCTTTCCTGCGGCGCCAAGTCCAGCATGACGCCACCCGCTCCATTCGGGAGCGCTCAAGAGAGCAATACGATGTTCAAGAACAACAAGATGATCACCGCCCTGACCGTGACCGCTCTGGCCGCTGCCTTGGCCTCCTCCGGCGCCTTTGCCCAATCCGGTCAACCGTTCGTGCGCGGCGAAGTCGGCCGTACCAGCCTGAGTGATCGCGATGCCTCTGGCAAACTCAAAGACAACTCCTTCGTCCTGCGTGGCGGCTACATGTTCAACCGCAACTTTGGCTTGGAAGGCTTCTACGGCCGTTACTACGGCAAGAGCCACCGTATCGGCAGCTTTGACAACGACAACACCGTTGACGGCTTCGGTATCGGTGCCGTCGGCAAGGTGCGCTTTGGCGATTACGCCGCCGACACTGGCTGGTTTGGCTCGGGCCGCGCTGGCGTGATGCGCTCCACCTACGACTCCACCGTGACCGGCGATGTCAATGGCGTGCACGTGCGCAACTCGCTCAGCACCCATAGCACCCAACCGTATGTCGGCGTGGGCGTGGGCTATGACTTTGCCCCGAACATGGGCGTGAGCGTGAACTACGATTACTTCCGCGGCGATGCGCGCATCCCGACCACCAGCGACAAGGTGCGTTACAACGCCAAGACGCTGTCGGCCGGTTTCGAATACCGCTTCTGATCTGATCGCATTGCAGGATGCAACGATGGCCGCCCTGTGCGGCCATCTTCAGTTGGCCACCCGGCCGCGCGATTCTTTTCTCGCCGCAACCAACGATTGTTTGAGATTCACGCTGCCGCATCGCCGTAGAATCGACACGATGAACACCACACCACGACGCCTCGAAAACATCATCACCGACAAGGGCAAAGTGCCGGTCTATGCCACCGGCATCGTTGAGCAACCTTGGGATGGCTATAGCGATACCGATCACGATGTCTGGCGGCAGTTGTACGAGCGCCAGCGCCGGTTGTTGGTCGGCCACGCCAGTGATGAGTTCCTTGCCGCGCAGGATGCGATGGGCATGTCGGCCGAACGCATCCCCAAGTTTGCCGAAATCAATGCGGTGCTGAAGCAGGCCACCGGCTGGGAAATCATCGGTGTTGAAGGCCTGCTGCCGGAGCTCGATTTCTTCGACCATCTGGCCAATCGCCGCTTCCCGGTGACCTGGTGGATCCGCCGCCCGGATCAGCTTGATTACATCGAAGAACCCGATCTGTTCCACGATTTGTTCGGCCATGTGCCGTTGCTGATGCTGCCGGTATTTGCCGATTACATGGCCGCTTACGGCCGTGGCGGGGTCAAGGCGCACGGCATCAACCCCGATGCGCTGATGTACCTCACCCGCCTGTACTGGTACACGGTGGAGTTTGGCTTGATCCGGCAAAAGGATGGCCTGCGCATTTACGGCAGCGGCATCGTGTCATCCAAGGGCGAATCGATCTACTCACTGGAATCGGCCTCTCCCAACCGGATCGGCTTCGATCTGGAGCGCATCATGCGCACCCGTTACCGCATCGATACCTTCCAGAAAACCTATTTCGTCATCGACAGCTTCGAGCAGTTGATCGATGCCACGCGCCCGGATTTCACTCCGATCTATGAACGCCTTGCCACACTGGAATCGCTGCCAGCCGGTAGCGTGCTCGATAGCGATGAAGTGATCCAACGCGGCAGTGGTGAAGGCTGGGCAGCAGACGGGGATGTTTGATTTATCTATTCAACTATCTATTCACAATAACCCCAAACACTCATCTATGTGATTGATTTTTCTATGTGATAGCATCAGCTATCCATTCAAAAATCTATTCACAATGAATGCGGAAACCGCCCAGCGCAGGCTGCAATTACTGGCCGAACTGCGCCAACGGCACACAGCCAGCGCCGCCGAATTGGCTACGGCTTTGGGCATCAGCCAGCCCACGGTTTCGCGGCTCACGCGCGCCACCCCCGGCGTCATCGCGATGGGCCGCGCCCGCGCCACCCGCTATGCCTTGGCCCATGAGATTGGCCGCGAAGGTAGCCGCTGGCCGCTATATCGCTTGGATGCCCAGGCCCGCGCGCAGCCGCTGGGCCAGTTGCAGGCATTGCATGGCGGCGGCTTTTATCTGGAAGCCGATACCGCACTGCCCGCCTTCACTCATGGCGATTACGCGCTGGGCGCACACGCCGCGCACTATCCCGGCCTGCCGTGGTTTCTCGATGACCAGCGCCCGCAAGGCTTTCTTGGCCGCGCCTTCGCCCAGCGCGTGGCCCCGCTGATCGGCGCCCATCCCGACGTGCTCCAATGGCCGCCCGACGACACCGTACTGGCCCTGCTTCGCTTCGGCTTCGACCCACCCGGTGACTTGATTCTTGGTGATGCCGCATTGGCGCAGGCGATGGCCGCCGTGCTCGACCCGCCCGATGTGATCGACATCGACGCGGTTGCTGCCGCCTACGCCGAACGCGCCGAGGCCGCGTTGCGCGGCGAAATCATCGGCTCATCGGCCGCGGGCGAGCAACCCAAGTTCACCGCCACCCTGCGCCAAGCCGATGGCCGCTTGTTGCCGGTGATCGTCAAGTTCAGCGAACGCGGCCACAGCCCCGCTGCACAACGCTGGGCCGACCTGTTGCACTGCGAACATCTAGCCAGCGAGGTACTGCGCGAACACCACCTGCCCGCCGCGCACAGCCACATCGTGCAGGGCGATGGCCGTGTATTCCTGCAAAGCACCCGCTTCGACCGCAGCCCCGAAGGCGGCCGCCACGGCTTTGTCTCACTGGCCGCGCTGGATGCCGCGTATTACGCGCATGGCCGTATCGATTGGTGGGTATTCGCCGCGCAGCTTGAACACGACGGCTGGCTGGATAGCGAGGACGCCAGCCGGCTGGCAACGTTGGGCTGGTTTGGCGCATTGATCGGCAATAGCGATATGCATCTGGGCAACGCCGGCTTGATCCTCACCGCGCAACGCCCGCTGGCGCTGGCACCGAGCTACGACATGCTACCGATGCTGTGGCGGCCAAGCGCGCATGGCGAAATCATCGCGCGCGATTTCCAACCGCCCTTGCCCACACCCGCCCAGCACGCACATTGGCGGCTGGCCGCGCAGATGGCATTGGATTTTTGGCGGCAGAGCTCAGAATGGGGCGCACTGTCGGAAGACTTCCGCCATATCGCCAAGCACGCATTGGCACGTATCGAGCGCGCCATCTCTGCATTTGGTTAGCCAAGCCATTGCCAGAACCCAGCCCAGCGATGCGGGGTTCGGGTTGCACGCAGAGTCAATTTGCAGATGGCGAATCCGCAACGGCCGTCGCCACGCGGCCCACGCCCATGCCCACAGGTCACCACCGCAACCTGCCGGAAGTCACTTTCTGCTGCCCAAGCCTTGCCTCAAGCCCGGCACGCGCCCAGCATTGGCGCATGACCAGCGCGCTCAAACACCTGTTGCAACCCCTGAATCTAGCCGGGCTGGTAACTATCACCGCCGTTGGCCTGACCTTGCCACGCAATGCCGGCACCCACTCCGCGCTGGCCTTCGCCTTGCTCGCTGTGTTCGCGCTGCTGATGCTGTTGAGCAAGGGCGACACCCACGGTTCTACACCCCGCACCGCCGCGCGCGACAACCTGCGCATCGTGGCGATGGCGCTGGTCGCGCTGGTGCTGTTTTCGATGTTTCCCCGTGGCGGCGCGATGCCGATCGTCACCGTCGTATTGGCAGCGGTGATGGCCGGCACTTGGCCGCCGTTGCGGGTTGCGCTGGCGTTGCTGGCGTTCAACGTGTTGGCGGCAGGGCTGCTGCACCGCGCTGGCGCGAACAACCCGCTGCTGTCGATGCTGTTGATCGGCTGCTTCCAATTGTTCGCGGCATTGACCGTGCATTACGCCCGCAACGCCGAGCAAGCCCGCGACCGCCTGGCATTGATCAACGCCGACCTGTTGGCCACGCGCGCCCTGTTGGCCGATAGCTCACGCGATGCCGAGCGCCTGCGCGTCGCGCGCGAACTGCATGATGTCGCCGGCCACAAGCTCACCGCCTTGCGATTGAACCTGCGCGCCTTGAGCAGTGATGCCAACGCCGCACCCCAACTGCAACTTGCCGAACAACTTTCTGCCGAATTGCTCAGCGATATCCGCGGCGTGGTCGATGCCCTACGTGATGTCGATGGCCTTGATATCGCCACCGCCCTGCACGCCATCGCCGCACCGTTTCCCTCGCCACGCTTGCAGCTGATGATTGGCGATGACGTGCAGATCACCGACCCCGCACTGGCCGACACCGTGCTGCGGCTGGTGCAGGAAGCCCTGACCAATAGCGCCAAACATGCCGATGCCCAGCAACTGCATGTCGCGCTATCGCAGCACAACCACACGCTGCAGCTCAACATCGAAGACGATGGCGAAATGCGCGGGGCCTTTCGTGAAGGCAACGGCCTGACCGGCATGCGCGAGCGCGTCGAAGAACGCGGCGGCCACATCGCATTCGCCCGCAACCCTCAACACGCATTGCAAATCAGCGCAGAACTCCCCGCATGAGCACAGCCATCACCATCGCCCTGGCCGATGATCAAGCACTGGTGCGCGCCGGGCTGCGCGCCCTGCTGGAGCAACAAGGCATCCGCATCGCGTTTGAGGCCGAAAACGGCGAGGATTTGCTTGGCAAACTCGCCGGGCAGCCGGTCGATTTGGTGCTCTCCGATATCCGCATGCCGGGCATGGATGGCATCGCCGCCTTGCGTGCCCTGCGCCAAGCGGGCGACCAAACGCCTTGCGTGTTTCTCACCACCTTCGATGACAGCGAGTTGCTGCTGGCCGCCTGCGAGGCCGGCGCACACGGCTTTTTGCTGAAAGACGCCGCACCGGTTGATCTGCGCGATGCCATCGAACGCGCGGCGAATGGCGAAACCCTGCTGCAGCCGGTCAGCACCGAAGCCGTGCGCGCCCGCTACCGCTATCACGCCGATGACGCGCCAAAAGAATTTTTCAGCGAACGCGAAATCGCCATCCTGCGGCTGATGGCCGGCGGCTACAGCAACAAGGAAATCGCCCGCAGCATTTTTCTCGCCGAAGGCACGGTCAAGAACTATGTCTCCACCATTCTTGAAAAACTCGCCACCCGCGACCGCACCCGCGCCGTGCTGAAGGCCATCACCCTGCGCATCATTTGATCGCCCATCAAGGCTCAGCGCCGGGCGCACTACAATGGCGGCACCGCCGACCGGAGCCGACCGATGCCGCATCAATCCAGCTCGATTTCCCTGACCCGCTTCCTGATCGAAGAAGAGCGCGCAGGCCACGTCAACGCCGAATTGCGCCTGTTGATCGAAGTAGTCGCGCGCGCCTGCAAACGCATCTCGGTGGCGGTCGGCAAAGGCGCGCTGGGCGGCGTGCTGGGCGATGCCGGCACCGGCAACATCCAAGGTGAGGCGCAGAAAAAACTCGACGTGATCGCCAACGATGTGCTGCTGGAAGCCAATGCCTGGGGCGGCCATCTGGCGGCCTGCGCATCGGAAGAAATGGATGAGCCCTACCCGATCCCGGATGCCTTCCCGCGTGGCAATTTTTTACTGTTGTTCGACCCCCTCGATGGCTCATCCAATATCGATGTCAACGTCTCGGTCGGCACCATTTTCTCGGTGCTGAACTGCAAAGGCGATGCCGCCTGCGTGGATACCGCCGCCTTCTTGCAGCCTGGCAATCAGCAAGTGGCCGCCGGTTACTGTGTGTACGGCCCCGCCACCACCTTGATTCTGACCATCGGCAATGGCGTGCATCAGTTCACCCTTGACCGCGAACAAGGCAGCTTCGTGCTGACCCAGCGCAGCATGACGGTGCCGGAAGAAACCAAAGAATTCGCCATCAATATGTCCAACAAGCGCCATTGGGAAGCCCCGATGCAGCAATACGTCGATGACCTGTTGATCGGCAAGGAAGGCCCGCGCGGCAAGGATTTCAATATGCGCTGGATCGCCTCGATGGTGGCCGATGTGCATCGCATCCTGACCCGTGGCGGCATCTTCATCTACCCGTGGGACAAGAAAGACCCGAAAAAACCCGGCAAATTGCGCCTGATGTACGAGGCCAACCCGATGAGCTTCCTGATCGAGCAAGCCGGCGGTGCCGCCACCAATGGCCGCCAACGCATCATGGATATCGCACCCAGCGAACTGCACCAGCGCGTGCCGGTATTCCTCGGCTCGAAAAAGGAAGTGGAAACCGCCACCCGCTACCACGTGGATCACGACGCCCTACCGAAGTGAACGGCCACGATTTCATCGAGATTTACCCCGATGCCGTACCGGCCGCGCTCTGTGCCGAGATCATCCGGCATATGCGCGCGGCCCCGGCACTTTCGCCGGGGCGCACCGGCGGCGGCCTGCTGCCAGAGCTGAAGAACAGCCGCGATCTGGATATCGAACCGCTTCCCGAGTGGCAACAGATCAAGCAGCAGATCAATCTAGCCATGCTCGATTGCCTGCGCCGCTATCTGCGCCGCTACCCCTACACCTTGATCGCCCCATTGATGCTGCAAATCCCCGGGCCCGATGGCGAACCACGGCGGCTTGGCGCGGATGATTTCGACACCCTGCCCGATGACACCCTGACCGCCCTGGTCACCCGCTGCTTCCGCCCCGGCGGCATCAACCTGCAGTGGTACAACGCCGGCGTGGGCGGCTACCCTTACTGGCATTGCGAGCTCTACCCACGCGCTGCCGACCCCGAAACCCTGCACCGCCACCTGCTGTGGACGCTGTATCTCAACGACGATTTCAACGCAGGCGAAACCGAATTTTTCTACCAGCAACGCAAGATCACCCCTAAAACCGGCAGCCTGTTGATCGCCCCGGCCGCGTTCACCCACACCCATCGCGGCAATCAACCCCAAGACGGTGACAAATTCATCGCCACCAGCTGGATACTGTTTCGACCGGCGGGAAAACTCTACGGTAGCCCTGGGTGATGACGGTCTTGGCGGCAATCATCGACAGGCGCCAGTGAGGCCAATGCAGATGACGATGACGCTCCCTGCGATCCATCGGTGTTACTGGATGGTGCGGAGAACAAAAAAAGCCCCGCCGAAGCGGGGCAATTGGAGAATGCACGATAGGGGAGTCTTGTGAAAGCTCAGAAACGGAACTGGGTAGTCAGCATGAAGCGGCGGCCCAGTGCGTCATCCACGTAAGGGAACGGGCCAATTTGGTTACGCAAGTTCTGCACTGCCAAATTGATGCGCACCTGTTCGTTGAAGCGGTAGCCAACAAAGCCATCCCACATGGTGAAGCTCTCGCGTTTCCAGAAATCACGTTGATCGGCCAGGTTGGTGGCCTGGACATCCAGCACGGTGGCGCTGTTGTAGTTGGCGCTCAAGCCGTAGTTCCAATGTTTGCCTGCGTAGCTGGCGCTCCATTGGTACTGGTGTTTGGCATAGCCCATATCGCCTGCTTGTTCGGTGGCGCTGA
>JAUNTK010000016.1:23137-32103 GCA_030538735.1 Pseudomonadota bacterium
AAGTAGCCCATGAAACCCAGATTGACTCGGCCTTCGCCCCAGCCATGGTCGGCCAGGTTGAGCTGATAACGCACTTCACCGGTCCAGCCCTTGAAGTCCAGCGAGGGGCCGTTGACGCGGGTGGTACTGACAAACGTGGCCTGACCCTGATCATTGCGGGTGATCATCGAGCAATAGGGGTTGGCGTTGCGCACATCGCTGGCATTGAACGCGGGGTTATCAAAGCAGGCGCTGGCTATCTGGCTGGCCGACAGGCTGGCGATGGCATCGGTCAAATTGATGCGGTAATAGTCCGCCGCCACCGTGAGGCCACGCGCAAAGGTCGGCTGGAACACCACCCCGGCGCTCCAGGAATCGGCCTGCTCATTCTTCAGATTACGGTTACCGCCACTGCTGCCCTGACGCGAACCGTCCAGCCCGGTGAAGGTGGCCGGATCCACGCCCGGGAATCCGTCGAAGAAGCTGGCGCAATTCTGGCGACGCACGGTTGGGTTGTTGCCACCACCGATGCTGCCGGGGGTACACAGTTCCGGGATCTGCGGGTAGATGGTGGTCACCGGCTGGAACAACTCGACGATCGACGGCGCACGGAACGACCGGGTCTTGTTGCCGCGCAGTTGCAGGCCCTCTACCGGCTCATATTGCAGGCCATACGTCCATGCGTTGAATTTGCCCGCCAGTGAGTTGTCCACATGCCGCGCCTTCAGCGTGACGTCCAGGCGGTGCACGCCCGGGTGGTTGCCGCCCGGGCCGAACACCGGTGCCAGCAATTCCGCGAACAGCTCATTGGTGTGGTAGCTGCCGTTGATCCCCGGCGTCGGCGCCGAACGGCCAAGGCCTTGGCGCTCGAACGCACTGGGGTTGAAGTCCGCACTTTCACGGCGATGTTCGTAACCGACGTTGCTCTTGACCTCGCCGCCGGGCAGATCAAACAGGCCGATCGTGGCATTGGCGTTGAAGATCGTCTGGCGGTTGGCCGAGCGCGTGCGCGTGGGTTGCATGACATAGGCGCGGGCAGCATCACTCATGTTGTTTTCGCCGAACAGATTCAGCGGCACACACGCCGCATCGGCCACGGTACCGGCCACAGTGCTGTCACAGACGATCGCTCCACTGGCATCGCGCGTGACATTGACTGCATTCAGAAAGCGCTGATGATTGAGCTGCGCCAAATCGTAATCGAAATCGGCACGGCCGTGGTTGACGCTGACTTCCCAATCCACAGCGCGCTGGCCCAAATCAAACCAACCGTTGGCCCCAAGCACCACACGCTTGACATCACTGCGCGAGCTGGCGGTGTTCGAGGCCAAATCGCGCGAACTGCGGGAAAGCACAAACTCCTGCGCACCCAACCCTAGCAGTGTTGCGCGGTCATCCGGGTGCAGGAACGGATTGTCCACACTCAGGCGCAATGCGCCGCTCTGCGTGCCTTGGAAATCCAGCGTGTTGTACACCGCCTGGTCGAGCAGCTCCCGCGAGGTGGCGCGGTAGACACTCAATTCGCCAAACAGGCGCACGTTGTCGTTGAGATCAAAATTGGACGTGACAAACAGATTGTTGCGGTAAAGATCGGAGATGAGCTGGTTGGTATCGCTCAAACGGATGCCATCACCACCCGAAGCACGCACACCGAACGGCACCCCGGGGTCATGTGCAGTCAGGCGGCCAGTATTGTCGAAGCGCAAGTATTGGTTCTGGCTTGAGCCAAAACCCAGCAGCTCCATCGCGGCGTTCTTTCGCCCCAATGGCAGGCGGTTGATGGAGTCGAAAGCCGCCACCGGGAACAGCACGCCGCCCCAACTCATCTGCGGCAAAGTGGCATCGCGCACCAACACGGTGCCGGGGACGCCATCGTTTGGACCCCCATCGAACGGAACACCCGTCAGGTAGCGGCCATCGGTGGCGGCGCTGCGGCCGGGCTGGAAGGCAGCCATGGCGGCGGCATTCGGGTTGGTTTGAAACGCCCAACTCTGACGATAGTGTTCACGCGCCGTGCCCAATACCCCGTTGTTGCGGTCATGGGCCACGGTGACGGTATAGTTGCCGCGCGAATCGGCAAAATTCTTGCCAAAAGTGGACGACAGATTGAAGCGGATGTTGTCGCCCTTTTCGGTGGCACCCACACCCATGTTGACTTCCACGCCCTCGAAATCCTTGCGCAGGATGATGTTGGTGACCCCGCTGATCGCATCCGAGCCATAAGTCGGTGCACCGCCCACGCCGATGGTCTCGACGCGCTGGATCAACGACGCGGGGACCACGTTCAGATCGACCTGTTGGCCAGGCGAAGCGGGGCCGAAATTGGTCGCCGGGTTGGAGCTGATCATGCGGCGGCCATTGATCAGGGTAAGTTCGCGCTGCGAGCCCAGACCAAAACGGCCGATGAAGTTGACACCAACACCATAACTGCCCTGCTGGCCGCGATAGCTGGCGCCTGCATTGAAGGCCGGCTGGCGAAACAACGCCTCCGCCGCATTGGTGATGCCAAGGTTATCGATGCTCTCGCGCTCGATCACCTGAGCCGGTTCCAGCGTGTCGAAGCCGGCGCGCGAGATGCGCGAACCGGTCACAGTCACCGTATCCAGGCTGCGGGCCTGGTCTTCGGCAGGGGCTTCGCTTGCAGGAGCCTGCTCCTGAGCAAGTGCAGTCAGCGGCAGCAGCAGGCCGGCCAGTACGGCAGCGGCCAAGGGCGAGCGGCGAAGCGACCGTGTCGTGTTAAATTGTGCGTTTTTAATTTTTATCGGCAGAAAGTTGCGTAAACTATTAATGGTTAGCAACCATACTTCAGGTGCCGACCGAGATGTGAAATAACAGCTCGGTAACATAAAATTGCTCAGTTGATGTTCATTTTATTAGTTTGTTGCGCTTGATGTGCTTATGGCGCAATTGTTCATTGTTCGAGTCAACTTTCCCGACATCAGCCGCTGCCGGGCATACGCGCCCCTCGGGGAAGCCGCCAACAATCCATCCTGAAACGTCAGCCCAGCGTAAGCCGGGCCGCGCGTCTTTGTTCTGCAATCGTTTGCATGTCGCTGGATTTCGGCATTCGCCGCTACGACGGGGTATTCAGAGCCGCTCGGGGTGTACTGCGGGCAGCAGGCGCGCCCGATCAGGCCCGACGCAGATGGCTTAGATCCAGCGTACTGACGCGCTTGCCCACTTCCAGCACGATATTGGTCGTGGTGCGTTGCACCAGTGGATGCGGCAGCATGCGGTTGGTCATGAAATCGCGGTAGCTGGCCAGATCACGGGTCACGACGTGCAACAGGAAATCAGCCTCGCCCAACATCATGTAGCCACCAATCACTTCCGGCCACTCCGCCACCTGGGCGCTGAATTCATCCAGACTGGCACGGTCGCTATGGCGCATGATCACGTGCACGAATGCCTCCATCCCCAAGCCCAAGGCCTCGCGGTCGAGTTGCGCCGAATACGCCTGTATCAGGCCGGCGGCTTCCAGCTGTTGCACGCGGCGCAGACAGGCCGACGCTGACAACCCAACCCGCTCCGCCAGCTCGGCATTGGTGATGCGGCCGTCATGCTGGAGGATATCCAGCAGGCGAACGCCAATGTCGTCGAGCTGTTCGATCATGTCAGTGCCCTGGAAGAAGTCCCTTGCATTCTAGCCAGCGCAGGGCATGCACTGGCGAGATAGATAGCAATCACCCATGCCGATTGCGGGAATGTCCGCTGCGCGGCGGGATGGCTTTGCGCTATCGTCGCAGGGTCACAGGCAATGGAAATCGCGCCCTCATGCATACATTCGGTTCGCCATGATCACCGATTGGTGGGCGGCCTTCTGGTCGATTCCGCATATCGGCCCGTTGGTCACGGTTGCCTGGCTTGCCTATCTGGTCTGGCTGGGCGGCTGGATCGTGCTGCAAAAGCGCGAGCCGGCGGCCACCTTGAGTTGGCTGCTCAGCCTGGCCCTGTTGCCCTATCTGGGCTTCGTGATTTATCAGCTGTTCGGGCCGCAAAAAATCCGCCGCCAACGCCTGCGCCGGGGACGCCATCGGCTTGATTTGGCATCGCTGGATATCGTCGGCCAAAACCCGGAGTACGGCGAGTTGCAGCGGATGGTGCAGCGCGCTACCGGCCATCCGCTCAACTCGGCGGTCCGTGCCGAGCTGCTGGTTGACGGCGGGGGCAAGTATCCACGCTTGATCGAAGATATCGCACAGGCCCGCCGCGAGATTCACGCCGAGTACTACATCGTGCAGGCCGATCGCAGCGGCAGCGCATTGCGCGATGCCTTGCTGGCCGCGGCGCAGCGTGGGGTCAAGGTGCGGCTGTTGATGGATGCGGTCGGGTCGGCGCGCGCGCCGCGGCGATTTTTCGATGCCTTGCGTGCAGCCGGTGGCGAGGTCGCGTGGTTTCACCCGATGCGTTTTGGTCGCATTCTGAAGTTCTGGAAACGGCCGTGGCTCAATCTGCGCACCCACCGCAAGATCGTGGTGATCGATGGCCGGATCGGCTATATCGGCGGCATCAATATCACCGATGATCAGGACGAGCGCATCAACCCGCACGCCTATCGCGATCTGCACCTCAGGCTGGAGGGCGATGTGGTGCGCGATCTGCAACGGGTGTTTCTTGAGGATTGGGTCTACGCCACCGGCCAACATGATTGCGTGCACGCGGTGCTGGCCAATATGCCGCACGCGCAGCCGGGGGCGATTCCGATCCAGATTGTCACCTCCGGCCCGGATTCGCGCTGGGAGGCAATCCATCGCGCCCATGTCAGCGCGATCCACGCCGCCTGCCGCCGGGTCTGGTTGACCACGCCGTATTTCGTGCCTGGCGAGGCGGCGCGCATGGCGCTCACCTCGGCGGCACTGGGTGGGCTGGATGTACGCCTGTTGGTGCCGAAGATGAGTGATAGCCGCTTGGTCACTTACGCGGCACGCTCGTATTACGGTGAATTGATCACCGCCGGGGTCAAGATCTACGAGTACGGCCCGCGCATGCTGCATAGCAAATCGCTGCTGGTCGATGATGATCTGCTGTTGGTCGGCAGCGCCAACTTCGATCACCGCAGTTTTCGTCTCAATTTCGAGGCACAGGCCTTGATCCGCGATACCGCCACCGCCGCCGCACTGGGGGCTCATATGCAGACCGAATTCGCCACGGCCACGCGCGTGCGTTATCGCGGCAAGCAAGCACCGTTGTTCCGCGTGCGCCTGCCGCAAGCCTTCGCCCGGCTGATGTCGCCGCTGCTGTAGATGCGGCCGGCGGATGGCCGCTTTGCCCTGCCGAATGGTCGGCTCTATCGTGATTCTGCCGTTACACTCGGCACTCATCCTGCGTTCTTCCGCCCTCCATGCATTGGTCGCTGATTCCCGTCGCCTTGATTTGCCTGATCATGGCCTTGCGCACACCTTCACCGATGGTGATGAGCATCTGGTTTGTATTGATGTTGGCCGCGCTCGTCGCGTGGGGTTGGCTGCGCTATCGCCTGCTGTTTCCCGCCAAGCCGCGCCAGCTGCAAATCACCCCGCTCGACCGGCAAGAAATCGAGCGGATCCGACAGCAGGCGGCAGCAAACGCGCAATCGGCCGGGCCTGCACCTGTTGTACCCGACGCCGCGCCCACGCCGCCACCAACACCCGCGCCCGAACGCCCGATCACCGGCCGCGCCGTTTTCACCTTGCCCGATGACCCGCCACCGCCCCCCGGCCCACAGGCGGGCCAATCGCGGTGACCAAGCTCAGCGTCAACGTCAACAAGATCGCGGTGCTGCGCAATTCGCGTGGTGGCCGCGAGCCCGATGTGCTGCGCGCCGCCCGCACCTGTCTGGATGCCGGCGCGCATGGCATCACCGTGCATCCACGCCCGGATGCCCGCCATATCCGCGAGGATGATGTACACGCGCTGGCCGCGTTATGCGGCGAATACGAAGTCGAATTCAATCTCGAAGGCAACCCGTTTGCCCCGCCGCGCCCCGGCTATCCTGGCTTCATCGCGCTTTGCCGGGCGGTGCGCCCGGCCCAGGCCACGCTGGTGCCGGATGACGATGGCCAGATCACCTCCGATCACGGCTTCGATTTCAACCGCGACGTGCCGGCCCTGAAACCGTTGGTCGATCAACTCGTCGCGCTCGATTGCCGGGTCAGCCTGTTTGCCGATGCCGGACACCCCGCCATTGCCCGCGCCCGCGAGTGCGGTGCCGAGCGTATCGAGCTCTACACCGGCCCATTTGCCAGCGGCCATGCACGCGGTGACCGCACAGCGCTCATCGCCTGCGCCGAGGCCGCCCGTAGCGCCCAAGCGGCCGGGCTCGAAGTCAATGCCGGGCATGATCTCTCGCAAGATAATCTGGCCGATTTCCTGCGCGCAGTACCCAACGTGAAAGAAGTCTCGATTGGCCATGCGCTGGTATCCGAAGCCCTCTACGCCGGGCTTGCCGCGACCGTTCGCGCGTATTTGGATTGCATCGCCAGCGCACGTCATTAGTTGGGGCCCATGGGCTGGGGGGCTTCGGCGCCGCAGACGTGATCGTAAAGCTTCTGCTTTCCAGTTATGCGGTGAAAAACTTTCGGTACGTCGGTGCCAAGCGCCCCTCGGGACCGTACGCGCAGGGATGCAGCGACCGAGCCCCCACGGATGGGTTTACGGCGTGTCCCGAGGGGTGCTTGGCACCGGCGTAGAGCAACGTACACACAGAAGCAAGAAGCCATCACCACGACCCAACCCGCAAACACCGCGGCCCACCGAATCACAAGCCCACACGAAAAAACGTCGCCCTGATGGGCGACGTTCGGTTTCCACTCAAATGTGTTGCGGAAAACACCGGTTGCCGCAACCGACAGGCGGCGGCGGGCCGGTTTACTCGGTGGGCTGCATGAAGCCGATCTTTTGCATATCGGCGTTCTTGGCAGCCGCCAGCACACGGGCGAGCACTTCGTACTCGGCGCTGTCGCTGGTTTGGATCTGCTGGTTGCCCGGATCCTTTTGCACTTCGGTGCTCATCATGTTCTGCAACGCGCTGACCGGGGTCAGGTTGTCGTTCCAGAACACTTGGCCAGCCGCATCGATGCGCAGCTTGACCGGCTCCGGCGGATCGCGCTCGACTTCCGGCGGTTTATCCGTCTTTTGCGGAAGATCGATCTTGATCGGGTACGACTCGATCGGCATGGTCACCATGAAGATGACCAACAACACCAACATCACATCGACCAGCGGCGTGACGTTGATATTGCCCATCGGGCCTTTGCTGCCTCCTGAAGCGAATGCCATTGTGCTCTCCTAACTCACTGCCGTTCGGCAATCGCGACGTAACCGATATCCAGCATGCCCTGTGCTTGGGCGATGCGGGTAACATCGTTGATCACGCGCAGCTTGGTGGTGCGATCACCGCGCAGGTTCAGCTTGGGCTGAGGCTGCATTTGTGCAGCGCTGGAAAGCCGGCTTTCCAGCAACTCGCGGGTGATGGGTTCATCGTTCCAGAACAAGTCGCCCTGCTCGGTGACCGAGACACTGATTGGGCTCGGGCCGGGGCCGGGTTTTTCCTTGTTGGCCAGATCGGCGCGCGGCAACTCGACCTGAGTTTTGTGGTTCATCAAGGGCGTGGTCACCATGAAGATGATCAGCAGCACCAACATCACGTCCACCAGGGGCGTCACGTTGATGTCGGCCATTGCGCCGTCGCTGGAATCTCCGCCTGTCATTGCCATTGTCTAATTCCTCAGGTCAAACCAGAAGTTGCCGGGAAGGGGTCGCAATCAGCGACCCACTTCACCCATGCGCGAACCGGTCGCGAAGAAATCATGCAAGTCATGCGCGAAGGCATCGAACTTGGCAATGATGTCGTTGTTCTGGCGGTTGAAGAAGTTGTAGATAATCACCGCCGGGATGGCGACGAACAGACCGATCGCGGTCATGATCAGCGCCTCACCCACCGGGCCGGCCACGGCCGAGATCGAGGCATCGCCCGAGGCACCCATCGCGATCAGCGCGTGGTAAATACCCCACACCGTACCCAACAGGCCGATAAACGGCGCGGTGGCACCGACGGTGGCCAGCAAGGTCATGCCGTTTTGCAGCTTGGAGCTTTCACGCACCACAGCCTGACGCAGAGCGCGATCGACCAGTTCCGAGCGGCTCATGCTTTCGGTCAGGCGGCTGCCATCGCTGCCTTGATGACGCTGATGGTGCGCGGCGGCCTTGGCGGCATCCAGTGCGATCTTGGAGAAGGGCTCGCCAGCCGGCTGCTCTTCCATGAAGCGGATCGCGTCTTGCGCGTTCGGGGTCTGCCAGAAGGTACCGACCACACGGTCGGCGCTGCCACGCAGTTGTGCGTACTTCACCAATTTCACGATGAGGTAGTAGATCGACATGATCGAGAACACGATCAGGCTGATGAACACGATCCAGAGCAGCAAATCGAACTGCTGAATCAGGTCCTGGAAGCCCATTGCCTTGAAGGCTTCGGCATTGGAGCCGCCGGCGGCCGGCGCGGGAGTTTGCTGCAGCATGACGCTTACCTTTATTGAGTGGAAGAAACGACCCAGCGGGTCAAGTGTGGAACGTGGAACTTAAAGAGTAAAAGCAATTTCGATGAAACCACTGCCGTTGCCCGAACCCGGGCAGAGCTTGGCCCGGCGCACCGCCTGAACGGCCGCACGGTCGAGGTTGCGGTTGCCACTGCCACGGGCGACCGAGGCATTGGTGATGTTGCCACTGTTGTCGAACTCGGCCAACACGCGGGTGGTGCCGGTCACGCCCGCACGCATTTCCTCACGCGGATACTGCGGGTTGGGACGGGTACACATGCTGGCGGCCAGATCACCCGACGGCGGTGCCGCAGCGGCCGGCGGCGTATGCACAGGCGGTGCCGGCGGCGTAGGCGGCGGGGCCTGGGTATCGGATGCACGCGGCGTATCCACGATGACCGGCGGCTGATCCGGCGGCGGCGGCAACTGCGGGCGCGGCTGCGGCGGCTGCGGTTGCGGCGTCATCTTGATTTC
>JAUNTK010000150.1 GCA_030538735.1 Pseudomonadota bacterium
AAATGCCACATATGGCCGGGTACTTCGCGGTTTTCCACTTCCAAATCCGAGATCGCGGTCTGCAGCACCGGGTCCCAGTTGACCAGCCGCTGGCCGCGATAGATCAAGCCTTGCTGATGCAGGCGGACGAAGGCTTCGATCACCGCATCGGCGGCCATCGGGTCCATGGTAAAGACGCTGCGCGACCAATCGCCCGAGGCCCCCAGGCGACGCATCTGGCGCTCGATCTCGCCACCGGAATGCGCCTTCCATTGCCACACCTTGTCGATGAATTTTTCCCGGCCCAAGCTATCGCGGGTCTCGCCCTTGCCCTCGATGGCGAGGTTGCGGCCCACCACCATCTCGGTGGCGATGCCGGCGTGATCGCTGCCCATCTGCCACAGGGTGCGGAAGCCGCGCATGCGGTGGTAGCGCACCAGTGCATCCATCAGCGTGTGCTGGAAGGCATGGCCCATATGCAGGGTGCCGGTGACATTCGGCGGCGGCAGCAGAATGGTGTAGGCCGGGCCATCACCCTGCGGCGCGAACACGCCCGAGGTTTCCCACTTCTGATACAGGCGGGTTTCGATATCGGCGGGGAGGTAGCTGGGGGCGAGGGTCATGGTCGGATCTGTGTATGACGTTGATTAGAGTGTAGGCGCGAGCCATGCTCGCGATTTTGCTTGATCGATATCAGCGCGGCCACGGCAAAATACGCGCCTACATATCGTGCGCATTTACCGCAAGGCCGCGCGCCTTATATTGGCGCCAACGCTCGCGCAGTGGCGCGCGGGCGGCGGGGTCGGCGGGGACGACTTCCAGCACCCGCTCGAAATCGCCTTCTACCGGCGCATCGCGCAGATTGATGACCATCGGCCGCATCGCGATCTGGGTATCGGGCGCGACGATCAGGATCGGGGCCAGCTCGTCCTCGTCATCATCTTCAAGGCCGGCGATCTGGTGCGGCAGATAGGCATCCGGGTCGAACGACCAAAGCAGGTCATCGAGTGCTTCGGCCTGCGCCATATCGCGGGCCAGCACCAGCGTGGGCAGGCCGGCATCATGCGCCTTGCGCGCCAATTCGCAAACCAGCCGCAGCGGCTCGTCGCGGAAGCGCGGTTTGGCGATCAGGTAAAAATCGGCACGCATCGGGCGGCCCTCAGTGCGCTTGGCTGGCGGGCAGCGGCATCCGCGCATCGGCGGCGGCCCTCGCCAACACCGATGTGCGGTGGGCGTAGCACGCTGCCAGCCCGTGCCGATGACGCGCCCGGCCGCCCATCATCATCACGCCGCGCTGCGGTCGATCAACCACTGTGACAGCAGGCCAACCGGGCGGCCGGTGGCCATGCCCATCTTGCCTTCGTCGCTGGCGCTGCCGGCGATATCCAGATGCGCCCAGCGTTGGCCCTCGGTGAAGCGCGAGAGGAAGCAGCCAGCGGTGATCGCACCGGCCCAGCGGCCGCCGATGTTGTAGATATCGGCGAATTGCGAATCGAGCATCGGCTGGTATTCATCCCACAGCGGCATCTGCCAGGCGCGGTCGAACACGTTTTCGCCGGCATCGATCAGCTCGCGCGCCAGATCGTCATGTTTGGACATCACGCCGGTGGCGTATTTGCCCAGCGCGACCATCATCGCGCCGGTCAGCGTGGCGACATCGAGCAGCGCGGCCGGCTCAAATTTCTGCGCCCAGGTCAGTGCATCGCACAAAATCAGGCGGCCTTCGGCATCGGTATTGCCCACTTCGATGGTCTTGCCGGACATGCTGGTCAGCACGTCGCTGGGGCGGTAGGCATTGGCGTCGGGCATGTTCTCGACGCCGACCGCGATGCACACCAGATTGATCGGCAGATCCATACCGACGGCGGCCACGAAGCTGCCCATCACGGTGGCGGCACCGCACATATCAAACTTCATTTCCTCGATGCCGCCCTGCGTTTTCAGGTTGATGCCGCCGGTATCGAAGGTGATGCCCTTGCCCACCAACACGTAGGGCTTGGCATCGCCGCCGTTGTTCCACTTCATCGCCACGATGCGCGGGCGGTTGGCCGAGCCACGGGCGACCGCCAGCAGCGAGCCCATGCCGAGGGCTTCCATTTCGGCATCGCCCAGCACTTCGATGCTGGCCTTGTCGAACTTCGAGGTGAAGGCTTGGCCTTGCTCGGCCAAGTATTGCGGGTTGCAGATGTTGGGCGGCAGGTTGCCCAACTCGCGGGCGAAGGCGACGCCCGCAGCGATGGCCTTGCCCTGCGCCAGCGCGGCGGCATCGTCACCGGCGATGTCGAGTTTTTCCAGCCCGCTGTCTTCACGCTTCTTGTTTTTGGCACCAAGTGTCGCGGTGTAGCGGTACATGGCGTGGTCGGCGGCAATCGCCGCTTGGCGGATATTCCACGCCTGGTCGCGGCCGTTCACCGCCAGCTCCGGCAGGGTGAGCAGGGCATGCTTGACGTTGCCGGTCTTGAGCGCGCGGGTGGCATCCGCGACGGCCTTCAGGTATTGCGGCACGCCGAATTTGGCCTTGTCGCCCAAGCCGATCACCAACACGCGCGCGGCGCTCACGCCGGGCAGGTCGTGCAGCAGGGTGGTCTTGCCGGTCTTGCCGCTGGCATCGCCGCGCAGGATCAAGGCGTTGAGCTTGCCGCCGCTGGCGGCATCGATGGCCGCCGCGGCCGGGCTCAGGCTGTTATCGGCAAACACGCCGACCACCACGCAATCGGTGCTGGCTTCGGCGGGGGCGGAGGTGTTCAGGGCAAATTCGAGGGCCATCGACATGATTCCAATAAGGTGTTCCGTACAATGCAGCGCGGCCGGCCAATCAGCCGCCCGCCCGCAACAAGAACTCACTAGTTTAAGTCATCGCCCCGGACCAACGAACGATAGCCCCGATGCAGAAGCTCGACCGCTACCTGCTGAGCGAATTCGCCCAGACCATTTTCGCCACCTTGGTGGTGCTGTTGATCGTGATGATCGGCGGCGCGTTCATCGATGTATTGGGCGATATCGCGCGCGGCCGCTTGCCGGCCAGCATGACCGGCGCCCAATTGGGGCTGGTGTTGCTGACGTGGCTGCCGATCATCCTGCCGCTGGCGCTGATGCTGGGCTTATTGATGGCGATGGCGCGGCTGTATCGCGATGCCGAAATGCCGGTGTTGACCTCGGTCGGGGTGGGCCCGCGCCGGTTGCTGAAGCCGGTGATGCTGGTCAGCCTGCCGTTGATCGCGGTCATCACGCTGTGCTCGCTGTGGCTGGGGCCATGGGCCCAGCGCACCTCGCGCGCGATGATCGAGGATGCCAATCGCAACTTGCTGATTACCGGCCTTGAAGCCGGTAAATTCACCGAGCTGCCGGGCGGCGGCGGGGTGGTCTATATCGGCGAGATGGGCCAGGGCGGCAGCACGTTCAAGCGCATCTTCATTTATCGGCAAAAGGCGGATCGTCTTGACGTGACCACCGCGGCCGAGGGTGAGTTGACTCTCGACAACGCGCGCGGGCGCTACCTCAGCCTCAACAATGGCTTTGAAGTGGAAGGCCCGATGGCTGGCGATGCGCTGGATTACCGCCTGCTGCGCTTCGAGCGCAATGACGTGCGGATGCCCGACCGCGAGCGCGATGCAAAGGCCAATGATGTGCGCCGCCAGCCAACCGCCGAATTGTGGGGCGATGCCTCGCCCGAGGCGCGTGCACAGCTGCATTGGCGCATCGCGCCGCCATTGATTGCGCTGGCCTTGGTGCTGCTGGCGATCCCGCTGGCGCGCAGCCCGCCGCGTCAGGCCCGTTATGGGCGCATGGTGCTGGGCTTCCTTGGCTATCTGGTATCGGTGCAATTCATGCTGCTGGGTACTGATCTGATCAGCAAGGGCAAGTTGCCGGCCGCGGTTGGCCTGTGGTGGCTGGTGCTGCCGCTGTTGGCGCTGGGTATCTGGTTCTACAGCCACGACGGCAAGCTGCCGCGCCGGGGGCTTGCACGATGACCACCTTCCCGCGTATCCATGATCGCTACATCGGCAAGACCGTGTTGACGTTTGTCGGTGCCGTCTGGTTTGTGCTGGTGGCACTGGATTTCATGCTGGGCGGCGGCGGGCTGATGGCCCAGCTCGACGACATCGGCAGGGGCAGCTACAGCTTTGCCGATGCCTTCTTGTATTCCAGCTACACCTTGCCGCGCCGCGCCTATACGTTGTTCCCGACGGCGGCGGTGATCGGTTCACTGCTGGGTCTGGGGCAGTTGGCGGCCAGCTCTGAATTGACCGCCCTGCGTGCGCTCGGCCTTTCGCGTAAACGCCTGAGTGCCTCGGTGGCGCTGACCATCGCGGTGCTGACCGGCTTGATGGTGTTATCCGGCGAGACGCTGGGCCCGTGGACCGAACGCAAGGCCAATGCGCTGAAGGCGTCGGCGACCTCGCCGAACATGATCGTCGCCCAATACTCCGGCCTGTGGGCGCGCGAGGGCGATGTGTTTCTGAATGCCGAATCCGGCCAGGAGCGCACCGATGG
>JAUNTK010000151.1 GCA_030538735.1 Pseudomonadota bacterium
TCGGTGAGACCTTGAAGGTCGATGCCGGCTGGGAAGCGGCGGTGGAAGGCGCGCTTGGCCAGATGATCGAAGGCGTGTTGCTGGAATCGCCGGAAACGCTGGTCGATGCCTTGGCCGAGTTGGGCGAAGGCCGTTTGGCCTTGGTGGCGCAGGAAACCGGCGATGCCGCGTTTGCCGCGACCTCGCTGGCGGCCAAGGTGCAAGGCCCGCTGGCAATCCGCCGCATGCTGGCCAATCTGCATGTGGCCGAATCGTTGGGCGAAGCCCGCCATCTGCTGCCGCAGTTGGGCGAGGGTGCCTCGGTGATTACCCCAAGCGGCGAACGTCTGGGCGCGGGCTGGCTGCGCGTGCTGCGTTCGGGCGCGGCCAAACAGGGCGCCTTGCTGCGCGAGCGCGAGATCCAAAGCCTGCGTGGCGAGATCGACACCCTGCACGAAAACGAAGGCGAGCTGGAACAGCAGATCGCCGGGTTTCGTGACCGCGCCTTGGCTGCCGAACAGGCGCGTGAAGAAGCCCAGCGCAGCTTGTACCAATCGCATCGCGCGGTATCGGAACTGGCCGGCCAGTTGCAAAGCCACAAGGGCCGTTTGGATTCCGCCCGCGGCCGCTTGGCCAATATCGATAACGAGTTGGCGCAGATCGCGCAGGCGGTGGCCGAGGGCGAGGCGCAGACCCGCGAAGCCCGCGACAAACTGGAAACCGCGATCGAACGCATGGCCGCACTGGAAGATGGCCGGCAAGCTTTGGAAAGCGAGCGCCATCGCTTGAGCGATGCACGCAACAATGCCCGTGAGCGCGCCCGCGAATCACGCGAGACCGCGCATGCGCTGGCGCTGACCGTGGAAACCCAGCGCACCCAAGTCAAATCGCTGACCCAGGCGTTATCGCGGATGGGCCAGCAACGCGGTCAGCTGGATAATCGTCTGGGTGAGCTTTCCGCGCAGTTGTCCGAGGGCGATAACCCGGTCAAGGCGTTGGAAGCGGATCGGCAATCGGCGCTGGATGAGCGGGTGCGGGTCGATCAGGCGTTGGCCTCGGCGCGCGCGGCGCTGGAAACCATCGAAAGTGAATTGCGCGGCTACGAGCAAACCCGCCAGCAACGCGATGCCGAGGCCCTGACCCAGCGCGAGGCGATCGGCCAGCGCAAATTGGATCAACAGGCGGCGATGATTTCCGCCAACCGCCTTTCCAGCGAAATCAGCGAGGCCGGCTTTGTCCTGCAAGAGGTGGTGAGTGGCTTGCTTGAAGAAGCCGATGCCAGCGTCTGGGAACGCGCGGTGATCGATTTCGATGCCAAGCTGCGCCGCTTGGAGCCGGTCAATCTGGCCGCCATCGCCGAGCACGCTGAAGCCGAGGAGCGCAAGACCTACCTCGACGCGCAGGATGCCGACCTCAACCTTGCGCTGGAAACGCTGGAAGACGCGATCAAGAAGATCGACCGCGAAACCCGAGGCCGCTTCAAGGATACGTTTGACCGGGTCAATGCCGGCGTGCAAGAACTCTATCCGCGCCTGTTCGGTGGCGGTCACGCCTATCTGGAACTCACCGGCGATGATCTGCTTGATACCGGCGTCACCATCATGGCGCGCCCGCCGGGCAAGCGTGTATCCAGCATCACCTTGCTATCGGGCGGTGAGAAGGCGATGACGGCGGTGGCGCTGGTATTCGCCATTTTCCGCTTGAATCCTGCACCGTTCTGCCTGCTTGATGAAGTCGATGCGCCGCTTGATGAGGCCAACGTCGGCCGCTTGGCGGCGATGGTCAAAGAGATGAGCGAGGCGGTGCAATTTCTTTTTGTTACCCACAACAAGGCAACGATGGAAGCCGCCGAACAGCTTTCCGGCGTTACCATGCGTGAGCCCGGCGTCAGCCGTCTGGTCTCGGTCGATCTGGCCGAAGCCACGCGGATGGTCAGCGGCGCTTAAGCAACAAGGATCGAATGACATGACGGATACAACCCTACTTCGGATCGGCATCGTGGTCGCAGGCGCGATCCTGATTTTCGGTATTTGGCTGGCCAGCCGGCGCCCGAAAAAAAGCGAGCAAGGGCGTCGTGTCGATGCCGTATCGACGCGCACCGAGCCCAGCCTTGGCGAACAAATCCGCGATGCGCTTGATACCGACGATGCGCCCGCCAGCGGCAGCACGCAACCTGAGTTGGGGCTGGAAACGCCCAGCGCCAACAACGATTTGGGCCGCCGCCCGGATGAGCAATTCGACAAGATCATTTCGCTGTTTGTCGCCGCGCGTGCCGGTGAAGTGTTGCGCGGCCCGGATATTTTGGTGGCTGCAGAAAAGGCGGGCTTGGTGTTTGGCCATATGAATGTGTTCCATCGCCTGCTTGATGGCAGGCCGGAAGCGCCGCCGATTTTCAGCGTCGCCAACATCATGAAACCGGGCGGTTTTGATCTTGCCAATATCCACGATTTGGAAACCCCGGCGATTGCTTTCTTCCTGACCTTGCCAGCCCCAGTCAGCGCCTTGCAGGCGTGGGAAAGCATGGAGCCGACCGCCCAGCGCATGGCCGAATTGCTCGATGGCGTGCTGCTCGATGAGGAGCGCAACACCCTTGGCCGCCAGCGTACCGTGCATATCCGCGAAGAATTGCGCGCCTATGACCGCCAGCGCGAAGCGCCGCAGCTGACCAAACCGGGGCGTTGGTAAGCCGCCGCCGCGCTGCTATCGCGGCAAACGCGCAACGGCTGAGTGTGTGGCGGCGGGTACGGCCGCGGATCACTTATCGCTGGCGTGCCCGCGGACCAGCCGGGTGATCTGATCCGCCTCGGCAACGCTTGCGGCACTGATCTGGAATTCCGCGCCAAACGATGCCGAAACAACCGGCGTGGCCAGCACTTGTCCATCCACCACAAACGCCAAACGGTTGCCGATTTCAGCCGTGCTGAAGGCCTGCATCCGTGTGCCGGCAAAATCGCTGAGGGTTACTTCGACAAAAACGCGGCCACTCTGCGGGTCAATCATCCGCTGCACGCCGACGATATCCGCGCCCTGCAAGCGCAAGCCCGGCAGCAGATGGAGTGCTTCACCTTCGTGCTCGACTGGCCATGAGCCGGGCTGCGGCAGCGCGCTGACTTTTTCCAGATTGATCGGGCGGCAACCCGCGTCCGGGCAATTGCGCGGGGTTTGCGTTGCTTGAGTTGCACACGCCGAAAGCATCACGGATAGAGCAGCCAGCGGCAGCAGAAAATTGCGCACGGATATTCACCCTGCCATGGATAACGATGCGGCCTTGCAGGCTACCATTTGCATATGACCGATGCCGCCCGCCGCCACGCCGAACTTGTCGCCCGCATCCGCGATGCTAACCATCGCTATTACGTGCTGGATGAGCCAAACATCCCCGATGCCGATTACGACGTGTTGATGCGCGAGTTGGAAGCTGTGGAGGCGCAGCATCCCGAGTTGGCAAGCGCGGATTCGCCCACCCAGCGCGTCGGCAATACGCCTTCGAGCAAATTCGCCAACGTCCAGCACAGCGTGCCGATGCTGTCGCTGGCCAATGCATTCAGTGATGAGGAAGTCGCCGAATTCGTCGCCCGCATCGAGAAAGAAACCGGCGATGCCGCGCCGGTGTTTTCGGCCGAACCCAAGCTCGATGGTTTAGCGATCAGCCTGCGTTATGAGGATGGCCTGTTTGTGCGCGGCGCGACCCGCGGCGATGGCGCCAGCGGCGAGGATGTCACCGCCAATCTGCGCACGGTCAAATCGGTGCCGTTGGCCTTGCGCACAGCCGGGCAGGGCGCGGTGCCGCGCGTGCTTGAAGTGCGCGGCGAAATCGTGATGCCCAAGGCGGCGTTTGATCGCTACAACACCTGGGCGCTGGCCAACGGCCAGAAGACGCTGGCCAACCCCCGCAATGGCGCGGCCGGTTCACTGCGCCAGCTTGACCCGCGCATCAGCGCACAACGGCCGTTGGCCTTCTTCGCCTACGCCTTGGGTGAAGTGGAAGGCGCGGAGCTGCCCGCCACCCATTCGCAAACCTTGGCGTGGCTGCGTGAGCTTGGCCTGCCGGTCAGCGCCGAGGTGCGCACCGCAGGCGGCATCGACGGCGTGCTGGCCTATTACCGCGAGATCGGCACGCGCCGTGATGCCTTGCCGTATGACATCGATGGCGTGGTGTACAAGCTGGATCGTTTCGACCAGCAGCGTGCAATGGGTTTTGTCTCGCGTGCGCCGCGCTGGGCGATTGCGCATAAATTTCCCGCGCAAGAAGCCAGCACGACGGTGGAAGCAATCGAGGTCAATGTCGGCCGCACCGGCGCGGTCACGCCGTGGGTGCTGATGACGCCGGTGCATGTCGGCGGCGTCACCGTCAGCCGCGCCACCTTGCACAATGCCGATCAGATCGCGCGGCTGGATGTGCGCGTGGGCGATAGCGTAATCATCCGCCGCGCCGGTGATGTGATCCCCGAAGTGCTGCGCGTGG
>JAUNTK010000152.1:0-211 GCA_030538735.1 Pseudomonadota bacterium
GTCTGCCCAACCACGTTGGCGCAGCTTAAAGTTGCGCAGAACCAATGGCAGGCACTGCCGGAGGCCAGCCGCCCGCGCGTGTTGTTTGTCTCGGTCGATCCCGAGCGCGACAGCCCGGAATTGACCGGCAAATACGCCCACGCCTTCCACCCCGACAGCCTCGCCGCGACCGGGGAGCCAGCCAAACTGCAAGCCTTCGCGCGCAGCCTGT
>JAUNTK010000152.1:221-4176 GCA_030538735.1 Pseudomonadota bacterium
GGTGTTCATGAAGCAGTCGCCGGAAAACACCCATGCGCCCAATCGCTATTCGGTCGATCACTCCGCTGCGCTCGCGGTAATCGACCCTAAAGGCCGGATGGCCGGCATGATCCCGCCCGATCACCGCACCCACAGCTTCAACCCGCAGGCGATTGCCGCCGATTTCATCAAGCTCCATGCTGGGGCTCGGCGATGAGCCCGCTGACCGCCCTGACCTACGTCTTGCCGCATCGCCTGCTCTCGGCGGCGGCGCGCAAACTGGCGTATTCGGAAAGCCCCGGCACCAAGCAACGCCTGATCGATAACGTCATCAAGCGCTTCGGCGTGGATATGAGCGAGGCCGCCGAACCTGACCCCAACGCCTACCCCAGCTTCAATGCCTTCTTTACCCGCGCCTTGAAAGAAGGCGTGCGCCAACCCGACCCCGACCCGCGGGCATTGGTGATGCCGGCCGATGGCCATATTAGCCAGTGCGGCGCGATCGAGAATGGCCGCATTTTTCAGGCCAAAGGCCAATCCTTCACCGCCGCCGAGTTGCTTGGCGATGCCGAAATCGCGGCACCGTTTGCCAACGGCCTGTTCGCCACCGTCTATCTCTCGCCGCGCGATTACCACCGCGTGCACATGCCCTGCGCCGGCAAGTTGGTCGAAACCCTGCATGTGCCGGGCCGGCTGTTTTCGGTCGGCACCGATGCGGTGAAATCGGTAGCGCGCCTGTTTGCCCGCAACGAGCGTTTGGTCTGCCGCTTCGATACCGAGTTCGGGCCGATGGTGCAGGTGATGGTCGGCGCGTTGTTGGTATCGGGCGTGGAAACGGTGTGGAGTGGCGTGGAAATCCCCGAATACGGCGACCGCATCACCCGCAAGGATTGGCGTAGCCGGCATATCGAACTCGGCAAATTCGATGAAATGGCCCGCTTCAATTACGGCTCCACCGTGATCACCCTGCTACCGCCGGGCGTAGCCGAATTGAACCCGCAACTGCATGCCGAAAGCGCGGTCAAACTGGGCCAGCGGCTTGCTACGTTGGTTGGCCGCTGAGCGCATCAGCCTGCAACGATCCAGCTCGGATGGCGACACTCACTTCACTCGGGTCGCCGTCCACGGCTGGCGGCCATTGATGGTGCCGCTGATGCGGTCGCCATCAACATCCCCCACGTACTGATCGGCGCCGACTGAAAAGCGTATCTCGCGGCCATCCATGCGCGCATCGCTGATCGGGCGCGGGTTGCTTGGCGCGCCGAGCGAGCCCTCCAGCATTTGGAACGTCTGCTGCAGCACCAGCCGCTGGCTGCCCAGCGACCATTCACCCGCCACCTTGGCCGGCACAATCCATAGCATCGCCTTGCAGTAGCTGGTGCATGAGCCACCGGCTTCGGCGGTTTGGTCGGGCTGCCACTCGGCCATATCAAAGGTGTTCGATACCACCCGCGTGCCCGGCTTCATATCGAGCAGGATCGGCCGCAGCTTGAGGTTGAGTGCCGGCAACAGAAATAACGTCACCACATCGGCTTTGCTGAAATCGGTGGTGAAGATATCGGCTTGAATAAAGCTGGCGCGCCCGCTGACCCCCTCGGCCTCGGCGCGCTGCCGGGCCAGATCGACCAAATCCGGGTTGTATTCGACACCCAACGCCTTGGCCCCGCGCTTGGCCGCCGCGATCACGGTGATGCCATCGCCCGAGCCCAGATCGACCAGATAATCCTGTGGCGTCAACTCGGCCATATCCAACATGCGCTCAACCAGCGCCTGCGGGGTCGGCACCCACACCACATCCTTGCCGGCTTGGCCGACTTGCGGCGTGTAATCATCGTTGGCCGGTTTTGCCGTCGCTTGCGCCAAATCGTCCGGCTCGGCCGCAGCAATTTGGTTGGCGGCCGGCGCATCATTGCCGGCACAGGCGGCGATCAAAACGAGGGCGCACGCGCCCGCCAGCAGGGATTTCGATATCACGCGCATCTCATGCTCCTGGTTGGTCGGAAGAAAGTCACCACGGCGCATCGAGGCCGTGGCCTCAAGCGGGGTCGCGGCGACGAAACAACAAAATCGGCAGGCCAGCCGCCAGCACCGCCAACCCGATCAAACCCGCCACGCCGGTATAGGCGATGCTGGCATACAGCATGTAGCAGCAAAACAGGCAGAACACGATCGGGGTGAGCGGGTACAACGGCACTTGCCAGCTCGGCGGGCGATCACGGTCACCCTGGCGCAGCCGGATCAGGCCGATGCCGATCAATAGCAAAAACCCCCAAAACACCGGCGCGGTGTAATCCACCATCGCCTTGAAGCCTTCGCGGGTCATCACGCCCATGCCGATCAAGGCCAGCGCCATCACCCCCTGCACGATGAAGCCGTTGGCGGGCGTGGTGCCGCGTGCATCCCAGACCGCGACCCAGCGCAACACCGTCATATCGCGCGCCATCACATAAAACACCCGTGCGCCGGTAAAGATCGTCGCGTTGAGGGTGGAGACCGCCGCCGCGACGATGGCCAGCCCCACCAGTGTTTCGCCGACCGGCCCGGCCTGCATGCGCATCATGTCCGCCGCCACCGCATCGGATTGGCGCAAGCCTTCCAGCCCCAGCGCATTGAGCAAGGCGTAATTGGTCAGCGTATAAATCAGCACCAACGCCAACGTGCCAAGTACCAGCACCTTGGCGACATTGCGCCGCGCATCTTTCAATTCGCCAGTGAGATAGGCGGCCTCGCTCCAGCCGCCATAGGTCAGCAGCACGAAGATCATCGCCAAGCCGAATGCCGCATTCTCCGGCGCGCTTGGCGATGCAGCCGGGATCGTTGCCGTCGGTGCAGAAAGGCCGAAGCCGATGATCAGCACAATCGCGGCAAGCACGAGAAAGGTCACCACCACCTGCACATTCTTGCCCGGCACCGTGCCCAGAATATTGACGCCGGTAAACGCGATGACGCCGGCCGCTGCGTAAATCGCTGCGCCGTGGCTGCCAATCGGCCACATCGCGGCAAGATAATCGCCCAGCACGAAGGCCACCGCCGCGATTGATCCGGTCTGGATCACCGTGCAGCGCGCCCAGCCAAACATCATCGCCAACGGCCGGCCATAGGCGCGCGAGAGGAAATGGTATTCGCCGCCGGCATGCGGATACGCCGCCGCCAATTCGGCATAGCAAAGCGCGCCGATCAAGGTAATCAAGCCGCCCAATACCCAGGCGGCAAGAAACATCGCCTCGGAATCCACATTGGCCGCCACAATCGAGGGCGTGCGGAAGATGCCGATACCAACCACCAACCCGAGCATGATGACCACGGCGGAAAACACCGTGAGCACGGGCTTGGGACGTGATCGGCTTACTTCAGACATCCGGCTCCTCAATCGCCACGAACGGCGCTGTGATGCCCGGCACGATGCGTAGCAATGACGATCACAACGCGGCCATCGCGATCAGCCACACCCATCAAACGCCCGCCGAGCGAACACCGACTTTATCCGCCGCATGACAAGGCGAGGTGAATCCGCAGGGCGGCCGGATGGCGATGGTGACTGTGACGGATGCACAGAATTAGAAAAGCCATCACCTCGATCCGGCCCGGAAACGCACATCTACCGTCCCGCTCAGGGCTGCGCTCCAGCTTCGATTCGCGGCCGCGCTCCATCCATGGCGCGCTCGCCGGTAGATGTGCATTCCCGATCCTCACGCGCTTGATGCGGATGGGCTTTCGCTTTGGATGCAAGGGCTTTTGCTTTTCAGTGATCCGACGAAACACTTTCAATGCGTCGGTGCTAGGCACCACTCGGGACCGTTCGCTGCAGGGGTGAGAATGGGGCGCTTACGCGGCGGCCAGCCGCGTGCCCCATTTGAACGCCCGGAGCGCTGCGACGGGCCGGACCGCGAAGCGGCAGCGACCGAGCCCCCATGGGTGGGTTGTGGTGGTCTAATCAACGTGGACACTCGACAGGATCAATTTTTGACATCGAGGT
>JAUNTK010000017.1 GCA_030538735.1 Pseudomonadota bacterium
CGTTGGTCTGCGAATCGCGCAGCGGTGCGCGCCGAGAATGCCAGGCCGCCGACGCCAAGCGCGTCGATCTGGTGCGGCAGCTGTCCAATGCCGCGTGCAGCAAGGGTGAGAGCTGGGACTGGGATGGGCAGCGGATCTGGGTGGATCGCGGTTGCCGGGCCGAGTTTATCGTCTGGTAAGTTCATGAAGATGAATGGTTGGGCGGGCACGCAGCCGAATCGAGTGATTTTCCACTCGCATTCATTTTCCGTGAATAAAGTTGTATCAACCGCGGCCCTTTGCCCCGGACAGGAGCGAGCATGAACACCAAGCGTATCGTGATGGGCGGTCTGGCTGTGGCCGGGTTTGGGTTGATCGGGGCTGCCCACGCACAGTCGCCACTGGGCCGCACCATCGGTGAGTTCCAGCCGGGCAGCGAGTTCACCTGCGAATCCAGTGACGGCCGCTACCGCGAGTGCCGTCTGGATGGGCGTCAGAACGTGCGCCTGCAACGCCAACTTTCGCGCAACGCCTGCGTTGAAGGCAGCACGTGGGGCGTGCGTCGCGATGTGGTGTGGGTGGATCGCGGTTGCCGCGCACAATTTGCCACCACCTCATGGCAGGGCAATCAGCGCGATGATCCACGCTATGGAGATCGCGGCCGCTGGAACAATCAACGCGGCGGCAATGTGATCTGCGAATCACCGCGCAGCCGCCACAACCGTTGCGCGATTGATACCCGGCGCGGCGTGGTCTTGGTGCGCCAGTTATCCGATACACGATGCCGCGAAGGCCATAACTGGGGCGTCGGCAATGGCGAAGTTTGGGTTGATCACGGCTGCCGCGCCGAGTTCGCCCCCGGCAATGGGCGCAACTGGCAGCAAGGCTGGGGCTATGGCAATAACAACTCTGGTTACGGCCCGCCGCCGCAGGTTATCCAATGCAGCTCCGATGATGGCCGCCAACGCTATTGCCGCGCCGATGTCTATCGCGATGTGCAACTGAGCCGCCAACTCTCGCGCGCCGACTGCATCCGTGGCCGCACTTGGGGCTGGGATCGCGGTGGCGTGTGGGTCAACAGCGGCTGCCGCGCCGAGTTCATGATCCGCTGATTCAGGCGGCTGATCCATCCCGGCTGACATCGATCGCACATCTGCCACAAGTAAACTGGCCGAATGAGCGAAATCGATTACGCCCGTTATGACCGCATCCGCCCGATCCGTTGGGCGGGCAACGCGCTGGAATTGCTTGACCAGCGCGTCTTGCCGTTCCGCGTCGAATACGTCACCGCCACCAGCAGCGATGCGGTTGCCGAGGCGATCCACGCGCTGACCGTGCGTGGCGCCCCGGCCATCGGCATTGCCGCTGCGTGGGGCGTGGTGCTGGCCGGCAAGACCATCGAGGCAACGGACGGCAGGCAGGCACTTGCCGCGCTGGAAACTGCGATCGAGTGCCTCAATGCAGCGCGGCCAACGGCCGTCAATCTGGCTTGGGCGCTATCTCGGATGCGCACGGCATTGCGCCAAGCCGGTGCCGATTGGCGTGAGGTGATTGAGCGCGAAGCCCGCGCCATCGAGTACGAAGACCTCGCCGCCAATCGTGCAATGGGCGTGGCCGGTGCCGCCTTGATCGACGTCGGCAGCGGCGTATTGACCCATTGCAATACCGGCTCGCTGGCGACGGCTGGTTTCGGCACCGCGCTGGGCGTGATCCGCGCCGGTATCGCCGAGGGCCGCATCGAGCGCGTGTTTGCCGGCGAAACCCGGCCGTGGAATCAGGGTGCGCGCCTGACCGTGTGGGAGCTGCAGCAAGATGGTATCGACGCCACCTTGATCGCCGATGCCGCTGCCGCGCATTTGATGAGTACCGGCCGTGTGCAATGGGTGATCGTCGGCGCCGACCGCATCTGCGCCAACGGCGACACCGCCAACAAAATCGGCACCCTGCAACTGGCGATTGCCGCGCGCCAGTTCGGCGTCAAATTCATGGTGGTGGCGCCGACCTCGACCGTCGATATGGCCACCGCATCCGGCGATTTGATCGAGATCGAAGAGCGCGATCCTGCCGAGCTTCTGAACCATCGCGGCGAGCGCAGCGTGGCCGAGGGCGTATCGGCATGGAACCCCGTGTTCGATGTCACCCCGCATCCGCTGATCGATGCCATCGTCACCGAGCGCGGCGTGGTGATGGGGCCTGATGCCAAAGCGATGCAGCGGCTGTTCGCGTCGTGATGCGCTTGGCGTCAGCCTGATCCACGCAATCCACATCTGTTTGGGGGATGGCTTACTCAAGCGCCGCCGCCGGCCATGCCCGCAATCACGATGCGGATGATGATTTGCCCGCAGGCCATCGCGCGATCTATCCGCTACCCGATTTGCGATCTGTAAGCGATTGATTTCCAGCGGCTTTCCGGCTGTCTTTCAGCGCCCGAAAATGCTAGAATCCCACGTCTTTTCGATGCGGCCTGACAGGTGCGCGCAAGGCGCCCCGGCCGGGTGCTGTGTGCTTGCGCCGATGGCCGCCACATGCAGCAGAAAACGGAAACCTGATGTCCCAACCGACCGACTCCGCCCGCGAAATCATCCCGGTCAACCTCGAAGACGAAATGCGCCGCAGCTACCTCGATTACGCCATGAGCGTGATCGTTGGCCGGGCATTGCCGGACGTGCGCGATGGCCTGAAACCCGTGCATCGCCGCGTGTTGTTTGCGATGAACGAACTTGGCGCGCACAGCAACAAGCCGTACTACAAATCGGCGCGCATCGTCGGTGACGTGATCGGTAAATATCACCCGCACGGCGATGCCTCGGTGTACGACACGCTGGTGCGCATGGCGCAGCCGTTCTCGCTGCGTTATTTGTTGGTGGACGGGCAGGGCAACTTCGGCTCGGTCGATGGTGACCCGGCGGCGGCGATGCGTTATACCGAAGCGCGCATGTCGAAGATGGCCCACGAATTGATGGCCGATATCGACAAGGAAACCGTCGATTTCCAGCCTAATTACGATGAAAAAGAGCTGGAGCCGACGGTCATGCCGACCCGGTTCCCGAACCTGCTGGTGAATGGTTCCGCCGGTATCGCGGTGGGTATGGCCACCAACATCCCGCCACACAACATGACCGAAGTGGTCGATGCACTGCTGGCGATGATCGAGCAGCCCGAGATCGATATCGATGGCTTGATGGAATACATCCCCGGCCCGGATTTCCCCACGGGCGGCATCATCAACGGCGTTGGCGGCATCCAGTTGGCGTATCGCACTGGCAAGGGCCGGGTGCGGATGCGTGCCAAGGCCGAGATCGAAGTGGCCGACAATGGCCGCGAAGCGATCGTGGTCAGCGAGATCCCGTATCAGGTCAACAAGGCGCGCCTGATCGAGAAAATCGCCGAGCTGGTGAAAGAGAAGAAACTTGAAGGCATCAGCGAGTTGCGCGATGAATCCGACAAGGATGGCATGCGCATCTATATCGAGGTCAAGCGCGGTGAATCCGCCGATGTGGTGCTGAACAATCTGTATTCGCAGACGCCGATGGAATCGACCTTCGGCATCAATATGGTGGCGCTGGTCGATGGCCGCCCGCAGTTGTTGAATCTGAAGCAAATCCTGCAAGCCTTCTTGCGCCATCGCCGCGAAGTGGTTACCCGGCGCACGATTTTCGAGCTGCGCAAGGCGCGTTCGCGGGCGCATATCCTGGAAGGCTTGACCGTTGCGCTGGCCAATATCGACGAGATGATCGAGCTGATCAAAACCTCGGCCAACCCCGAAGAAGCACGGCAGAAGATGCTGGCCAGGCGTTGGGAGCCGGGCATGGTTGGCGCGCTATTGGGCGCGGCCGGTGCCGAAGCCTCGCGCCCGGAAGACCTGCCCAAGGGCGTGGGCTTGATCGAAGGTGTGTATCAACTCACCGAAACGCAAGCGCAGCAAATCCTGGAAATGCGCCTGCACCGCCTGACCGGGCTGGAGCAGGAAAAGCTCACCGAGGAATATCGTGAGCTCTTGGATGTGATCCGTGGCTTGATCGAAATCCTCGAATCGCCGGGCGTGTTGATGCGCGTCATCCGCGAAGAACTGGCGAAGGTGAAGGATGAATTCGGCGATCAGCGCCGCAGCGAAATCCGCGCCAGCGAGGAAGATCTGGATATCCTCGATCTGATCGCACCGGAGGACGTGGTGGTCACGCTCTCGCATGCCGGCTATGCAAAGCGGCAAGCGGCAACCACTTATCGCGCGCAAAAACGCGGCGGCAAGGGCCGCAATGCGGCGGCAACCAAGGACGAGGATTTCATCGACCAACTGTGGCTGGTGAATACCCACGACACCTTGCTCACCTTCACCAGCGCCGGCCGCGTGTTCTGGCTCTCGGTGTATCAGTTGCCCGATGCTGGGCCGAATGCGCGCGGCCGCCCGATCATCAACTGGATCCCGCTGACCGAAGACGAAAAGGTGCAGGCGGTGCTGCCGGTGCGCGAGTACGAAGCCGGCAAGTTTGTGTTCTTCGCCACCAAGCATGGCACGGTGAAGAAAACCCCGCTGACCGAATTCGCCTATCGCTTGGCGCGCGGCAAGATCGCGATCAATCTGGATGACAGCGATGCACTGGTCAACGCCGAGATGACCGATGGCGAGCGCGACATCATGCTGTTTGCCTCAAACGGCAAGGTGGTGCGTTTCGATGAAAACACCGTGCGCTCGATGGGCCGCACCGCGACTGGCGTGCGCGGTATGCGTCTGGCCGATGGCGAGGAAGTGCGCAGCCTGATCGTGGTGGATGGCGAGGGCGATGTGCTGACCGCGAGCGAAAATGGCTTTGGCAAGCGCACCGAATTGGTTGAGTTCCCGAAAAAGGGCCGTGGCACGCAGGGCGTGATCGCGCTCAAGACCACCGAGCGCAACGGCCAGTTGGTCGGTGCCATCCAACTCACCGATCATCACGATGTGCTGTTGATTTCCGATGGCGGCACCTTGGTGCGCACCCCGGCATCACAGATCGCCCAGGTCGGCCGCAACACCCAGGGCGTGACCCTGATGCGGGTCGCCAAGGATGAGAAATTGCAGGCGATCGAGCGGCTGGATGTCTCGCTGGATGAAACCGCGGGTGAGGCTGAAAACGGCGAAGCCGCACGGGCGAACCGGCAAAGAGCTGATCGCGTGATCGGCACCGTCATGCAGGCGGTGCCGGGTTCGCGGATGACCGGCGGCGCGCGTATGCTTGCCGTCCGGCGCGTGCCGGGAACCTCGGGAGAGTTCATGGCGGCAGCACTCGCGGCGCCTGAGACGCAACGGCAACAGTTGCGCCTCGCAACACGTATCGCTCACGCGCGGCTGGATAGCCAGTTTGTCGCGGGCATGGCGCGCTTGGCCGACTATCGCGCTTATCTGCTTGGCATGCAGGCGTTTGTCGCCGGTTTGATCGTTGCTGTTGATCAGCATCTGGGCGATGGCGCTTCGGATCAGGCCGAGCGCGAACACCTTTCGATGCTGGATCAGGCCTTGCGCCGAGATATCGCTGCACTGGGTTGGCAGCCGATCGAAGCCTGCACGATGACCCTGGCCGATGCTGATGCCGTGTTGGGTGCGCGTTACGTGCTGGAAGGCTCGGCGTTGGGTGCGCGGCTGCTGTCGCAGCAGGCCGCAGCAGCGGGCCATCCGCATTCTTTTTTGCAGTTGCATTGCGCTGATCCGGCGCGTTGGCAGGCGTTTGTCCAGCAACTGGATCAGTTACCTGAGAGTGCCACGGCGGGCTTGCAGCGTGGTGCGCAGTTGGCGTTCGCCGCGGCTGAAACCGCATTTGCCGCTGCGCGTGACACAGCCATCGCCCAGCCTGGTCACGATCATTCTGGGGGCCGGGCATGAAGAACGGACAGGTGATGGACGCCGCCGATGCCAGTTGCGCACGCGAAGCAATCCATCTGGTTGGCGCGATCCAGCCGGAAGGCTGGTTGATTGTGGCCGATGTCGAAAATTTCACCATCAGCCATGTCTCGGCCAATATCGGCGAGTTGTTTGCCGATGGCAGCAACGGCATGTTGGCGGCACCGCTGGCGTATTACCTCGATCAGCGCCTGATCGATACCTGCCTTGCCTGTGGCGCGGTGGCGATCGAGCTGGGATCGGCCCAGCATGTCGGGCGGCACAACATCGGTGATATGGCGCAGCTGTGCGATGTATCGGTGCATTGCGTCAATGGCCTGCTGCAGATCGAGATCGAGCTGGCGCCGGCGCGGGCGTTGTCTTTCGGCTTCAATGCGCGCGCCCATGCCGTGGTGATGCGCAGTGCCGATGAGCCGGATTTGACGGCATTTGCTGCACACATGGTGGATCAATTGCGTGATCTGACCGGCTTTGATCGGGTGATGGCCTATCGCTTCCTGCCCGATGCCAGTGGCGAGGTGATGGCCGAATCGCTCGCCGAAGGCATGGAGCCTTGGCTTGGCCAGCGTTATCCGGCCTCGGATATTCCAGCGCAGGCACGCGCGTTGTATCTGAAAAACCGCATCCGCGTGGTAGCGGATACGGCGTATCGCCCGGTGCCGATACTTGCGGCCCAGCAGCCGGCCGTGCCGCCGCTGGACATGAGCTACAACGTGCTGCGCAGTCTGTCGCCGATCCACATGCAGTACCTGCGCAACATGGGGGTGGCGGCATCAATGTCGGTATCGGTGGTATTTGATGGCCAACTCTGGGGCATGTTGCTGTTCCAGCATCGCCAAGCCCGCCGGGTTTGGGCCGAGGCGCGCAATGCGTTGGAATTGCTGGGTGCATTTTTCTCGGTGCGGGTCGCGGCGCATGTGCAGGCGGAGAATCAGGCCGCGCGCAGTCGCGTCGATGACATCTTTGCCATGCTCGATCTCAGCCTGGCCCATTCCACCGGCTTCAATGCCATTTTGCCGCTGATTGCCTGCCTGTTGCGCAACGATGGCATCGTCGTGCTGCGTGGTGATGAATGGTGTGCGTCGGCGGCCGGGCAGGGCGAGCGCGAACGCAGTGCGATGCACGCTTGGCTGGCTGCCCACCCCGATCAGCGCATCCTGCACGGGCAGCAACTGGATTGGCGTGGCGAAGTCAGTGCCGACAGCGATGTGGCCGGGGTGATGGCGCTGCGCCTGGCACCCGGAAAACCGGATTGGCTGTTGTTCCTGCGCCGCCCGTATGACGAAGAAATCCACTGGGCCGGCATCCCCGACAAGCACGTCGAGCAGGCCGAAGACGGCAGCCTGCGCATCGCCCCACGTGCCGATTTCTCGGTCTGGCGCGAGCTCAGGCGCGGCGGCGGCGAGCCCTGGCTGGATGATGAAGTGGCCACGGTGCAGCGTCTCGCCGATTTGCTGGATACATGGGCCGTCAGCACGGATTGATCGTGCACGGACATCGCGATGCCATCGCGGCTGGGGTATTCTGCCCCGGTCATCGGATCGGAGCATCGGCATGGAAGGCAAAGCGTGGTCGGGTCAGGGATGGAGGGTATCGGGCGGCGCGTGGATGCGGCGGGCGATGCTGGGCTTCGCGCTGATCCTGATCGCCGCCTGCAACCGCGATGGCGGCCAGTTGCCGAAACTCTCCGGCGAGCCGATCAAGGCCGAGAGCGAGCAGATCAAGGGCTTCGAGTTGGCCCGCGCCTATGCCGATAGCCGCGAAGGGCGATCGGTGCTGGCGCTGGAATTTACCCAGCCACTGGCTGGTACTCAGGATTTCAACCAGCTGTTGCGCTTCAAGGACAAACTGGCCGATGACGGCGGCTGGGTGCTGGCCGATGATGGCGAGAACCGCACCCTGCGCTATCAGTTTGTCGAGCCGGATACCGAGTACACCTTGATTGTTTCCGGCAAGCTGGCCGCCGCCGATGGCCGCATTCTGGGCAGTGATCGCGAGGAAAAAGTCTTCAGCGGCGATATCAGGCCGTCGATGGGGTTTGCCTCGCAGGGCAGTGTGTTGCCGGCGCGCGATACCCGCGGCCTGCCGGTGGTGTCGATCAATGTCAGTGAGGTGGATGTCGAGTTTTTCCGCATCAGCGAAAAGAAACTGCCGGCCTTCTTCACCGAATATCGTCGTCCCGGCACGCGCAGCCAATGGCATCTCAATGGCGATTACGGCGAGGATGGCATCGGCCAATACGGCGAATCGGTGTATGTCAACCGTTTCGTGCTTGATGGCAAAAAGAATCAGCGCGCGGTCAGCCATCTGCCGATCCAGAACATCAAGGAGCTGCGCGAGCCGGGCCTGTATTTCGCGGTGATGAAGCGCGCTGGCACGTTTGGCTCGGAGTTTCCGACCACCTTCTTCACCGTCAGCGATATCGGCCTGCATGCGCGCGCCTATCGCGACAAGATGTTTGTGCATACCGCCTCGCTGGCCGATGGTGCGGCGCTTTCCGGCATCCAGTTGCGCGTACTCGATGGCAAAGGCGGCGTGCTGCTGGAGGCCAAGACCGATGGCAACGGCAATGCGCTGATCCCGTACACGCTGGATGCGGCGGATGTGCTGGTTGCCAGCGGTGGCGGCAATGTGTCGATGTTGCCGTTCAACCAGCCGGCGCTGGATTTGTCGGAATTTGATGTCGGCGGGCGCGGGCAGGGTACGTTTGAAGTATTCCCATGGGCCGGCCGTGATCTGTATCGACCGGGCGAGAGCGTGCGTATTTCCGCCCTGTTGCGCGATGCCGATGGCAAACCGCTGAAGGCCACAGGCGAGGGCGCGCAGCCGTTGTTCGTGCGCTTCCTGCAGCCCGATGGCAAGACCTTTCTCGATACCCGGATGGACAGCGCGGCGCTGGGCTATTACGTGATCAACCGGGAAATCCCGGTGGATGTGCCGACCGGGCAGTGGACGCTGGAATTCCGCCTCGATCCGCAAGCGAAAGACGCGGTGCAAGGCATGAAGCTCAACATCGAGGAATTCCTGCCGGAGCGGATGAAGCTGGAACTGGATACCGCCAAGCCCGAGCTCGGGTTTGGCGAGCCGATCCCGTTGCGGGTCAATGGACGCTATCTGTACGGTGCGCCTGCGGCCGGCAACCGCTTCGGTGCCAGCGTGCGTTGGAGTGTCGAGCAGCAGCCGCTGGCCAAATTGCCCGGTTGGTTCTTTGGCGATCCGGGCGTGAAGCTGCCGCCAGCCGAGGACGAGGCGATCGACAGCAAGCTTGATGCCGAGGGCAAGCTGGCGCAGGACATCGCCCTGCCGGATGGGCTGGAACCCAGCACGCCGCTTACCGTGCAAGTGCTGGGCAGCTTGTATGAAAGCGGTGGCCGCAGCGTTGACCGGCTGATGAAACGCACCCTGTGGCCGGCCGATGCGCTGGTCGGCGTGCGGCCGATGTTTGATGCCAAAGAGGGCAGTGATGCCAATCAGGAGGCCGGCTTCGAGATCGCCCGTTACGACCGTAGTGGCGCGCTTAAACCGCAGGCCGGTTTAGAGCTGAAACTGGTGCGCGAACATCGCGATTACCACTGGAGCGTGGATGACGACAACGGTTGGAATTATCGCCATACCAGCCGCTATGAAACCGTGGCCGAGCGCAAACTCGATGCCGGCAGTGCGCCGGCCAAGATCAGTTTCCCGGTGGAGTGGGGCGAGTATCGGCTGGAGGTGTTTGATCCCTCGACCAAGCTCACCACCCGTTACCCGTTCACCGCCGGCTGGAGCTGGAACGATGACAACCGCGGGCTGGATGCACGCCCCGACAAGGTCAAGCTGGCGCTGGACAAGACCCGTTATGCCGCTGGCGACAAACTGACCGTTACCGTCACCGCGCCGCAGGCCGGCAAGGGCTTGTTGCTGGTGGAATCCGACAAGCTGCTGTACGTGCAGGCGATTGATGTCAAACCCGGCAGCCAGTTCACTATTCCCGTCACCGAGGAATGGGAGCGCCATGATGTCTACATCACCGCGCTGGTGTTTCGCGGTGGCACGGCCAAGAAACTCACCACACCGGCGCGTGCGATCGGCGAGGCGCATGTGCCGATGGGGCGCGAGGCGCGCAAGGTGGCGGTGGGTATTTCCGCCCCGGCGCTGGCCAAGCCCGAAACCACCGTGCCAGTCACCGTCGCCGCGCCGCAGTTGGCCGGTAAAGAGGCCTATGTGGTGCTGACCGCGGTGGATGTCGGCATCACCAATATCACCGAATACCCGGTGCCCGACCCGTGGGCGTGGTTCTTTGGCAAACGCCGCTTCGGCATCGATAGCTGGGATGTGTACGGCCGGGTGATCGAAAGTTTTGAAGGCGGCATGGCCAAGCTGCGCTACGGCGGCGATTCCGAGGCCAGCGAGCCACCGAAGGCGTTGCGCCCGACTGCCAAGTTGAAGATGGCCGATTTGCATGCCGGCCCGGTCAAGCTTGATGGCAAGGGCCAGGCGCGCATCCCGCTGGCATTGCCGGATTTCAACGGCACGCTCAGGATCGTGGCGGTGGTGTATTCGGCCGACCACTATGGCTCGAACGCGCGCGAGATGATCAGCCGTGCGCCGGTGTTGGCCGAGCCCAGCTTGCCGCGCGTATTGGCACCGGGCGATAGCAGCCGGGTCACGATCGATATCGGCAACTTCACCGGCAAGCCCGGCGAGTTCAAAGTGAGCCTGTCGGCCAACGGGCCGGTGCAAGTGGCCGGGGCGGCGCAGACATTGCGCTTGGAGGATGGCGCAAAACGCAGCGTGAGCTTCCCGGTCAATGCCACGGCGGGTTATTCGGTGGCCAAGCTGGCCGTGCAGGTCGAGGGTGGTGGGCATCGGCTGCGGCGCGAATACGATCTGCCGGTGCGTGCGGCGTGGCCTGCGGTACTGCGCACCCATACCGGCAGTGCGCGCTCGGGTGAGGCGCTTGGCTTCGATCCAGCCCTGAGCGATGGCCTGATGCCGGCATCGGTCAATGCGCGGATGGTGGTCAGTGTGTTGCCGCCGATCCCATTCGCCTCGGCCTTGCAGGGTACGCTGGAATATCCGTATGGCTGCGTCGAGCAAACCACCAGCCGTGGCTATGCCGCGTTGCAACTGGATACGGCCACCGCCACTGCGCTCGGCGTCAAGCCGTTGGAGGGTGCCGAGCGCCAACGCTACATGGAGGGCGCGTTCGGCCGTCTGGCCAGCCTGCAATCGCGTTCCGGCACGTTCAGCCTGTGGGGCGGTGATGGCCCGAGCAATCTGTTCCTGACTGCCTATGTCGCCGAGTTTCTGCTTGATGCGCGCGAGGGCGGGTTTGTCATCCCGGAGGCGATGCTGCAGAAATCGCTGGAGCGGATGAACGAGGATTTGCTCTCCGGCAGCAGCAGTGGCTTTTATGACTTTGACAGCGATGAGCGCAATCATCTGCACTTCGCCTACAACGCCTATGCCGGGTATGTGCTGGCACGTTTGAACCGAGCGCCGCTGGGCGTATTGCGCACGCTCTACGACAATCGCCGAGCCGATAGCCAGACGGGCTTGCCACTGGTGCGCCTGGGCATTGCGCTGAGCTTGCAGGGCGACAAGGTGCGCGGGCAGAAAGCGATCACCGAAGGCTTGGCCAAGGCGTATCCGAAGAACCGCTGGTACGGCGATTACGCCAGCGAGATCCGTGATCAGGCGATGATGCTGGCGATCCTGCGCGAGAACGGCCTATCGCGCCCCGGCGATCACGCACGGCAGACGGCATTGGTCGGTTTGATCGATCAACGCCGCGAACAAAGCCGTTGGCTGTGGCTGTCCACCCAAGAGCAAAACGCCATCGCCCGGCTTGGCAAGGGCTTGCTGAAAGACACCAAGGGCGGCGTTTCCGGTACTTGGCGCTTTGGCAGTGACAGCGAACGGGTCGGCCCGCTGGTCAGCACCGCGCGCCGTTTCGACCTGCGCAGCATGCAGGCCGGTGGCGGCTTTACCGCCAGCAGTGATGGTTCGATGTACGTCAGTCATGAGGTATCCGGTGTGCCGGTCAGTGCGCCGACATCGGACAACCCGGATCTGCGCATCCGCCGCCGCTATTTCCGCCCCGATGGCACGCCTTGGGAGGGTGGCAGCCTGAAGGAAGGCGACAGCTTGATTGCCCTGGTCGAGATCGCCAGCAAGATCAGCCTGCCCAATGCCTTGCTGACCGATTTGCTGCCGGCCGGGCTGGAAGTGGAAAACCTCAATCTTGGCGATGCGCGCAGTTGGGCCGATGCCAGCTTTGACGGCATCGCGATCAGCGATCGGATGAGCGCGGCCAACATCCAGCATGAGGAATTCCGCGATGACCGCTATGTCGCCGCATTGAGCGTCAACCCCTATGGCCGCTCGCGTGTGCTGTATCTGCTGCGCGCAGTCACGCCGGGCAACTACGTGGTGCCGCCGCCGATGGTGGAGGACATGTATCGGCCGACCTTGCGCGGTTTGGGCGATTCGCCGCTCAAAACATTGCGGGTGGTGGAGCCGTGACGACGCGCTTGATCGGGCCAAAGGCAGCGCGATGAGCAGCAACCATGAGCGCAGCGATTTTTCGCGTCGCGTGGGGCTGTTTGTCTCCGGAGCGCGGCTGGGGCAATTGTTGTTTACCCCGTTGCTTGCGTGGGCGGTTTTCGTGCTTCTGCGCGATGGTTACCGCACCGGCAGCTTGGTTGCGTATCTCGCCGGCATTGGCATCTTGTTGATGATGGTGGTGGTTTTCAGGCTGGTGAATCGCACCATCGGCGAGATGAAATTTCACGACAAACATCGTCTCGATGTCATCGGCGAGGCTGAAACGCTTGCGCTGATGAACACACTGCGGGCTGATCCGCGCGCATCGAAGCGCGAGCGGAAATACATCGATAACGTCATCTTCAGCATCGAGTATTCGCGCAGCAATCCGTCGGCCGAGGCATGAGGCGTTGATCGAATCCGATCTCTTGGCCGCAGCCGGATCACGCGCCGCGTGCGCTTCAATCCTGCTCCAATCGCCGAGGCACTGAGCATGGCCCCGGCTTCCACCGCCATCCGGCGATACGTTCTGCGCCTGTTGCTGGCAGGCGCGGTGTTCGGCTTGATCGTCATCGCGCTCGACCGCCTGTTCCCGCTGCCGTTGCCGGGTGGCGACGACATGAGCGTGCTAGTCACCGACCGCCACGGCAAACCGTTGCGTGCATTTGCCGATGGCGCTGGCGTGTGGCGGCAACCGGCGACGCCGGAGAGTGTCTCGCCGCTGTATATCGAGGCCTTGCTGGGCTACGAGGATCGCTGGTTTTGGCGCCATGCCGGGATCAACCCGGCGGCGCTGGCGCGGGCCGGCTGGCAATGGCTGCGCACGGGGCGGATCGTCTCCGGCGGCTCCACCCTCACCATGCAAGTCGCGCGCATCATCGACCCGCATTCGCGCAGCCTGCCCGGCAAAGCCAAGCAATTGCTGCGTGCCATGCAGTTGGAGGCGCATCTATCCAAGCGCGAAATCCTGATCCTGTATCTGGAGCGCGCTCCCTATGGCGGGGTGATCGAGGGCGTGGAGGCGGCCAGTTTGGCCTATCTCGGCAAGCCGGCCAGCGAGTTGACCCATGCCGAAGCCGCGCTGCTGGCGGTGCTGCCGCAATCGCCCAGCCGGATTCGCCCCGACCGCGAGCCGGAGGCCGCGCGCCGTGCCCGCGACAAAGTGCTGACACGGATGCAGACATTGGGCATTTGGCAGGCGGAAGATGTCGCCGATGCGCGCATCGAGCCGGTGGTCGCGCGCAGCCTGAAAACCCCGCAGCATGCGGCCCTCTTGGCCGAGCGCCTGCGCCGCGAGCATCCCACTCAGGCGCGCATCGTCTCCACCCTTGATATTGATTTGCAGCGCGCATTGGAGGCGCGGGTCGAGGCCTATTTCAGCCGCCTACCGCCGCGCACCTCGGCCGCCTTGCTGGTGATCGACAACCACACGATGGAGACGCTGGCCTATGTCGGCTCGGTGGCCTATGGCGACCGGGCGCGGCTGGGCCATATCGACATGGTGCAGGCGGCGCGCTCGCCCGGTTCCACCCTCAAACCGTTTCTGTATGGGCTGGCGTTGGATGATGGCTTGATCCATTCGGAAAGCCTGTTTATCGATGCGCCGCAGAGTTTTTCCGGCTATCGGCCGGGCAATTTTGGCGAGGATTTCCACGGCCCGGTATCGGCCACCCAAGCCTTGCAGTTGTCGCTCAATGTGCCGGCGGTGCAGTTGTTGCAGGAGGTTGGCCCGGCACGCTTTGCCGCGCGCCTGGACAATGCCGGCTTGGCCTTGCGCTTGCCGGCGGGTGCCACGCCCAACCTGGCGGTGATCTTGGGCGGCGTCGGCACGCGATTGGATGATCTGCTTGGCAGCTATGCCGCGTTGCAGCGCGGTGGCATCGCCGGCAAACCGCGTTTGACTGCCGATGCACCAACCCGTGACCGACGCCTGATGACATCGGGCGCGGCGTGGATTGTGCGTGAGATGCTGCAATCCAACCCACGCCCCGGTGCGATCCCCGGCGGCAGCGCCAGCCGCCAGCCGGTGGCATGGAAGACCGGCACCAGCTATGGCTATCGCGATGCGTGGGCGCTGGGCTCGACCGCCGATTACAGCGTCGGCCTGTGGGTGGGCCGCCCCGATGGCACGCCGTTGCCCGGGCATTACGGCGCGGTCACCGCGCTACCGCTGATGTTCGAGGTGATCGATACCTTGCCGCGCCCACGGCAATTTGCTGCCCCCGCCGCGCGGCCCAGTAATGTTGAATTGACGCCGATCTGCTGGCCGCTCGGCACCGCGCCAGAGCCGGCGTTTCCCGGCCTGTGCCAGCAACAACGCCAAGCGTGGACACTGGATGGCAGCATCCCGCCGACTTTCCCCGAGCGCGATACGCGCAGCTGGCATGGCCTGCGCGAGCGGCTGCGTATCGATGCGCAGAGCGGCGAGCGGTTGGGGGCGGTTTGCCAGCGCCTGCACCGCGAAGCCCGCATCGATATTGCACGTTGGCCGTTGCTGGCCGCGTCTTGGCTGGATGCCGCCAGCCGACAACGCTCGCGCCTGCCGCCGCTATCCGAGGATTGCGCCGATGATGGCCGTGATCGCACGCTGGGGCTGGTGATCGAGGGCTTGATCGCCGAGAGTCAAGTGGCTGCGCCGAGCAATGCACAGGCCAGACCGGCGCATGTCGGCGTGCGTGCCAGCGGTGTCAACGGCCAGGTGCAATGGTTGCTGGATGGGCGCTGGGTCGGCAGCAGCGTGGATGATGCCGAATACCGGCTGGCACTCGACATGCCCGCCGGCCGCCACAGTTTGACCGCCTTGGCTGAAAGTGGCGCGTGGGCGCGGGTGATGTTCGAGAAAATCGATCTGCAGTCGCACACGCCATGAGATATGTGGGTGGCGGAGTGGGCTGCGAGCGATCAAGCGCCGTTTGTCAGCCGCGCCAGCATGTACTCCGCCGCCGATACCCGGAACTCGCCCGGTGCCTCGACCTGCAGATCCCGGACCACGCCATCCTCGGCATACAGCGCATAGCGTTTGCTGCGTGTGCCCATGCCGTAGCCGCTGCCATCCATTTCCAAGCCAAGCGCACGGGTGAAATCAGCATTGCCATCGGCCAACATGCGCAGGCCACTGGGCACGTGTTGTGATTCGCCCCAGGCCTGCATCACGAATGGGTCGTTGACCGAGATGCACAGCACCTCGATGCCACGTTGCTTGAAGGCATCATAGTGTTCGACATAGCCCGGCAGGTGGCGTTCCGAGCAGGTCGGGGTGAAGGCACCCGGCACCGCGAACAGCAGCACCTGCTTGCCATCGAACAGCGGCGGGCTGTGGATGGTTTGCACGCCATCTTCGTCGATGTACTGCACAGTGGCTTCGGGGATACGTTCGCCGATCTGGATGGTCATGCCACACCTCGTTGCTGGAAAAACGCAGTTTGCGCCCGCGCTGGGAAATAGGGCGTCAAGACGGCAAGATGGCAAGATGGCAAGGCTTGAACTTGTCATCCACCATGCCCATGTTGTGGGATGGTTACGCAGTTTCAAGTGCCCGGAGCCGATATGCAATTCAAGGATTACTACCAGACTTTGGGCGTCGAGCCCGGCGCGGGCGAGGCCGAGATCAAGACCGCGTATCGGCGGCTGGCGCGCAAATACCACCCGGATGTCAGCAAAGAGGCCGGCGCCGAGGACAAATTCAAGGCGGTCAATGAGGCCTACGAGGCACTGCGTGACCCGGAAAAACGTAAGGCTTACGATCAGCTGCGCGCGCGTGGTTATCGCCCCGGCGATGATGTGCCGCCGCCCGGTGGTTTTGGTGGGGGGCATCCCGGTGCCGGTGGTTTTGATGATTACGATGAAATTTTCGCCGGCCGCGATCAGGGCGGCGGTTTCAGCGATTTCTTCGAGCAAATTTTTGGCCGTGCACGTTCGGCTGGTCGTCCGCAAGGGCGCGCGCCGGGTGGCGGTGACAGCCGCGCCAAGCTTTCGGTGCCGCTGGAGGCGGTCTACAACGGCGATTCGGTACGGATCAGCGTCAACCAGAAATCGTTGGACGTGAAAATCCCCAAGGGCATCAAACCCGGTCAGGCGATCCGGCTGAAAGCACAGGGGACACAGGGCGATCTGCTGCTGGAAATCGAATACGCCGCGCACCCGCAATTCGAGGTGGATGGCCGCAACCTGATCCACGTGTTGGAAGTGATGCCGTGGCAGGCGGCGCTGGGCGATGTCATCACCGTGCCGACGTTGGGCGGTGCGGTGGAACTCAAAATCCCGGCCGGTTCCGAGGCCGGGCGCAAGCTGCGTTTGCGAGGCCGTGGCCTGCCGGGGGCGACGCCCGGTGATCAGATCGTCGAGCTGGAAGTGGTGGCGCCGGTGCCGCGCAACGAGCGGCAGAAATCCGCCTATCAAGACCTGAAGGATGCCTTCGACGCCGGTTGATGCGCGATTGATGCGAATAGGGCCGCGTCTGTCGCCTGAATTAAAGTGTCCGCTTGAGTGGATTGTTAGAGCCCAGCTAACCAAGGCTCAAGTTTTGGGAAAGCGACCGAGAATGCACCTTGCCAGTTGTCCCCTGGGCCGAACCCGTTTGGGTCAAACTTGACAACAGGGTTGTCCGGTGAAGCCAAGTCTATGCAGTAGTGGATGGCACAGCCAACGTGAAGGATAGGGAGTAGGTGATCGGGCCAAGCCCAGCCCGAATCTTCCGGGTCTGGCTAGCTGAAGGTGCGGTAGAGGCTTAGGGCGGTGTCGCCTTGGTCTGTCAGATGGCCGGAACCTAGTCCAAGTAATCCGTAATCCGGCCCGAAGCCACCGTTGCCTCGTTTGGCGTAAAGCTTAACAAGTGCAGAAGGCAGCTGATAGCCAATGGATTGCTCCAGCTTGGCGACCTCTTCATTTGTGGGTGCAGGAAGTCTCATGTGGGCTCTAACGCCGGCGTGGCGATCAGGCCGGGATCAACTGCTGGATGACTTCGGTCAGTTGGGCATCGGTGAATGGCTTGGTGATATAGGCCTTGGCACCTTGGCGCATGCCCCAGACCTTGTCGGTTTCCTGGCCCTTGGTGGTCACCAGCACGATCGGGATATGGCGGGTTTCGCTGGCCCGGCTGATCGAGCGGGTGGCCTGGAAGCCGTTGAGATTCGGCATCACCACATCCATCAGGATCATGTCGGGCAGCTCGGCCTTGGCGACTTCCACGCCTTCAGCGCCATCCTCGGCGGTCAGGCAATCGTGGCCCAAGCCTTCGACGATGCGGCGGATGCCCATCAATTGGGATGGTGAATCGTCAACGACCAGAATGCGTGCCATATGGTGAAGCTCCCCTTGTGTGCGCTGATTCTACTCGTTAGCCGTGGCCGCTGGAATGCCCCATGCGCACCAGTACCCGGCCCAGCGATTGGCCGGACAACATGCGCTCGAAGGCCGCCGTCAGCCCGTCAAGGCCAATCTCGCCTTGGCAAATGTGCTCTAGGGTGGCCGGCTTCCATTCGCCCGCCAGCCGCGCCCACACCTGTTCGCGCATTTCGCGCGTGGCATTCGATGATGAGACGCCGACGAGCGAGACGCCGCGCAGGATGAACGGCATCACGCTGGCCGGCAAATCGGCGCTGGCGGCCAATCCCGCGCTGACCACGTTGCCGTAGCTGGCAGTCTGCGCCAACAGGCTGGCCAGCATCGGGCCGCCGGCAGTATCCAGGCCGCCGCCAAAGCGTACCGATTGCAGTGGCTGGGTATCGGCCAAGACATCGCGCCTCAGTACCTCGTCAGCACCGAGCGAGCACAGCCAGTCGGCTTGATCGGCCTTGCCGCTGATCGCGTGCACGCGGTAGCCGGCGCGCTTGAAAATCGCAATCGCCAATGAGCCAACCCCGCCGCTGGCCCCGGTGACCGCGATTGGCCCCAGATCCGGCCGCTGCCAATTGGCCTGCATCCGCAGCAGTGCAAGTGCGGCGGTGAAACCGGCGGTGCCAAGGATCATCGCCTCGCGCAGGCTTAAGCCGGCAGGCAGGGCGATCACCGCGCGTGATTCAAGCCGCGCGTATTCGGCATAGCCGCCATCGCGGGTTTCGGATAGCCCGCAGCCGGTCGCCAATACCGCATCGCCTTCCTTGAAGGCCGGGTCGCGCGATTGCAGCACATGGCCGGCGACATCAATCCCGCCGACCAGCGGGAAGCGACGCAAAATCCGGCCTTTGCCGGTGCCCGCCAGTGCATCCTTGTAATTGACCGAGGAATACGCCGTTTTGATCAGCACTTCGCCGGGGTTGAGATCATCGATGCCAATACTCTCGATGCCGCTGCGATAGCTGGCATCGTCGTTGTGGATACGCAGGGCGTTGAAGCGCGATGGGTTGGGCATACGGGCCTCGTGTGGGTATTGGCGCTAGATCGGTGGGCGGCGATCAATGGCCGCTCGGCTTCAACGATGCAGCTCTTGACGCCGGGTTTCGGCCAAGCCGCGTGCTTGATCGGTATCGTAATCGCGCATCCAGCCCAGCATGGTGTCGATATCATCGCCATGCCACAGATCGTTGCGCTGGGCCGGGTGCAGGAAGCCTTCGGCCAGCATGGTGTCGAGCATCGCCATCAAGGGCTGCCAATAGCCGTTGACATCGAGGAAGGCGCAGGGCTTGTTGCCCAGGCCAAGCTGGCGCCAGGTCAGCATTTCGAACATCTCGTCCATCGTGCCGAAGCCACCGGGCAGGGCGACGAAGCCATCGGCCCGCTCGAACATGCGCAGTTTGCGCGCATGCATGGAATCGACGATTTCAAGTTGGCTGAGGCCCTGATGGGCGACTTCCCAATCAACCAGTTGCTGCGGGATGATGCCGATCACTTCGCCACCGGCCGCCAACGCGGCATCGGCGGCGACGCCCATCAAGCCGACATTGCCGCCGCCATAGACCAGCGCGTGGCCGGTTTCAGCGATGCGGCGACCGAGTTGTTCGGCGGCATCGATGTACTCGGGGCGGTTGCCGGATTTGGCACCGCAATACAGGCAGATGGCTTTCATGAAGATTCCTGCGATAAAACGCAAACGGCGCACCGAAGTGCGCCGTTGCGGGTGAGGGCGGGTTTAGTTGGCTTTGTGGATTGCGCGCTTGTTCACCGCCATCGCGGCATCGTGCACGGCTTCCGAGAGGCTCGGGTGGGCGTGGCAGATGCGGGCGAGGTCGTCGGCGCTGCCTTTGAACTCCATCGAGATCACGCCTTCGTGCACCAGCTCGGAGACGTTCGGGCCAACCAAGTGCATGCCCAGGATGCGGTCGGTTTCGGCATCGGCCAGCACCTTGACGAAGCCGATCGGCTCAGCCATCGCCACCGCGCGGCCGACCGCAGCAAACGGGAAACTGCCGGCCTTGTACGCCACGCCTTCGGCCTTCAGTTGCTCTTCGGTCTTGCCGACCCAGGCCAGTTCCGGCTCGGTGTAGATCACGTAGGGGATGGTGTCGAAGTTGACGTGGCCCGGCAGGCCGGCGATCAATTCGGCCACCGCGATGCCTTCCTCGAAGCCCTTGTGCGCCAGCATCGGGCCGCGCACGCAATCGCCCACCGCCCACACACCGTTGACGCCGGTATGGCAGTGCTCATCGACTTCGATCTGGCCGCGATCATTCAATTTCACCCCGGTGCCATCGGCCAGCACGCCCTTGCTGGCGGCACGGCGGCCCACGGCGACCAACAGGCGGTCAACGCTGAGGCTGTGCTCGCCCTTGTCATCGTTATAGGTCAGCACGACTTCATCGCCCTTGATCTCGGCGCTGGCAAGCTTGGCGCCCAGCTTGATGTCGAGGCCCTGCTTCTTGAACTCGCGGGCGGAGACCTTGGCCACTTCTTTGTCGGCGGCGGCGAGGAAATCCGGCATCGCTTCGAGGATGGTGACTTCCGAGCCGAGTCGGTTCCACACGCTGCCCAACTCCAAGCCGATCACACCGGCACCGATCACGCCAAGGCGCTTAGGCACGCTATCGAAATCCAGCGCGCCGGCGTTATCGACGATGTATTTGCCATCGAACTTGGCGAACGGCAGTTCGATCGAATCCGAACCCACGGCGAGGATGACGTTGCTGCCCTTCAACTCGACTTCGCTGCCGTCATGCTGTTTGACCTTGACCACATTGCCCGGCTGCAGCTGGCCGAAGCCGTAGAACGCGGTGATTTTGTTGGCCTTGAACAGTTGCCCGACGCCGCTGGTGAACTGTTTCACGATCTTGTCCTTGCGGCCAATCATCGTGCCGACATCCATCTTGGCGTTGTCGAAGCTGATGCCGTGCTGGTCGAAGATATGGCCCATATTCCAGTATTGGCGCGATGAATCCAGCAGCGCCTTGGACGGGATGCAGCCCACGCGCAGGCAGGTGCCGCCCAGCGCCGGCGCGCCATCCTTGCCCAAGCCGGCATCGATGCAGGCGGTCTTCAAGCCGAGTTGCGCGGCGCGAATGGCAGCGTGATAACCGGCGGGGCCGCCGCCGATGACGATAACGTCGAACTGTTGTTGATCGGACATGGGTTTCTCCATTTCCTTACTCCCTGCGGGAGAAGGTGGCGCGCAGCGCCGGATGAGGGTTAGGGCTTGCGAGGCGGGAGGCTGCCTCGCCCTCTCACCAACCCCTCTCCCGCTGGGAGAGGGGTTACGAGAGATTACATGCCAAGCAGCATGCGGCTCGGGTTTTCCAGCTGGTTCTTGATATCGACCAAGAACAGGACCGCATCCTTGCCGTCGATGATGCGGTGGTCGTAGCTCAACGCGATATACATCATCGGCGCGGCGATCACTTGGCCGTTTTCGACGATGGCGCGATCCTTGATCGCGTGCATGCCGAGGATCGCCGACTGCGGCGGGTTGACGATCGGCGTGGACATCAGCGAGCCGAAAGTGCCGCCATTGGTGATGGTGAAGGTGCCGCCCTGCAAATCATCCAAGCCCAGCTTGCCGTCGCGCGCCTTCTTGGCGTACTCGGCGATACCGGCTTCGATTTCAGCAAAGCCCATGCGCTCGACATTGCGCAGCACCGGGGTCACCAGACCCTTGTCGGTGGAGACGGCAATCGAGATATCGGCATAGCCGTGATAGATGATGTCATCGCCATCGACCGAGGCATTGATCACCGGGTACTTCTGCAGCGCGTTGGCGGCGGCCTTGGCGAAAAAGCTCATGAAGCCCAGCTTGATATCGTGGGCCTTGACGAAATCATCCTGCAGCTCTTTGCGCATCTGCATGACCTTGGACAGGTTGACTTCGTTGAACGAGGTCAGCATGGCGATCGAGTTCTTCGATTCCATCAGGCGCTCGGCGATGCGCTTGCGCATGCGGGTCATGGCGACACGTTCTTCCGGGCGCGCACCACCGGCGACACCGGCGGTCTTGCCGCTGGCGTAATTAATCAGGTCTTCCTTGGTGACCGCGCCGCGACGGCCGGTGCCTTCGACTTGCGCCGGGTCGATGCCCTCTTTCTTCGCCGTGAAGGCGGCACCCGGCGGCAGCTGCGAGGTATCGGTGCCCGAGGCTTTTGCAGCGGCGGGCGCGGCGGCCTTGGGCTGCACTTCCTGCGGGCCGGCGGCCGGGGTCGGCTGGGCGGCGGCAGGTGCGGCTTCGGCCACGGCGCCTTCCTCGATCACCGCGATCACCTGCTGGCTGGTGACCACATCGCCTTCGTTGAACTTGATTTCCTTCAGCACGCCATCGGCGGGCGCGGGCACTTCCAGCACCACTTTGTCGGTTTCCAGATCAACCAGGTTTTCGTCGCGGCGGACGGTTTCGCCCACTTTCTTGTGCCAGCCGGCGATGACGGCGTCGGAGACAGATTCGGGAAGAACCGGGACTTTGATTTCGGTGGCCATGAGCTTGTCCGATTGAATGTTGTGTTGGATGAGGGTGAGCTTACTCGACGCCGGGTTCTTGGCCCGGCGCGTTGACCAGTGCATCGCTGATCAGCTTTTGCTGCTCGGCGAGATGATCGTTGAAGTGGCCGGCGGCCGGGGAGGGCGAGCGCGCACGGCCGGCGTAGAACAGCGATTGGTTGTTGGCCAGCGAGGCCACCAGATGGTGTTGAATCTGGAACCACGCGCCTTGATTTTGCGGCTCTTCCTGGCACCAGATCACATCGCGGGCCAGCGGATACTTGGCCAGTTCGGCTTTCAGCAATTCGCGCGGGAACGGGTACAACTGCTCGACGCGGACGATGGCGACATCGTTCTGGCCGCGCTTTTCGGCATCTTCCAGCAAGTCGTAATAGACCTTGCCCGAGCACAGCACGATGCGCTTGACCTCTCTCGGGTCGGCTTTGCCATCACCGATCACGCGCTGGAAGCGGCCATCGGCCAGTTCATCCAGCGTGCTGGTGGCGAGCTTGTGGCGCAGCAGGGATTTCGGCGTCATCACCACCAAGGGCTTACGGGTGGCCATCTTCATCTGGCGGCGGATCATGTGATACGCCTGCGCCGGGGTGGTCGGCACGCAGACCACGATATTGTCCAGCGCGCACAGCTGCAAGAAACGCTCAAGCCGGGCCGAGCTGTGTTCCGGGCCTTGGCCTTCGTAGCCATGCGGCAGGAACAGGGCGATATCGGAGAGGCGGCCCCATTTGGCCTCGCCCGAGGTGATGAATTGGTCGATCACCACCTGCGCGCCGTTGGCGAAATCGCCGAACTGCGCTTCCCAGATATCCAGCGTGTGCGGGTCGGTGGTGGAGTAACCGTATTCAAAGGCCATCACCGCTTCTTCGGAAAGCAGCGAGTCGATGATGGTGGCGTCTTCCGGGTCTTTGACCAATTCCTGCAGCGGCACGTAATCGCGATCGGTCTTTTGGTCGTGCAATACGGCATGGCGATGGAAGAAGGTGCCGCGGCCAGAATCCTGGCCAACCAGACGCAGCTTGTAGCCTTCATCCAGCAAGGTGGCGTAGGCCAGATTCTCGGCGAAGCCCCAATCGCCCGGTTGCTCGCCGGCGGCCATCTTGCGGCGGTCATCGTAAATCTTGGCGACGCGCGGATGCAGGCTGATATCGGCCGGGATGGTGGTGATCGCCTTCGCCAGACCCTGCAACTTCTCTTTCGATACCTTGGTATCGGTGCCCGGCTCGAAGCGGCCGGCGAGGAACTTGCTCCAATCGACGGTGAACTGATCCGGTTTAACCTCGACCACTTCGGCGGTGACTTCACCGGCATCAAGTTTGTCGCGATAGGCATCGGCGACAGCCTTGACCCCGGCGGCGTCGATCACGCCTTCGGCAACCAGCGCATTGCCGTATTTCTCGCGCGTGGTCTTCATCGCGCGGATTTTTTGATACATCAGCGGCTGGGTCGCGGCCGGCTCATCGGCCTCGTTGTGGCCGTTGCGGCGGTAGCAAACCAGATCGATCACCACATCCTTGCCAAAACGCTGGCGGAAATCGAAGGCCAGCTCCGCGCAGAACGCGACGGCTTCCGGGTTGTCGCCGTTGACGTGCAAAATCGGCGCGCCGACCATCTTGGCGACGTCGGTGCAATACAAGGTGCTGCGCGCATCTTGGCGTTCGCTGGTGGTGAAGCCGACCTGATTATTGATGACGATATGCACGGTGCCGCCCACCGCGAAGCCGCGTGCCTGCGACATCTGCAGCAATTCCATGCCGACGCCTTGGCCGGCGAATGCGGCATCGCCGTGCAGCAGCACCGGCAACACTTGCTTGCGCGCTTGATCGCCGCGACGGAACTGGCGCGAACGCACGCTGCCGGCCACCACCGGGTTGACGATTTCCAGATGCGAGGGGTTGAAGGCCAACGCCAAATGCACCGGGCCGCCCGGGGTGGCGACATCGGCGGAGAAGCCCATGTGGTATTTGACATCGCCGGTGTGGGCGCGGTCGTTTTCGTGGTGCTCAAACTTGCCTTCAAACTCGTTGAACAGCGCCTTTGGCGGCTTGCCCAGGGTGTTGACCAGTACGTTCAAGCGGCCACGGTGGGCCATGCCGATCACGATTTCCTTGACGCCTTCGGCACCGGCATGGCGGATCATGCTGTCCATCATCGGGATCAGCGCATCGCCGCCTTCAAGCGAGAAACGCTTCTGGCCGACGTACTTGGTACCGAGGTAGCGCTCCAAGCCTTCGGCGGCGGTCAGGCGCTCCAGGATGCGCAGTTTTTCGTCTTTGGATGGGCTGAAGTTGCCGGCGGCCGCTTCCAGACGCTCGTACATGAAGCGGCGCTGTTCGGCATCGGTGATGTGCATGAACTCGGCACCGATCGGGCCGGTGTAGGTGGCCTTGAGCGTGGCGAACAAATCGCGCAGCTTCATGCGTTCTTTGCCGGCGACGCCGCCAGTGGAGAACTCGCTGTCCAGATCGGCATCCGACAAGCGGTTGAAGCCGAGGGTGAGGTCGGGCGCATCGGGATGCACCAGCATCTCCAGCGGGTCGATCTCGGCGGCCAAGTGGCCACGCGAGCGGTAGGCGGTGATCAGGCGGCCGACATTGCGTTCGCGCTCATCGCCAGCGCCTTGCGCGGTAGCGCTGGCTTGACCACGCGCGGCTTGGCGGCCGGCTTGGGCGACGGCATCGGCAATCACCGAGTGCGGCACATCGCCGGATTCGCGGCCCTTCATCTCATCGAAGTAGGCCTGCCATTTCGGCCCGACACTCTCCGGTGCGACCAGGTACTGTTCGTAGAGATCTTCGATATAGGCCGCATTGGCGCCCAATTGCGAAGTACGGGCAAACTGCTTCAGAAGGCTATCCGCCATTTCCAGATTACGCTCGCGCTGTGCCAAGTAGCTGATTTTCGTCGGGTTTTGCAGAAACCGGAAAATTCAAGCTGAATGGCCGGTTGAAGGGGTGCAAATTATAGCCTTGCAAGCCGCCCAGATGCACCCGACCAAAGGCGAAAGCGGGCTGATGATGGATTTGCATTGCAGGGCCTTAATCCGTATTCAGGTTCAGAAGCCAAGGTCCCAGATCACCACAAGGATCGCCAGCGCCCCCACGGTCAGGGCCAACCACAGCGGGTGTGGATGATTTGCGCGGTGGGCGGCCGGCGGCTGTTGATCCTTCGTCATGGGGTGCAATCATTCAGGGGTGAATTGGATCGGCACCACCACCCGGCCGACGCTGGGCTGACCATTGACGATGGCGGGCTTGAAGCGCCAGCGGCGTACCGCATCCAATGCGGCGCGATCCAACTCGCGTGAGCCGCTGCCTTCGGCCAATGAAACCGAAGTGGGTACGCCATCCGGGCCGACATCCACCGCGACCCGCACCAAGCCGCCAATGCCGCTGCGCAGGGCATCGCGTGGATAGCGCGGTGAAACCTGGCTGATCGGCACCGGCGTACTCGCGGCTGCAGTGCGGGTGCTTGCGGCGGGCGCTGGGCGTGGCGTGGTGGCTGGCGTGGTTGCGGGTGGTACCGGCTTGGCCGGCTCGATGATCTGCACGGGGGGCGGCGAATGCCCCGTTTTCACCCACCATCGGTGCCGGCAAGGGCTGGAAGATTTCCACTTGGCCTTCGCTGCTGGTCGCGGCGTTTGGATCGGCGGTATAGAAGCGTTTATTGCGATGGCGCTCGATGCCCCAAGTCAGCAAAAAAATCAGCAACCCGATGGCTAGCGCGCCCAGCACGATGGCGATCAGCAGGCGGCGTGGCGGCATCGAAGAAGGCGGGCGAGGGGGCGAGGTATTCATGGGCGCTCACGGGGGATTTGCCGCGATGGTCGCAGCTTGATCGTGAGCATGGCGAAAAACCACTGCCCACGCCAGTCAAAAAGCCCGCGATAATGCGCCTTTCGTTTTGTCGATGGGCACCGCCATGCTTGACCCGCAATTGCTTCGCAACGACCCCGAAACTGTCCGTGCCGGTTTGGCGCGGCGTGGCATGGTGCTGGATGTCGGCGCGTTTTCCGCGCTGGAGGCCGAGCGCAAGGCGATCCAGGTGCGCACGCAGGAATTGCAGAATCTGCGCAATACCCGCAGCAAGGCGATTGGCATGGCGAAGGCCAAGGGCGAGGATGTCGCGCCACTGCTGGCCGAGGTCGCCGGTTTCGCTGAAGAATTGAAAACCAGCGAAGTGCGCTTGGAGGCGATCAAGGCCGAGATGGAGTTGATCACCCACGGCCTGCCCAATCTGCCCGATGCCAGCGTGCCCGATGGCGTGGATGAAACCGGCAATGTCGAACAAAGCCGTTGGGGCACGCCGCGCACGTTTGATTTCGAGGTGAAAGACCACGTTGAGTTGGGCGCCCGTCACGGCTGGCTGGATGGCGAAACCGCGGCCAAACTTTCTGGTGCACGCTTTACCGTATTACGCGGCCAATTGGCGCGCCTGCATCGTGCGCTGGCGCAGTTCATGCTCGACCTGCACACCGGCGAACATGGCTACGAAGAAACCAACGTGCCGGTGATCGTCAATGCTGAAAGCCTGATCGGCACCGGCCAATTGCCGAAGTTTGAAGAGGATATGTTCGCCACCCAACTGGGCGAGCATCGCCGCTATCTGATCTCCACCTCGGAGATCGCGCTGACCAATATCGTGCGCGATGAAATCCTCGATGCCGAGCGCCTGCCGCTGCGCATGACCGCCGATTCCTTGTGCTTCCGCTCGGAAGCCGGCAGCGGTGGCCGCGATGTGCGCGGCATGATCCGCCAGCATCAATTTGAAAAAGTCGAGCTGGTTTCGATCGTCAAGGCCGATGACAGCGATGCTGAGCTGGAGCGCATGAGCGCGTGCGCCGAAACCGTGCTGCAAAAGCTTGGCCTGCCGTATCGGCGCATGTTGCTGTGCGCGGGCGACATGGGGTTTTCCGCACGCAAAACCTACGATTTGGAAGTGTGGCTGCCCTCGCAAAACACCTATCGTGAGATTTCATCGTGCTCCAATTGCGGTGATTTCCAAGCGCGTCGGATGCAGGCGCGCTGGCGTAACCCGGATGCCGGCAAGCCGGAATTGGTGCATACCTTGAATGGCTCTGGCACGGCGGTCGGCCGCGCGCTGATCGCAGTGATGGAGAACTACCAGAACGCCGATGGCTCGATCAGCGTGCCTGAGGTGTTGCGCCCATACATGGGTGGCGCGGATACTCTGGCCTGATGCAGGATCTCAACGACCTTTACTACTTCGCTGCCGTGGTCGAACACGGCGGGTATGCGGCGGCCGAACGTGCGCTGGGCATCCCAAAATCGCGTTTGTCGCGGCGCATCGCCCAGCTTGAAGAAGACCTTGGCGTGCGCCTGTTGCAGCGTTCGACCCGCCGCTTTGCGGTGACCGAAGTCGGCATGAGTGTGCATCGCCATGCGCAATCGATGTTGGCTTCGGCCGAGGCCGCGCGCGATGCGGTCGCGCAATTGAGCAGCACCCCGCGCGGTTTGGTGCGGGTTGGCGTGCCGGTCACCATCGCCCATGAATTGATGCCGGCGATCATCCCGGAATTTCTCGCCCTGCACCCTGACGTGCGCCTGCAATTGCATGTCAGCAACCGCCGCATCGACATCATCAACGAAGGCTTCGATGCCGCGATCCGCGTGCGCAGCAAGCTTGATGACGATGGCAGCCTGGTGATGCGCAGCTTCGGCCACGATCAACAATTGCTGGTCGCCAGCCCCGCCTACCTGCGCAAGCGCGGCAGGCCGAAAACCCCGGATGAACTTGCCGAGCACATCACGCTCACCATGATCGAAGACGAGGCACGCCAGCGCTGGGAACTGCATGGCCCAAACGGCGAAGTGCGCAACATCGAACTGCAGCCGCGCCTTGCCGCCTTCGATTTCAACATGCTGCGTGCGCTGACCAAACAAGGCATCGGCATCACCATGCTGCCGGAAATGGTCTGCGCCGAAGCCGTGCTGAACGGTGAACTGGAAGTGGTGCTGCCGGAATGGAAGATGCCCGAAGGTATCGTCCACATGGTCTTTCCCACACGGCGCGGCATGTTGCCTGCGGTGCGCGTGTTCATCGACCACCTGGCCGAACACCTGCCCGCCCAACTTGCCCTGCGTCGCTGCACGTCCCAACCGCAAAGCAAACCCAAGCGCAAGCCAAGCATGGCAAAATAGCCGCCTGCCAGCCGCATTGCGGCAAACACGGAGAGATGGCCGAGTGGTTTAAGGCAGCAGTCTTGAAAACTGCCGTGGGTTTACGCCCACCGTGGGTTCGAATCCCACTCTCTCCGCCACACAAGCATAAGCCCCTGATTTTCGGGGGTTTTTTGCTTTTCGGAGAGGGGCAGCTTGGTACATGGATAGGTACCAACCCCATGCGCCTGCCTCGATACTTGCTCCACCGCCGCAGTGGCTTCACCTTCCGCCTTGTCCTGCCCCAGCACTTGCGCAGTCACTTCCAAGGGCGCAGGGAAGTCAGGCGCAGCCTGCGCACGCACCACCCACGCCTACGACCACCAACGTCCCCATCGCGCACTCGGCGGCCAATCACCCATCGCCTACGCGGTGGCACAATCACCATTAACCTCTACTTCCGGGTGAGTCGAAAGAACGAGGGTGCTTCACAACCGCAGCCGCCTGTCTTCCTGCCCTCAATTGGTCAGAGGGTGGTGTGATTGATTTGGACGGCCTGTGGCCCTTGCTTGCGATAGGCGCAGTGCCCGAGCAAGCAAAAAATGGGCGGCGTGACCTGCCCCCACTGAGCCGTACCAACTGAAGCTGTAAAGTCCGTCAACC